>NZ_JACAQP010000005.1:0-435410 GCF_013387025.1 Pseudomonas reactans | reverse complement strand
CCGAGTGTTGGGGCGAGGACCTTTTGGTTACTTTTGGGTCCTTCCAAAAGTGACCCGCTGTAAGAGCGGAACCAATATCCGCCGTTACCGAAGAAACGGATATGTACTCAATCAATCAATCAAACAATCAAACACACCGAGCCCGCATAAAATCCCCCCACCGCCGCACCAGATAATTATGCTCATCCATCACCGAATTCCACACCGCAATATGCCCCATGCGCACCTCATAAGCCCCCCCATCCCGCACCTCCCCCACATCGATCAACGGCAACCCATCACTTCCCAGCAGCTCCTCCCGCGCCGGCTTGCCCGCATACCAGTAATCCCACTCCGCACTGCTCAGGTGATCCCGACTCCGCGCCGGGTTGCCAATGTAATACCCCTGGCGCGCCATCACCGCCCCTGGCCACCCCGACAACCACCAATTCAAATACGCATAGGCCGCATCCAACACCGCCCCCTTCGCATGCCGCGACAACGACAACCCACCAAACCACGCGCGATACCCTTCACGCGGCACCGCCAAGCGGTATTTCACCCCCGCACGATGCAGCCGCATCAAAGTCGGCGACCACAGGCTCTGGATATCGATACTCGGGCTGAGCATCAATTGCGCCGCTTCTTCATCATCAGACCAGAACGCCGCAAAGTGCCCCTCCTTCTGCTTGCGCACCAGGATGTCGGCCAACACGTCGATCTCTTCGATGCTCATATTGCCGATGTCCCTGAAACTGGCCAGCCCTGCGCCCTGCACCGCCAATGCAGCATCCAACGCACCAATCGCTGCGTCACTCTGCAAGGCCGTGCGCGCACGCCAGGCGGGGTCCAACAGCCAGCCCCAGCTTTCGTTACCGTGGCAAAAACCTTCGGGCAAGCGTTCGGGCCGGTAGGCGAAACTGTCGGCGTTGTGGGTCAGGGGCAACATGCTGATGCGCTCGGTGACCGTGCTGCCGAGGCTGCCGTCGTGCTGCACGAACAACCGTTCGCTGGGCACACTGCCGCTGCCCAGGCGGTCATCGGGCGACAGGCGCCCACGCTTGGGCAGGTCATTGATCTCGTGCCACAGCGCAATGCGCCGGGTGTCGATGGGCTGGATCGCCCGGGCTGGCCACACGAAGTCGACGTTGTGGAACCATTGGTCGTACAGGTCGTAGCTCTCAGGCTGCATCACCGCGATGCGCTGGGCCTGCGCGACATCGTGCACCTGGTAGACCAGGCGAATGCCCAGCTCCTGCTCGGCGCGTACGCGCAGGCATTCAAGCAAGGTGACGGAGGTGCCAAGGACGCGCAACGTAATCATGCCGCGAACCGCCGCGAGAAGGCTTCAAACGAACGTCTTAACAGCGCAGGGTCGAGCCCGCGCAGGATAAACACCAGGCGCGATTGCCGATCAGTGCCCGGCCACGAAGGCAGGTGCACCGGCGCATGCAGGCAATGCTGCACACCATGAATGACGATGGGGGCGTTACTGGCGTTCACGTTGAGCAGCCCTTTCACACGGAGGATTCGTTCGCCGTGGCATCTTAACAGCATCGACAACCACACCCCGAAACCCACCCAGTCCAGCGGCTGGTCGAAGGTCAGGCTGCACACTTGGGCGGCGCCGTGGGTAGCGGTGGTGGTGCGATGCAGTTGCCAACGACTGACTTCCCCGGCGGGTTCGGCGCTGCGCAGGCCTTCGCCGAGCAGCAGTTGATCGCCGCTGTGGATCTCGTGGGTATCGAGGATCGGCGTACCGGCATTCAGCGCCTGCAAGTGAGCGCGCAACGCCGTGCAATCGCCGGCCAGGTCGGTCTTGCTCAGCAGCAGGCGGTCCGCCGCCGCTACCTGGGCCAGCCATTCCGGGTGCAGGCGTTCTTGCAGGGCGGCGTGGCTGGCGTCGACCAGGGTGATCACCAGGCCAATATGGAAACGCCCGCGCAGTTGCACGTCGTTGTTCAGGGTGGCGAGGATCGGTGCCGGGTCGGCCAGGCCGGTGGTTTCCAGAATCACGCGTTTGAACGCCGGGATTTCACCGCGCTCGCGGCGTTGCAGCAGGCCGAGCAACGCGTCTTTCAACTCGCCTCGGATCGAACAGCACACGCAGCCGCTGGGCAGCAGTACGGTGTCCGGCGCCACCTCTTCCACCAGCAGATGGTCGATGCCGACATCACCGAATTCGTTGATCAGCAGCGCGGTGTCGCCCAGGCTCTCGCCTTGCAGCAGGCGCTTGAGCAATGTGGTTTTGCCACTGCCAAGGAAGCCGGTGATGACATTAAGGGCAATGCTCATAGTTACCTCCGCCCCCTGTAGGAGCGAGCTTGCTCGCGAAGAACGCACAGGCACCGCGTTCATCCAGACCGCCCGCGTTGTCGTTGACGACCTTCGCGAGCAAGCTCGCTCCTACAAGGAGTTGTACTCCAAATGATCGAGCAGTTGGGGATCGAGAGGGTCCAAGGGTCGGCCGAGCATGGCCTCGGCCGCCTGCCACAGTTGATCCAAGCCGCTGGCCAGTGCCTGTTTGCCGGTGGCGCCCAGCAGCAGATACGACGCGCCCTGGAAGTCTTCGACCTTGAGCCGGAACACCGCCAGCACCTGATTGATAGCGGCGATTCGGCGCAGGCGTTCGCGGCGTCGGGGCAGTTCGTCGCCCAAAGGATCGCTCCAGTGCAAGTCTTCGCCGAGCAAGCCGCAGAGTCCGCACATGGCTATACCTCACTCATGGCATGACATCGCCGGAGTTCGGACCCAGGGTCTGACCGACGAACAGGTTGCCACCGGGCTCGCTGGCCAGCAGCACCGCCGTGGGCGCCACTTCATCCGCCAAGCCAAAGCGCCCCAGGGGCAGTTCCTTGGCCTTGGCGCGTTTCCAGTCGTCGCTGATACCGCCCACCAACGGCGTCTCGATCGGGCCGGGCGCGATGGCGTTGACCAGCACATTGTCCTTGGCCACTTCCAGGGCCAGGGACTTGGTGAAGCCGATCACCCCGGCCTTGGCCGCCGCGTAATGGGTCAGCTCGGCGCCGCCCTTGATGCCCAGTTGCGAGGCGACGTTGATGATCCGCCCCCAACGCTGCGCGAGCATATGCGGCAAGGCGCGCTGGCTGGCGACGAACACGCTGGTGAGGTCGACGCGCAGCATGTCGTTCCACATCTCGATGGACAGGTCGACGCAGCGCGCCTGGGTGAGCATACCGGCGTTGTTGACCAGGATATCGATGCCGCCGAAGTGTTCGACGCAACGGTCAACGCTCGCCTGCGCACCTTCGACAGTGCCGACATCGGCCAGGCATTCGAACACCTCGGCGCCGAGGTTGCGGCAGGTGATCGCCGTTTCCGCGAGGCTGGCAGCGTTGCGGTCGGCCAGCACCAGGCGCGCGCCTTCAGCGGCGTAGGCACGGGCGATGGCGGCACCGATGCCGCTGCCAGCGCCGGTGATCACCGCGCGGCGGTTAAGAAGTTGCGGCATATGAAACTCTCCTGTTAAACACCGTTTCCTGTGGGAGCTGGCTTGCCTGCGATAGCGCTAGGTCAGTCACAGATGTTTTCAATGATCCACCGCTATCGCAGGCAAGCCAGCTCCCACATTTCTAGACCCTGTACAGTCAGTCAGGCCAGCGCACGGTAAGGCCACCGTCGATGACAATGCTTTGCCCGGTCAGATAACTCGACGCATCACTGGTCAAAAACTGCACCAGCGATGCCACTTCATCCGCCCGCCCTACCCGGCCCAACGGAATCGCGCGTGCCGCTTTGGCCAGGCCTTCCGGCCCCAGCGAGTTCTTAGCATCCAGCGACTGCGGCGTCTCGATCAACCCGGGGATCACCGCATTGCAACGAATGCCCTTGCCCGCCAACTCCACCGCCAGCGAACGGCACAACCCCGGCACGCCGGCCTTGGCCGCCGCGTAGTGGCTGTGCTCCTGCCAGCCATACACGCCACCGGCAATCGACGAAATCGCTACCAGCGCGCCGCCTGCATGCATATGCCGGGTTGCCGCGCGGAAGGTGCGCATCACCCCCGTGAGGTCGACATTGAGCATCTCGTCCCACAACGCGTCGGTCATCTCCAGCAAGGGTGCGCGGCGCAGCAGGCCGGCGTTGGCCACGGCGTAATCGAGTCGGCCGAAATGCTGGATGGCTTGCTCGGCCAGTGCATCCACCGAGGCGGTATCGCCCACGTCCAACGGCAGCATCAGGCACTCGCCGCCCGCCTCTGCCACAAGGCTGACGGTGGTCTGCGGGTCATGGGGATCGGCCGGGTAATACCCGCCGACCACCGCCACGCCGTTGCGCGCATAGGCCACGGCGAGGGCTTGGCCGATGCCGCTGGCGGCACCGGTAATCAAGGCAACTTTACGGCTCATCAAACACTCCTTACTGAACGGTTTCCGGACGCACATGGCGTGCGGCAAACATCAAGGCGCCGGACAGGAAGCACGGCAGCGCACCGAACCACAGCGCGGCGGTCTGCCAGTCACTACCAGCGGACAACACCTGGGTCGCGCCAAAACCTGCGACCACCGCACCAATCGGACCCATGGCGTGGATAATCGCGCCACCGGTGGCGCGGATGCTGGTGGGGAAACTCTCACTGATGAAAAACAGCGCCGCCGAGTACGGCCCGATCAGGAAGAACAGGCCCAGGCTGTACAGCCCGACCACCATCGGCATATTGCTCGGGCCAAACAGCATCCCGGCAAACGACAGGCCGCCAAGCATCCAGCCCAGACCGATCACGTTGCGACGGCCGATCTTGTCGCCCATCCAGCCGTGGCTGAGGTAACCGCAGTAGCCCACCAGGTTCGACAGCACGAGGATGATCAGCGAGTTCTCGAACGAGATGTGGTGCACGCTGATGATCACCGAGGTACCGAGCACGCTGAACACCTGGATCGCCGCCCAGTTGAGCAGCAGTGCCGCGCCGATCACCAGGGTGGCGCGACGCGCCGGGCCACGGAACGCGGCTTTAAGGCCGGCCTTGCTGTGCTCGTCGTAGTCCACGCCATAGGTCACGGCGACGTTTTGCGCTTCTGTCACTGCACCGCTTTTTCGCAATTGGCTGATGCGTTGATGGATCTGGAACTGCGGGCTCTCCTTGAGTTTGCGCGCCATGATCGCGATGACGATGGCCGGGATCGCGGCGAAGATGAAGCAGCCCTGCCAGCCAATGATCGGCAGCAACAGCGCGGTCAAGCCGGCGGCAATCAAAGCACCTACCGGCCAGCCACCTTGCACCAGGCTGTAGATAAAACCACGGCGTTTGGTCAGGCGCGGATCTTCGGAGGCGCCGTACAACTCACTCAAGTAAGTGGCGTTGACAGTCTCTTCGGCATAACCCAAACCACCCAACGAACGGATCAGGATCAGCGGCGACTTGCCCCACGCGCCGCCAATCGCAGTCAGCGCCGAGCACAGTGCGGAACCGGCGACGGTGAAGATAATCCCGGTGCGGCGCCCCAATTTGTCCACCACCGGGCCGATGGCAAATGCCACTACCGCCGTGCCCACCGCCACCCACGTCGCGATTTCAGCTTGCTCCACTTCACCCCAGCCAAAATGCCGGCCGATCTCCGGCAGCAAGGTGCCGAACAAAATGAAGTCATACACCGCAAACACCCAGGCGAAAAACGCGATCCAGGTGGCGAAACGCACCTCCTTGGACGTCAGTTGCCGGGGTTTCCAGCCAGTCAGGTCAAGCTTGTTGTAGATGGACATGGGTCGCGCCTCAAGGGTCAGTGGCCCTCTGTAGGAGCGAGCTTGCTCGCGAAGAACGCATAGACACCGCGTTCACCCAGAATGCCCGCGTTATCGTTGACGATTTTCGCGGGCAAGCCCGCTCCTACAGAGGGGAGTGTCAGGTACGGGGTTGGCGGCGGATGAAGTCATCGGCGATTTCGTCAAAGGTGACGAAGCGCACGCCGGCATGGCTCTGGATGTGTTCGATCAGGCGCTCAAGCATCAGCAGCACTTGCGGGCGGCCGGAGACGTCGGGGTGGATGGTCATGGTGAACACCGCGTGTTCGTGTTCGCGGTAGACCCAGTCGAACTGGTCGCGCCACATTTCTTCCAGGTGACGCGGGTTGACGAAGCCGTGGCTGTTGGGGGCTTTCTTGATGAACATCATCGGCGGCAGGTCGTCCAGGTACCAGTTGGCCGGGATCTCCACCAAGTCGGTTTCTTCGCCGCGCACCAGCGGTTTCATCCAGGTGTCGGGGTGCTGGCTGTAGTCGATCTTGGTCCAGCTGTCGCCCTTGCGCACGTAGTAGGGGTGGAAGTCGTTGTGCATCAGGCTGTGGTCGTACTTGATGCCTTTTTTCAGCAGCAGTTCATTGGTGACCTTGCTGAATTCCCACCACGGCGCCACGTAACCCGTCGGGCGTTTGCCGGTGACCTGGGTGATCAGCTCGATGGATTTGTCCAGGACGATTTCTTCTTGCTCGGCGGTCATCGCGATGGGGTTTTCGTGGCTGTAGCCGTGCACACCGATTTCGTGACCGGCGTCGGCCACGGCTTTCATTTGCTCGGGGAAGGTTTCCATCGAGTGGCCGGGGATAAACCAGGTGGTGCGCAGGCCATAGCGCTCGAACAGTTTGAGCAGGCGTGGCGCGCCGATTTCCCCGGCGAACAGGCCACGGGAAATGTCGTCCGGCGAATCTTCGCCGCCGTAGGAACCGAGCCAGCCGGCGACGGCGTCAACGTCGACGCCGAATGCACAGAGGATGTCTTTAGCCATGATGTGTCTCCTTAAATAGTGAGTACGGATTCGACGGACAACGCTGCGCGCAGCAGGCGAGCGTCTTCTCCCGTCGGAGCGCTGAGCAGCAGCCCGGTGGGCAGGCCCTGGGCATCGCGGCCGCTGGGCAGGGTCACGCCAGGCATGTCGAGCAAACTGCCGGGCATGGTCAGGCGCAGGGTGGCGAGGTTGGTGTTCACAAACAGGTCGTCGTCGGCTTCCAGCGGGGCCAACGCCGGGGCGACGTGGGCGACGGTGGGGGTGATCAGGATGGCGCCGTCGAGATCGTCGACCAGTTGCTGTTGCAGGCGGCGGCGAGCAGCGACCAGGTGCAGCAGTTGGCTGGCCGGCAGCGTGCGCGCGGCTTCGAGGCGGCGGCGTACACGTGGGTCGAGTTGTTCGGCGTCGGGGCTGTCGAGCAAGGCTTCGTGCAGGGCGAAAGCTTCGAAGGAACCGAGCCAGCCATGGTGTTTGATCAGGTCCAGGGTGGCCTGGAAGGTCGGGCATTCACGCTCTTCGATCAGCGCGCCGTGGGCCTTGAGTTGCTCCACGGCGCGCAGCAGGTTGTTGCGCACAGCGGGCTCAGCATCCTGTTGCGCCAGCACAAAGCGCTGACCCTTGAGGCTGCGAGCGGTGTGGGTTTGGCTGCGGCCATGCAGCAGATCGTCGATTGCCAGGGCATCGCGCACGCTGCGGGTCAGCGGGCCGAGGCTGTCGAGGGTGTGCGCCAGGGGGAACACGCCGTCGCGGCTGTAGCGTCGGCTGCTGCTGCGGTACCCCACCAGGCCGTTGAAGGCCGAGGGAATGCGGATCGAACCGGCGGTGTCGGTGCCCATAGCGATGGGCACAATTGCGGCGGCAACGGCCACGGCTGAACCGGACGACGAGCCACCAGGCACGCGGGGTTGGTCAGTGCCATGGGGATTGTGCGGCGTGCCGAAATGCGGGTTCAGGCCCAGGCCGGAATAGGCCAGTTCGCTGAGGTTGGTCTTGCCCACGCTGACCATCCCGGCGCGACACAGCAGGCCCACGGTCGGTGCGTCGAGCAACGCAGCGGGCGCGTTGCGGCGGCAAGCCGCGCCAGCAGTGGTAATGCTGCCGGCCACATCGAACAGATCTTTCCAGGCCAGGGGCACGCCGTCGAATACGCTCAACGGCTGGCCGGCGCGCCAACGGGCGGCAGAGGCTTCAGCTTCGCGACGCGCGCGCTCGGCGGTCAGGCTGATAAAGACAGCCGGGGCCCGGCTCGCCTTTACGAGTGCCTGTTCAAGGGCTTGCACCGGGTCGCTGCGACCGCTGGCGAAATCCTCGGCCATTGAAGTGGCGTCTGACATCAAGGTGCCCCTCACAAAATGTACTTATTAATAAAATATACATTTTTAAGAGGCAGCTTTCGTGCCAGTCTTTCTCAGGCAGATTTTACGCAATCGGAGAATTTCGCCTAGAGCTACGGGATAGATGGTTTTAAACAGTCGGAAAAAATCTTGCCAGGCCACAGGAAAGCGCCTTCAATGAAATAATGTATCTTTTATTAATAAATACATTTTGGTGCAGAAAAGTAACATTCCTCCATTTCGAGCCCCACAAAGGTGCCGCCGCTGTGGCGCAGGGTGACAGGCGCAACTTATGAGAGAATCCCCGGCCACCGTCCTACAAGCCTCAGAGAAAGCAATGAAAGCAGCGTCCGCCCCGGCCTCCCGTTACGCGATGATTCATCAGGTATTGCGTGATGCGATCGTCAACGGCACCGCGCGCCACGGCCTGGTCTTGCTGGAAGCGCCGCTGGCCGAATTGTTCGGCACCAGTCGTGTGCCGGTGCGCCGAGCCCTGGACCTGCTGCATGAGGAAGGGTTGATTTGCCGCTTCAACGGCCGGGGTTACCTGATCAACCCCGACGGCCTGGTGATGGAGCCGTTGCGCCTGCCCTTGAGCCATGCGCATTTGGGCCTCAACGGGGAAGATGAGTTGGTGGACACGCGGCCCCTAGGCGAGCGCATCGTCGAGGAAATCGGCGCGGCGTTGTCCACCTGCATTGCCTTCGGCCACTACCGCTTGGACGAGCAAGCCGCCGCCGACCACTACGGCGTCAGCCGCGCGGTGGTGCGTGAAGCGCTGATGCGCCTGCGCGACCGGGGGCTGGTAGAAAAAGAGCCCTACTCCCAATGGCTGGCAGGGCCGTTGACCGCCCGCGAAGTCACCGAAGACTACGAGCTGCGCGCCTGCCTGGAACCCGAAGCCCTGCGCCAGAGCGCGCCGGGGCTGGACCGCGAAATGCTGGAAGCCATGTTGCAACGCGTGCTGGACGCCCAGGACAGCGTCCACTGCAGCCTGGAGGCCATCGAGCAGATCGAGGAGGACTTGCACCAGCGCTGCCTCGCCGGCCTGCAGAACCGCAAGATTGCGGCGCTGATTCGCCAGGGGCAGAGCCCGATGATCATCAGCCGGATTTTTTACCGTTTACTGGGGATCGGCGCCGATCCGGCCATGCTCGCCGAACATCGCCTGATTCTGGAATTGCTGCTGCACGGCGCATTTGATGCGGCGGCGTTGAACCTGCGTGAGCACCTGCAGCGTGCACGCCAGCGCATGCTGCAAAGATTGAAAGTGTTGTCAGTGCTGCCGGAGCAGCCATTGCCGAGCTATCTGCACAAGATCAGCTGAATTCATGCAAATTGTTGCTAACTTCACGCGACCATTGAAACCACCGCTACCCCGCCCCATCTAACCTGCATACTTCCTTATGCAGGTGCCCCATGAGCGACCAGCAAGAATTCCCTGATTACGACCTCAACGATTACGCAGACCCCGAAAACGCTGAATCCGCCTCGTCCAATACCGGCCTGGCCCTGCCTGGGCAAAACCTGCCGGACAAGGTCTACATCATCCCGATCCACAACCGGCCCTTCTTCCCGGCGCAAGTGCTGCCGGTGATCGTCAATGAAGAGCCGTGGGCCGAGACCCTGGAGTTGGTGAGCAAATCCGACCACCATTCCCTGGCCCTGTTTTTCATGGACACGCCGCCGGAAGACCCGCGCCACTTCGACACCTCCAGCCTGCCGCTGTACGGCACCTTGGTGAAGGTGCACCACGCCAGCCGCGAAAACGGCAAGCTGCAATTCGTCGCCCAGGGCCTTACGCGTGTGCGCATCAAGACCTGGCTCAAGCACCATCGCCCGCCGTACCTGGTGGAAGTCGAATACCCGCACCAGCCGAGCGAGCCGACCGATGAGGTCAAGGCTTACGGCATGGCGCTGATCAATGCGATCAAGGAACTGCTGCCACTCAACCCGCTGTACAGCGAAGAGTTGAAGAACTACCTCAACCGCTTCAGCCCCAACGACCCGTCGCCACTCACCGACTTCGCCGCCGCGCTGACGTCGGCCACCGGTAACGAATTGCAGGAAGTGCTGGACTGTGTGCCCATGCTCAAGCGCATGGAAAAAGTGCTGCCGATGCTGCGCAAAGAGGTCGAGGTCGCGCGCCTGCAAAAAGAACTGTCCGCCGAGGTGAACCGCAAGATCGGTGAGCACCAGCGCGAGTTCTTCCTCAAGGAACAACTCAAGGTCATCCAGCAGGAGCTGGGCCTGACCAAGGACGATCGCAGCGCGGACGTCGAACAGTTCGAGCAACGCCTGGAAGGCAAAGTGCTGCCGCCCCAGGCGAAAAAACGCATCGATGAAGAATTGAACAAACTCTCGATCCTCGAAACCGGCTCGCCAGAGTACGCGGTGACACGCAACTACCTGGACTGGGCCACCTCGGTACCGTGGGGTGTGTATGGCGAGGATAAACTCGACCTGAAACATGCGCGCAAGGTGTTGGATAAACACCACGCGGGCCTGGATGACATCAAGAGCCGCATCCTCGAATTCCTTGCGGTGGGCGCCTACAAAGGCGAAGTTGCTGGCTCCATCGTCCTGCTGGTCGGCCCGCCGGGCGTGGGCAAGACCAGCGTGGGTAAATCCATCGCCGAGTCCCTGGGCCGGCCGTTCTATCGCTTCAGTGTCGGCGGCATGCGCGATGAGGCCGAGATCAAAGGCCATCGCCGCACCTACATCGGCGCCCTGCCGGGCAAGCTGGTGCAGGCGCTTAAAGATGTGGAAGTGATGAACCCGGTGATCATGCTCGACGAGATCGACAAGATGGGCCAGAGCTTCCAGGGCGACCCGGCGTCGGCCTTGCTGGAAACCCTCGACCCTGAGCAGAACGTCGAATTCCTCGACCACTACCTGGACCTGCGCCTGGACCTGTCCAAAGTGCTGTTCGTGTGCACTGCCAACACTTTGGATTCCATCCCCGGCCCACTGCTGGACCGTATGGAAGTGATTCGCCTGTCGGGCTATATCACTGAAGAAAAAGTCGCCATCGCCAAACGCCACCTGTGGCCGAAACAGCTGGAAAAAGCCGGCGTGTCGAAAAACAGCCTGACCATCAGCGATGGCGCTTTGCGTGCATTGATCGACGGCTACGCGCGCGAGGCCGGGGTGCGTCAGTTGGAAAAACAACTGGGCAAACTGGTGCGCAAAGCCGTGGTCAAGCTGTTGGACGAGCCGGACTCGGTGATCAAGATCGGCAACAAGGACCTGGAGAGTTCCCTGGGCATCCCGGTGTTCCGCAATGAGCAAGTGCTATCCGGCACCGGCGTGATCACAGGCCTGGCCTGGACCAGCATGGGCGGCGCGACCTTGCCGATCGAGGCGACGCGTATCCACACGCTCAATCGCGGTTTCAAACTGACCGGGCAGTTGGGTGAAGTGATGAAGGAGTCCGCGGAAATCGCCTACAGCTACATCAGTTCGAACCTGAAGTCGTTTGGCGGTGATGCGAAGTTCTTCGATGAGGCCTTCGTGCACTTGCATGTGCCGGAAGGTGCGACACCGAAAGACGGCCCGAGCGCCGGTGTGACCATGGCCAGTGCGCTGCTGTCCCTGGCACGCAACCAACCGCCGAAGAAAGGCGTGGCAATGACTGGCGAGCTGACGTTGACCGGGCATGTACTGCCGATTGGCGGCGTGCGCGAGAAGGTGATTGCGGCGCGGCGCCAGAAGATTCATGAGCTGATCCTGCCGGAGCCGAACCGTGGCAGCTATGAAGAGTTGCCGGAATACCTGAAAGAAGGCATGACGGTGCACTTTGCCAAGCGCTTTGCGGATGTGGCCAAAGTGCTGTTCTGATTGATCTGCATGGCCTGACCTGACGCCATCGCCGGCAAGCCGGCTCCTACAAGTGAAATGCGTTCCCCTGTAGGAGCCGGCTTGCCGGCGATGGCGTCATTGGCCTCAGCCCCCCTGTCTTGTCACACCTTGTCTCATCTTCGGTTATGCTCGCCCTTCGTCGTGAATCAACGGAGCCCCCATGACCGCTGCCCGCCTGCTTCTCCCCTTGAGCCTTGCCCTGCTGGGCGCGTGCGCCAGTGCACCGAAGCAAAACGTCACCGTGGATAATCAAAGTGCCTGCCCGCTCCAGCTCAAAAGCGGACAAAACCTGATCCTCACCTTGCCAAGCAACCCCACCACCGGCTACCGCTGGGCCATCCAGGACTCCGCTGGCGGCGTATTGCGCGCGCTGAGCCCGGAGGTCTACAGCAGCGCAGAGTCCGGCGTGATCGGTGGCGGCGGCCAGTCGACCTGGCGCTTCCAGGCTTTCGCCACCGGCCAGGGTCGTTTGCGCCTGACCTCCCAGCAACCCTGGGAACCGGAAGCTGAACCCGTCGAAACCTTTGACTGCGCCATCACGGTGAACTGATATGCCATGGCTGATTCTTGCGTTGATGGGCGCCGGCACCTTTATCTACGGTCTGGCCACTCATGCCACTTTGCTGTGCCTGTTGGTCAAACCGCTGCCGGTGCTGGCGCTGCTGGGTTGGCTGCACGATGCGCCGCCCACCGACTATCGACGCTGGATCAGCCTGGGGCTGATTTTTTCCCTGGTGGGCGATGTGCTGCTGGCCTGGCCGGGCGACCTGTTTATCTTCGGCTTGGGTGCCTTTCTGTTTGCGCATTTGGCGTACCTCAAAGCCTATTTCAGTGACTGTCGCCGCTTGGCGCTACTGCCGCTGGTATTGGCGCTGGGCGTGGGTGCAATCCTGCTGAGCATCCTGATCTCCCATGGCCTGGGCGACCTGCTGATTCCAGTGGTGGTTTATGCAACCGTGATCAGTGCCATGCTCTGGCGTGCGTTGGCGCGACTGGGCAGCGACGTGCCAAAACGCTCGGCATGGCTGGCGGCGGCAGGTGCGGCGTCGTTTGTGTTTTCCGACACGCTGATTGGTATCAATCGGTTTGTGGCGGCGTTCGATGCGGCACCGTATTTGCTGATCACCACGTATTGGCTGGGCCAGTGGGGCATCACTGCCTCGGCTTTCCATCAAAAACACTCCAACCCTCTGTAGGAGCTGGCTTGCCAGCGAAAGACACACAGGCGCCACGTTCATCCAGAATCTCTGCGTAATCGTTAACGACCATCGCAGGCAAGCCAGCTCCTACGCTAAAATGCCGGCCTTTCCCCAATCGTCGCCGGAACAACCGTGAGCAAAGAACCCGATCGCCTATTCGCCCAGCCCCTGCCCCAGGTGCCGGACTTCGCCTTTAACGAGGACGTGGTGCGGGTGTTCCCGGACATGATCAAGCGCTCGGTTCCCGGCTACCCGACCATCGTCGAGAACCTCGGCGTACTCGCCGCGCAGTTCGCCCAGCCTAACAGCGTGCTGTATGACCTGGGATCCTCGCTTGGCGCGGTGACCCAGGCCCTGCGCCGCCACGTACGCACCGACGGTTGCCGGGTGATCGCGGTGGATAACTCGGCCGCGATGGTCGAGCGTTGCCGTGAATACCTCAATGGCCAGGACTCGATGTTCCAGGAACTGCTGCCGGTCGAGGTCATCGAGGGCGATATCCTCGCGCTGCAGTTCCAGCCGGCCTCGGTGGTGGCGCTGAATTTCACCCTGCAATTCATCGCGCCCGATGAGCGCCTGGCGCTGCTCGCGCGCATCCGCCAATCATTGTTGCCGGGCGGTGCATTGATCCTTTCGGAGAAGCTGCGCTTCAATGATCCCGAAGAACACGCGCTGCTCACCGATCTGCACATCGCGTTCAAACGCGCCAACGGCTACAGCGAACTGGAAATCGCCCAGAAGCGCAGCGCCATCGAAAACGTCATGAAGCCCGACAGCCTCGAAGAACACCGCGAACGCCTGTTGGCGGCGGGGTTCTCGAAAGTCGTGCCGTGGTTCCAGTGTCTTAACTTTGCCTCGTTGATTGCCTTGCCATGATTGATCTGTCCCCCCTCGCCCGCCATCTGGTCGGCACTCCCCTTGCAGTGTGGGCCCAGGGCCTGCAAGCGCAACTCGATAGCAAGATGGAAAAGGGTCATGGCGACCTGGAGCGCTGGCAAAGCGCGCTCGACGCTCTGCCAAAAATCCAGCCCAGCGAAGTGGATTTGCTCAACGGCCTGACACTCGATACCGACTGCGACGAAGACACCCGCGTGCAGATGCATGCCGCGCTGATGGGCCTGAGCCCTTGGCGCAAAGGGCCGTTCAACCTGTTCGGCGTGCATGTGGACACCGAATGGCGCTCGGACTGGAAGTGGTCCCGCGTGGCACCGCATCTGAACCTGAAGGGCAAGCGCATCCTCGACGTGGGCTGCGGCAACGGTTACTACATGTGGCGTATGCTCGGCGCCGGGGCCGACAGCGTGATTGGCGTGGACCCGAACTGGTTGTTCTTCTGTCAGTTCCAGGCGGTGCAGCGTTACCTGTCAGAACCCAAGGCGTGGCACCTGCCGTTCCCGTTCGAGGACCTGCCGCAGAACCTGGAAGGCTTCGACACGGTGTTTTCCATGGGCGTGTTTTATCACCGCCGCTCGCCAATCGAGCATTTGCTGGCGCTGAAGGACACCTTGGTCAAGGGCGGCGAACTGGTCTTGGAAACCCTGGTGGTCGAAGGCGATCAGCAACAAGTGCTGGTGCCGGAAGATCGCTACGCGCAGATGCGCAACGTGTGGTTCCTGCCGTCGGTGCCAGCGTTAATGCTGTGGCTGCGGCGTGCCGGGTTCAGTGATGTGCGCTGTGTGGATGTGAGTGTGACCACGGTCGAGGAACAGCGTGGGACAGAGTGGATGAAGTACCAGTCGCTGAGTGATTTCCTTGACCCGCAAGATCACAGCAAAACCATCGAAGGGCTGCCGGCACCGATGCGGGCAGTGATCATCGCCCGCAAATAAACCTCAAAGGGACGGCTTGGCTCTTCGCGCCTTGAAGAACTCGCTCAAGACCGTCCCGCACTCCTCGGCCAACACGCCCCCTTCAAACAGCACCTTATGATTGAGAAAGCCCTGGGTAAAAAACTGCCCCTGGCTTTGCACGATCCCCGCTTTGGGTTCCAGCGCGCCATACACCACGCGCGCAATCCGCGAATGCACGATCAGCCCCGCGCACATGCTGCACGGTTCCAGGGTCACATACAGCGTGCTGCCCACCAGCCGGTAATTGCTGATAGCTTGTGCGGCGGCGCGGATGGCGACCATTTCAGCGTGGGCGCTGGGGTCGTTGCCGCTGATGGGGCAGTTGAAGCCACGGCCGATGATTTCACCGTCCTGCACCAACACAGCGCCTACGGGGACTTCACCCAAAGCAGCGCCTTGGCCGGCAAGGGCCAGGGCTTCGCGCATGAAGTCTTGGTCGCGGCTGCGGTCGATGATCGCGGTGGGGCGAAACTGACGCATCACGCCACCTCGATGGCGGCCATCAGGCCGGTTTCCATGTGGTCGATCACGTGGCAGTGGAACATCCACACCCCTGGGTTATCTGCCACCAGCGCCACGCGGGCGCGCTCGTTTTTACCCAGCAGGTAGGTGTCGGTGAAGTACGGGATCACCTTGTGGCGATTCGAGGCGATCACCTTGAAGCTCATGCCGTGCAGGTGGATCGGGTGCTGGTACTGGGTCATGTTCTTCAATTCAAAAATGTAGCTCTTGCCCTTTTCCAGCTTGGCAATCGGGCGGTCGGCACAGGTCTTGTCGGTGATGTCCCAGGCCTTGCCGTTGATCTGCCACAGGCTGGGTGGCTTGCCGTTGTCAGTATTGACCGAGACCGAACCCACCCACTCGAAATTGAAGTTGAGTTTCTCGGCATTGGCCAGGTCCGGTTCGGCAATCGGGTTGGCCGGCAGCGCTGGCGGCCATTCAGTCGGCGCGTCGGTATTGGCCACCGAACGGAAGGTGCCCAGGCGCACCGGGCCATTGCGGATCGACAGCTCTTCGCCGGCCGGCGGTGCCTTGATCGCCAGGCAGATGCGCATGCCGGGGCCCAGCCAGTATTCCTTGCCCAGCGGGCGCGGCTCGATGGGGTTACCGTCCAGCGCGTAGATCTGCGCCTCGACATCCGGAATGTTGATGCGATAAGTCAGGGTGTTATCGAGGTTGAGCAAACGTACACGAGTGATCTGACCCGCCGGCAAATCGATCACGGCCTGGGACACGCCATTGATCGTCGACAGCCGCCCGGCAGTGCCGCCGCGTGCCGCCTCACGGGGAATGCTGAAGGCGACGAAGGCGCCCTCTTCGTCCACGTGCCAGCTTTTCAGGCTGAGGGTGCGTTCATGTTTGAAACCAGTGGGTTCGCGCTCTTCGATGATCAGCGGGCCGACCAGACCACGGCCGAGTTCTTCACTGCTGTTCACGTGGGGGTGATACCAGTAGCTGCCGGCGTCGGGCACGCGGAACTTGTAATCAAAATATTCACCGGGCAGTACCGGCAATTGCGAGACGTAGGGCACGCCGTCCATTTCCAACGGCAGGCGGATGCCATGCCAGTGGATGGTGGTGGCCACCGGCAAGTGGTTGATAAAACGCACCCGCAGCCATTCGCCCTGGCGTACTCGTAACTCGGTGCCCGGCGCAGACGGGCCGAACGCCCAGGCTTCGGTCTTGTGGCCCGGCACCAGCTCCACATCCAGAGGCGCGGCGATCAGCTCGTAATCATGTCCCGCCTCGGCCTCGGCAACTTTCCCCAGCCAGTAGCGGTAGGCGCCACCGGCACCGACGCCCACTACGGCCAGGCCTGCAAGACCACCCAGGATTTGTCGACGGGAAAAGGATCGGGACACAACAACCTCACGTATCGGCCGCAGGCCCAAGGCCTGCAAAGGGCAGATACGATACACCTGCCCCGGCTGTAGGAGCGAGCTTGCTCGCGAAAGACCTGAGAACAACTCGGGTAGCCAGGCTCCCCGCGTCATCGTTGACGACCTTCGCGAGCAAGCTCGCTCCTACAGAATGATCGACGGATCAGGCCTTGGCGGCCGCCAGGATCAGGGCTTTCATCTCAGCCACCGCACCTTTGAAACCGACGAACAGCGCATGTGCCACCAGCGCATGGCCGATGTTCAGCTCGTTGATGCCCTTGATCGCCGCCACGGCTTCGACGTTGTGGTAGTGCAGGCCATGGCCGGCGTTGACGATCAGACCTTCCTTGAGGCCGCAGCTCACGCCGTCGATGATACGTTGGAGTTCATCGGCTACTTCGGTCGGCGTAGTGGCATCGGCGTAACGGCCGGTGTGCAGTTCGATGGCCGGTGCACCGACACGGCGCGAGGCTTCGATCTGGCGCTCGTCAGCGTCGATGAACAGAGACACTTCGCTGCCGATCTTCGACAGGCGCTCCACGGCGGCCTTGATCCGCGCTTCCTGGCCAGCCACATCGAGGCCGCCTTCGGTGGTCAGTTCCTGGCGGGTTTCCGGCACCAGGCAGATGTGCGCCGGGCGGATGCGCTCGGCGAACTGCATCATTTCCTCGGTGACGCCCATTTCGAAGTTCATGCGGGTTTGCAGCACTTCCTTGAGCACCAGCACGTCACGCTCCTGGATGTGGCGGCGGTCTTCGCGCAGGTGCACGGTGATACCGTCGGCGCCCGCTTCTTCGGCGTCCAGCGCGGCCTTGACCGGGTCAGGGTAACGGGTGCCCCGGGCCTGGCGCAGGGTAGCGACGTGGTCGATGTTGACGCCAAGAAGAATGCGATTGCTGGTGGTCACGGAAGCGCTCCTGAAAAGGGAAAGAAACGCTGCACAGCATACACGGGGTTGTCAGGGCTTTCGAAACAACTCGCGACTGACCAGCGGCCGTCCGCCCAAGTGCACGGCCAGGGCCTGGCGCATCAAGCGCTTGGCGGCAGACAAGGCGCCGGGTGCGGTCCAGTCGGCTTCGCTCATGGCCAGCAATTCGGTGCCCTGGAACAGACCCGGTTGCAGCAGGTAGACACGCTCCAGGCCGGCGTCGACTTGCAGACGGTACATGCCGTCAGCGGCGATGGGGTCGCCGTGCAGGTCGTTGGCCAGTTCGAATCCGTAGCCCAGGTCGTCGAGTAGCCGCCATTCGAAGGCACGCAACAGCGGCTCCAACGGACGGCCTTCGGCCAGGGCCAACAGTGTGGCGGCGTAGTGATCGAAGACGGCCGGGTGCGGGTCTTCGGCAGGAAGCAGGCGGATCAACAGCTCATTGAGGTAGAGACCACTGAACAGCGCCTCGCCATTGAGCCAGGCGGACGTGCCGACGCTTTCCATGCGACCAACGTTTTTCAGCTCGCCCTTGCCGCGAAACTCCACGTCCAAGGCCACGAATGGCCGTGCCAGCGTGCCCGCCTTGCCCCGCGCACTGCGCAACACCGCGCGCAGACGGCCTTGGGGCGTGAGGAAGTCCACCAGGGCGCTGGTCTCGCGGTAGGCGCGGCTGTGCAGGACGTAGGCGAGTTGGCTGGGGGGTGGGGATTGGGACATGGGAGTCTCTTCGCAGAACTTAAGAACAGCGACAAACCAATGTGGGAGCGGGCTTGTGTGGGAGCCGGGCTTGCCCGCGATGCAGGCACCTCGGTCCTTAAGTTTTACCGAGGTGATGCTATCGCAGGCAAGCCAGCTCCCACACAAGCCAGCTCCCACATAAGCCCGCTCACACAGAGGTTCCGCGGTGTGTTAGAGGTCGCCGTAGCCCAGCGAGCGCAATGCACGCTCATCATCGGACCAACCACCCTTAACCTTCACCCACAGGTTGAGCATGATCTTGGAGTCGAACAGCAATTCCATGTCCTTGCGCGCTTCGGTGCCGATGCGCTTGATGCGCTCGCCCTTGTCGCCAATGATGATCTTCTTCTGGCCGTCACGTTCGACGAGGATCAGCGCATGGATGTGCAAGGTCTTGCCCTGCTGCTTGAACTCTTCGATCTCGACGGTGATCTGGTACGGCAGCTCGGCGCCCATCTGGCGCATGATTTTCTCGCGCACCAGTTCGGCGGCGAGGAAGCGGCTGCTGCGGTCGGTGATCTGGTCTTCCGGGAAGAAATGCTCGTTCTCCGGCAGGTGCTCGGCGATCACACGCTCCAGCGCATCCAGGTTGTGACCGTGCTGGGCCGAGATCGGGATGATCTGCGCGTTCGGCAGTTGTTCCTGCAGCCAGCTAAGGTGCGGCATCAATTCGGCTTTGTCTTCGATACGGTCGGTCTTGTTCAGCGCGACGATCAGCGGGCCGGTGACGTACTGCACACGTTCCAGGACCATCTGGTCTTCGTCGGTCCACTTGGTGCGGTCGACCACGAAGATCACCACGTCGACGTCTTTCAACGCCGCCGAAGCGGTCTTGTTCATGTAGCGGTTCAGGGCCTTCTCGCCACCCTTGTGCATGCCTGGGGTATCAACGTAGACCGCTTGCACGTTGCCTTCGGTCTTGATGCCCAGCATGTTGTGGCGGGTGGTCTGCGGCTTGCGCGAGGTGATCGCAAGCTTCTGGCCGAGGATGTGGTTCAGCAGCGTGGACTTGCCCACGTTCGGGCGGCCGACGATGGCAACATAGCCACAGCGTGTTGCGGTTGAATCAGTCATGGCCATTCTCCACGCCCAGGGCAATCAGTGCTGCAGCGGCCGCTACCTGTTCGGCAATACGACGGCTCACACCCTGACCTCGGCTTTTTTCGTTCAATAAGGTGATTTCACATTCCACGAAGAACACGCGGCAATGCGGCTCACCCTGGATATCCACCACTTCGTAGCGTGGCAGTTCGCAACCACGGGACTGCAGGAATTCCTGCAGGCGGGTCTTGGGATCTTTATTGGTATCGACCAGCGTGAGGCTCTCGATCTCGGAGGTCAGCCACGCGGTGACGCGCTCCTTGGCCGCTTCCATGCCTGCATCGAGGTAGATGGCACCGATCAGCGCTTCGAGGGCGTCGGCCAGGATCGACTCACGGCGGAAACCGCCGCTCTTCAGCTCACCTGAACCCAAGCGCAGGTACTCGCCCAGGCCAAAACCACGAGCCAGCACCGCCAGGGTCTCGCCTTTCACCAAGCGGGCGCGCAGGCGCGACAGCTGGCCTTCACGGGCTTGCGGGAAGCGCTCGAACAGCGCCTCACCGGCGACGAAATTGAGGATGGCATCACCGAGGAATTCCAGGCGCTCGTTATTGCGCCCTGCAAAGCTGCGGTGTGTGAGGGCAAGGACCATCAATTCCTGGTCCTTGAAGGTGTAGCCGAGCTGGCGCTCGAGACGACTTAAAGAAACGCTCACGGTTTACCCATATCTGTTTGGTGGCACCGGCGGCCATCGACGATTGACGCAGTGTTCAAATTCAAATCCTGATTGGTGCAGCATGAGGCAGGACAGATTTGTCCCCACCCCAGAAAAGCATTCGGCGCTGTGTTCACAGCGCCGCCTGTATTACTTGATCAGCCCGACTCGCGAGAAGTTCGGCAAGTGGCTGAGTTTGGGTTCCGGCCAGCTCATCCAGACCGCGAAGGCCTTGCCGACGATATTCTGGTCGGGAACCATGCCCAGCAGGTCCTTGGGAATGTTGGGGTCATCCCAGTACCGGCTGTCATTGGAGTTGTCGCGGTTGTCGCCCATCATGAAGTAGTGCCCGGCCGGCACTGTCCACTGGCCGTCAGGCTGGGCACGGTAGCGGCTCATTTCCTTGCGGATTTCGTGCTCCACCGCACCGAGTTTTTCCTGGTACAGCTCAGCGCTACCCAGGCTGTTCGGCTCGGAACCGATCAGTTTCTCGGCCACCGACTCGCCATTGATGAACAGGCGCTTGTCGCCGGTGTAGCGGATCACGTCGCCCGGCAGGCCGACCACACGCTTGATGTAGTTGACGTTCGGGTCGCTCGGGTAGCGGAACACCATCACATCGCCACGCTGCGGGTCACCGACTTCAATGACCTTCTTGTCGATCACCGGCAGGCGGATCCCGTAGGAAAACTTGTTCACCAGGATGAAGTCGCCGACGTCCAGGGTAGGTTTCATCGACCCCGAGGGGATCTGAAACGGCTCCACCAGGAACGAACGCAGCACCAGCACGATGAACAACACCGGGAAGAACGACTTGCCGTATTCAACCAGCAAAGGCTCTTTGTTCAGCTTCTCGATCACCACGCCATCGGGCTGGCTAACGCTTCCCTGATAGGACGCGATAGCCGCCCGCCGACGCGGGGCGAAGAACACCAGATCGAGCAACGCCAGGAGACCGCAAACGGCAACGGCGATGACCAGCAACAGCGGGAAATTTAGCGACATAGGACCTAACTATCCAACCTGAGCACCGCAAGGAAGGCTTCTTGTGGAACTTCCACGTTACCTACTTGCTTCATGCGTTTTTTACCGGCTTTTTGCTTCTCAAGCAGCTTGCGCTTACGGCTTACGTCACCGCCGTAGCATTTGGCCAGTACGTTCTTTCTGAGTGCCTTGACGGAGGTCCGCGCAATGATCTGCCCGCCGATGGCGGCCTGGATCGCGACGTCGAACATCTGGCGCGGAATCAGTTCTTTCATCTTCTCGGTCAACTGGCGACCTTTATAGTGCGCGTTGTCCTTGTGCACGATCAGTGCCAGGGCATCGACCTTGTCGCCGTTGATCAACACATCCAGTTTCACCAGATTAGCCGATTGGTAACGGTCGAAATGGTAATCCAGCGAAGCATAGCCGCGGCTGGTGGATTTGAGGCGGTCGAAGAAGTCCAATACCACTTCGTTCATCGGCATGTCGTAGGTCACTTGGACCTGGGTGCCGAGGAACAGCATGTCGCGCTGCACGCCACGCTTTTCAATACACAGGGTAATAACGTTGCCCAAGTGCTCCTGCGGAACCAGGATGTTGGCCCGCACGATAGGCTCGCGCATGTCTTCGATCGCCGAGAGATCCGGGAGCTTGGACGGGTTATCGACGTAAATCGTTTCACCGGTTTTCAGCAACAACTCGAAAATAACCGTTGGCGCGGTGGTGATCAGGTCCAGGTCGTATTCGCGCTCGAGGCGCTCCTGGATGATTTCCATGTGCAGCATGCCCAGGAAGCCGCAGCGGAAACCGAAGCCCAGGGCGTCGGAGCTTTCCGGGGTGTACTGCAACGACGAGTCGTTGAGGGTCAGCTTTTGCAGGGCCTCGCGGAAGTCTTCGAAATCATCGGAGCTGACCGGGAACAGACCCGCGTAGACCTGAGGCTGGATGCGCTTGAAGCCTGGCAGCACGTCGACATCCGGCGTGGAGCTCAGGGTCAGGGTATCACCCACCGGCGCGCCGTGGATGTCCTTGATACCGGCGATGATGAAGCCTACTTCACCGGCTTTCAGATCAACGGTCGCGGTGTGCTTGGGGTTGAAGACACCGACGCTGTCCACCAGGTGGATCTTGCCGGTGGACTTGACCAGGATCTTGTCGCCCTTCTTCACACGGCCGTGGCGCACGCGTACCAGGGAGACAACGCCCAGGTAGTTGTCGAACCAGGAGTCGATGATCAACGCTTGCAGCGGATCTTCGTAGTTGCCAGTCGGGGCTGGAATGGTCTGCACCAGACGTTCGAGCACTTCGTCGACACCCAGGCCGGTCTTGGCACTACAGGTGACGGCGTCGGTGGCGTCGATACCGATGATCTTCTCGATCTCTTCCTTGACGCGCTCAGGCTCGGCCTGAGGCAGGTCGATCTTGTTCAGCACGGGCATGACTTCCAGGCCCTGCTCGATCGCGGTGTAGCAGTTGGCAACCGACTGCGCTTCCACACCCTGCCCTGCGTCAACCACCAGCAAGGCACCTTCACAGGCCGCCAGGGACCGGCTGACTTCGTAGGTGAAGTCGACGTGGCCTGGGGTGTCAATGAAGTTCAGTTGGTAGGTGATGCCGTCTTTGGCTTTGTAATACAGCGTAACGCTGTGGGCCTTGATGGTGATCCCGCGCTCGCGTTCGAGGTCCATGGAGTCCAGTACCTGGGCTTCCATTTCACGCTCGGCAAGGCCGCCGCACATCTGGATGAATCGATCGGCCAGCGTCGACTTACCATGGTCAATGTGGGCGATGATGGAGAAATTGCGGATATGACTCAAATCACTCACGGATCAACACTCAAAAAGGCTGCAGGCAGATTGCCCGCTGAAAAATAGCCGGGAATTGTACCTGATGCCCGGGCCGGACGTCATCTTTGCTGACCAGAACAAAAATGCCCCGATCTCTCGACCGGGGCATTTTTTGTTCATAAGCGCGCAATCAACCGGCCCGGCGCAACAGCCAGAAGCCGGCCAGGGCGCAGATGGCAGTGGGCACCAGCACCGCAAACAGCGGCGAGAAGCCGAACACCAGGCTCGACGGGCCGAGCAGGTCCTGGGCAATACGGAAGATGAAGCCCACCAGCACGCCTGTGAATACGCGTTGACCCAGGGTCACGGAACGCAACGGACCAAAGATGAAGGAAATGGCCATCAGCACCAGTGCAGCGGTGACCACCGGCTGCAACACCTTGACCCAAAATGCCAGCCAGTAGCGGCCATTGTTCAGGCCCTGGTCCTTCAGGTAGTGAATGTAACCCCACAGCCCGGAGATCGGTAGGCTTTCGGGGATCATCACCACGGTATTCAACAGTTCCGGCTTGAGGGCGATATCCCACTCCTGGCTCGGCACGTTGATCACTTCGGTGCTGGCCTTGGTGCCTTGGCCGATATTACGGAAGTAGGTGGTGGTGACGTCGCTGAGTTGCCATTTTTCGCTACCGTATTGCGCACGTTTGGCGAAGCTTGACTCCAGCAGGTGACGTTCTTTGTCGAACGTATAGCGCGTAACACCAATCAACAGTCCACCCGGCTGCACGGCGTTGATGTGGATGAACTCATCGCCCTGGCGGTGCCATAGGCCGTGCTTGGAGCTTTGCGCATCGCCCGACCCCTGGGCCAGGGCACGATTGGCCTGGGCAGTGGTTTCAGCCGGCGGCGCTACGTATTCACCGATCAACACGCTGCACGCCATCAGCAGCAGCATGGGCTTCATGACCGCCCAGACGATACGACCGATGGACACGCCGGCGGCGCGCATGATGGTCAACTCGCTGTTGCTGGCCAGGCTGCCGAGGCCGATCAGGCAGCCGATCAGCGCGGCCATCGGCATCATGTCGTAGAGGCGGCGCGGCGCGGTGAGGGCCACGTAGCTCAGCACGTCCCACACGGTGTAGGTGTCAGTGACGTTGCCGACTTCATCGATAAAGGCGAACAGCGAAGCCAGCCCGAGGATGATGCCCAATACCGCCAGGATGGCGATCAGTACGCTGCTACCAATGTAGCGATCGAGCTTAGCCACGAGCCAACTCCTTCTGGCCACGACGGCTCATCATTTTCAAACGGATCGGTTCCCAATAGAGCAGGCCCAGGCCAATCACCAGGAAGATCCCGTGCACCCACCACAGGCCCAGGGTCGGCGACAGCTTGCCCTTCTCCAGGGAACCACGGGCGGAAATCAGGATGGTGAGGTACGCCATGTACAGCAGGATCGCCGGCAACAGCTTGAGGAAGCGGCCCTGACGCGGGTTGACGCGCGACAGCGGCACCGCCATCAAGGTCACAATGAACACAAGCAGTGGCAAGGAAATCCGCCATTGCAGCTCGGCAATCGAGCGCAGTTCCTTGCTGCCGAACAAATCGGTGGTCGGGATGGCGTCGCGGTCGGTGACTTCGTCGCTGATGTCCGGACGGGCCAGCATCACGCCATAGGTGTCGTATTTGATCGCGCGGTAGTCGGCCATGCCCGGGCTGCCATCGTAGCGGTAACCATTTTCCAGGATCAGGTAGCGGCTGCCGTCAGGACGCACTTCCTGGCGACCGGAATCGGCCACCAGCACAGAAATGCCACGGTCTTTCTTGTCCTGCCCCAGGCGTTTCTCGGAGATGAACACACCGCCCAGATTGGCGCGGTCGTCGGTCAGGGTTTCGGTGTAGGTCACCCGCGAACCATCATTGAGCGCCTGGAAGCGGCCGGGTTCAAGGGTGTCGAACTCGGTCATCGCGTCCTGTTTATTCAGTACCAGTTGGAACTGCATGGCGCCCTGAGGGGCCAGGCTCAGGCTCAGCCAGGCCACGATCAGCGCAACGCCGGCGGCCGGGATCATGGTCATGCCCAGCAGGCGCTGCTGGCTCATGCCGGTGGCCGAGAGCACGGTCATTTCGCTTTCGAGGTAAAGGCGGCCGTAGGCCAGCAGGATCCCTAGGAACAGGCCGAGCGGCAGGATCAGCTGCAGGAAGCCCGGCAGACGAAAGCCCATGATCAGGAACAGCGAGCCCGGATCGAGGGCGCCGGAGGCAGCCTGGGCCAGGTATTTGACGAAACGACCACTCATGATGATGACCAGCAATACCGCACTCACGGCACTCAAGGTCAACAGGACTTCGCGGGACAGATAACGGAAGACGATCAAACCAGACACTCCAGGGTTGTCAGGCTAAGGCGGCCAAACAAGCAAGCATACCGAGTCAGCCCGTTTGCACGGACCGGCTAAAAAGATGGCGCATTATCCTGTGATTGACCGCGCCTGTCACGGAGCTTGCTCATGCACGTGCACAAAGCGGGTGACAAGGGTTGTCAGGCTCCGTCGGCGAGGTTCAAACTGCGGCCTTTGTCGCCGGCGGTTTACACAACTGCCTGGTATTAAAGCCGGAGTACAGACTCCTGGCTAACCGACCTTTATAAGGGACCCGAAAATGGAATTGGTTGTAAAAAGCGTTAGCCCCGAAACGTTGAAAACCGCCACCCTCGTGGTCGCCATCGGCGAAGGCCGCAAGCTCGGCGTTGCCGCCAAGCAACTCGACGAACTCAGCGGCGGCGCCATCAGCGCAGTGCTCAAGCGCGGCGACCTGGTCGGCAAAGTCGGCCAGAGCCTGTTGCTGCAGAGCCTGCCCAACCTGAAAGCCGACCGCGTATTGCTGGTGGGCGTGGGCAAAGAGGCTGAACTGGGCGACCGTCCGTTCCGCAAAATCGTCAGCGGCATCCTCACTACCCTCAAGGGCCTGGGTGGCACTGACGCCACGCTGGCACTCGATGAAGTCGTGGTCAAAGGCCGTGACAGCTACGGCAAGACCCGCCTGCTGGCCGAGAGCCTGGTGGACGGCGGCTACATTTTCGACCAGTACAAGAGCACCAAGGCCGAACCCCGCGCCCTGAAGAAAATCACCCTGCTGACCATCAAGGCCGCCCAGGCTGAAGTTGAGCGCGCCGTGACCCACGCGACCGCCATCGCCAACGGTATGTCGTTCACCCGCGACCTGGGCAACCTGCCGCCGAACATCTGCCACCCGACTTTCCTCGGCGAACAAGCCAAGGCGCTGGGCAAAGAGTTCAAAGGCCTGAAAGTCGAAGTGCTGGACGAGAAGAAGATCAAGGAACTGGGCATGGGCTCGTTCTATGCCGTGGGCCAGGGCAGCGACCAGCCGCCACGCCTGATCGTGATGCAATACAACGGCGGCAAGAAGTCCGAGAAGCCTTACGCCCTGGTCGGCAAAGGCATCACCTTTGACACCGGCGGCATCAGCCTCAAGCCGGGCCTGGGCATGGACGAGATGAAGTACGACATGGGCGGCGCCGCCAGCGTGTTCGGCACCCTGCGTGCCGTGCTGGAACTCAAGCTGCCGATCAACCTGGTGTGCATCCTGGCCTGCGCCGAGAACATGCCGAGCGGCGGCGCGACCCGTCCGGGCGACATCGTCACCACCCTGAGCGGCCAGACCGTCGAAATCCTCAACACCGACGCCGAAGGCCGCCTGGTGCTGTGCGATGCCCTGACCTACGCCGAGCGCTTCAAGCCACAGGCCGTGATCGACATCGCCACCCTGACCGGTGCCTGCATCGTCGCCCTGGGTTCCCACACGTCGGGCCTGCTGGGCAACAGCGATGAGCTGATCGAGCAACTGCTCAGCGCCGGTAAAGCGGCCGACGACCGCGCCTGGCAACTGCCGCTGTTCGATGAGTACCAGGAACAGCTGGACAGCCCTTTCGCCGACATCGCCAACATCGGCGGCCCGAAAGCCGGCACCATCACCGCTGCGTGCTTCCTGTCGCGCTTTGCCAAGAACTTCAACTGGGCACACCTGGACATCGCCGGCACGGCCTGGACCAGCGGCGGCAAGGACAAGGGCGCAACCGGCCGTCCGGTTCCCCTGCTGACCCAGTACCTGCTGGATCGCGCCAAGGCCTAACGCAATCCTCCCTGTAGGAGCCGGCTTGCCGGCGATGGCTGCCTTGAAATCGCTATAAGATTCAAGGGACTCATCGCCGGCAAGCCGGCTCCTACAAGGGGTATGCGCACGACCAGGAAATGCAATGACCCAAGTCGACTTCTATATATTGCCCAGCGCCGACCCGCTCGCGCGCCTGGACTTTGCCTGCAAACTCACCGAAAAAGCCTGGCGCATGGGCCACCGCATCTACCTGCATTGCAGCGATGCCGCCCAACGCGATGAGCTGGATGCCCGACTGTGGCGCTTCAAGGGCGAAAGTTTCGTGCCTCACGGCCCCGCCGAGTCCGAACCCGACGGCCTGGTTGTCCTGGGTTTAGGCGACAGTTGTGGCGATCACCAGGACCTGCTGGTCAACCTGGACCTGAAAGTACCGCAGTTCGCCAAGGCCTTCGCCCGTGTGGCGGAAGTGGTGGTGGAAGACCCGGCGATTCGTCAGGCCGCGCGGGAGAGTTTCCGTTTCTACCGCGAACAGGGCTATCCTCTGCAAGATCACCGGCTACAACGACTTTGAGTACATGATGGACAATCCCAACCCTATAAAAAAAGACGACCACCTGCTGGACGACCTGGAGTCGATCCGTCAGTTGCTCGGTGATGATGACTTGCAACCGCCGCTGTTGACCGAATCGGTCGAGGGCGAGGTACAGATTCCGCTGTTGTTCGACATGGTCGGCGGCAAACCCGCCGCGCCGGAGCCGGTTGCGGTAGCCCCCGCCGTCGAACCTGCCCCCGCTGAAAAAGGGCCAGACGCCCTGCTGCTGCACCTGGACAACGAGCTGCGCGCCGCCGCGCAACTGATCATGCAAGACGTGATCGACGACTTTGCGCCGCATATCGAGACCGAGATCAAGCGTCGGCTGGATGCGCGAATGGAACGGTTGTTGAGCCAATACCAGTCATAAGTCCTATCAGGAGCGATTTTGCTCGCTCCTACCCCTCTCCCCTATCCCCCGTTATACTTGCCGGCTTTCCTGAATAAATGCCAACTAGGGTCCCGCCGCGCATGGATAAGACCTACCAGCCGCACGCCATCGAAACTTCCTGGTACAACACCTGGGAATCCGAGAATTATTTCGCCCCGCAAGGCGCGGGCGATTCCTACACCATCATGATTCCGCCACCGAACGTCACTGGCAGCCTGCACATGGGCCATGGCTTCAACAATGCGATCATGGATGCGTTGATCCGTTTCCGCCGCATGCAGGGCCGCAACACCCTGTGGCAGCCGGGCACCGACCACGCTGGCATCGCCACCCAGATGTTGGTGGAACGCCAACTCGAAGCCACCGGCCAGAACCGTCACGACCTGGGTCGCGAGAAATTCCTGGAAAAGATCTGGGAATGGAAAGACCAGTCCGGCGGCAACATCAGCCGTCAGATCCGTCGCCTGGGCTCGTCCGTCGACTGGAGCCGCGAACGCTTCACCATGGACGACGGCCTGTCGGAAGCCGTAAAAGAAGCCTTCGTGCGCCTGCATGAAGACGGCCTGATCTACCGCGGCAAGCGCCTGGTCAACTGGGACACCAAGTTGCACACGGCGATTTCCGACCTCGAAGTGGAAAACCACGACGAGAAAGGTTTCCTGTGGAACCTCAAGTACCCGCTGGCCGATGGCGCCAAGACTGCTGAAGGCAACGACTACCTGATCGTCGCCACCACTCGTCCGGAAACCATGCTCGGCGATGCCGCCGTTGCGGTTAACCCGAATGACGAGCGCTACCAGGCACTGATCGGCAAGTTCGTCGAGCTGCCATTGGTCGGCCGTCGCATCCCGATCATCGCGGACGACTACTGCGACCCTGAATTCGGCACCGGCTGCGTGAAAATCACCCCGGCCCACGATTTCAACGACTACGAAGTCGGCAAGCGCCACAACCTGCCGCTGCTGAACATCTTCGACAAAAATGCCGCCGTACTGCCGGCCTGCCAGGTGTTCAACCTGGACGGCACGCTGAACGAGAGCATCGACGGCAAGATCCCGGCCGAATACGCCGGCCTTGACCGTTTCGAAGCGCGCAAGCAGATCGTGGCCGCCTTCGACGCTGCCGGTTTGCTGGTGAGCGTTGACGACCACGGCCTGAAGGTGCCGAAAGGCGACCGCTCCGGCACCGTGATCGAGCCGTGGCTGACCGACCAGTGGTACGTGTCCACCAAGCCGCTGGCAGAACCTGCCATTGCCGCCGTGGAAGATGGCCGCATCCAGTTCGTGCCGAAACAGTACGAAAATATGTATTTCTCGTGGATGCGTGACATCCAGGATTGGTGCATCAGCCGTCAGCTGTGGTGGGGCCACCGCATTCCGGCCTGGTACGACGAGTCGGGCAAAGTCTATGTTGGCCGCGACGAAGCCGAAGTGCGCGCCAAGCACAACCTCGGTGCCGACATTGCACTGCAACAGGACAACGACGTACTGGATACCTGGTTCAGCTCGGGCCTGTGGACCTTCTCCACCCTGGGCTGGCCGCAGCAGACCGAATTCCTCAAGAAATTCCACTCCACCGACGTGCTGGTCACTGGTTTCGACATCATTTTCTTCTGGGTTGCCCGGATGATCATGCTGACCATGCACCTGGTGAAGAACGAGGACGGCACGCCGCAGGTACCGTTCAAGACCGTGTACGTGCACGGCCTGGTGCGTGATGGCCAGGGCCAGAAGATGTCCAAGTCCAAGGGGAACGTCCTGGACCCGCTGGACATCATCGACGGCATCGACCTGGAAACCTTGGTGCAAAAACGCACCTCGGGCCTGATGCAGCCGAAACTGGCGAAGAAGATCGAGAAGCAGACCCGCGACGAGTTCGCCGACGGCATTGCCAGCTACGGCACCGACGCCCTGCGCTTCACCTTCTGCTCGCTGGCCTCCACCGGTCGCGACATCAAGTTCGACATGGGCCGCGTCGAAGGTTATCGCAACTTCTGCAATAAGATCTGGAACGCCGCGCGCTACGTGCTGGACAAGGGCGAAGACTGCGGCCAGAACGGCGAAGCTTTCGAACTGAGCCTGGCCGACCGCTGGATCATTTCGCAGTTGCAACGCACCGAAGCCGAAGTGACCCGCCAGCTCGACCAGTTCCGTTTTGACCTGGCCGCACAGGCTTTGTACGAGTTCATCTGGAACCAGTATTGCGACTGGTACCTGGAACTGTCCAAGCCAGTCTTGTGGGACGAAAACGCGCCGGTCGAACGCCAGCGCGGCACTCGTCGCACACTGGTGCGCGTATTGGAAGTGGCGTTGCGTTTGGCACACCCGTTCATGCCGTTCATCACCGAAGAAATCTGGCAGCGCCTGGCGCCGCTGGCCGGTATCGAAGGCAAGACCATCATGCTGCAACCTTGGCCGGTGGCCAACGAAGCGCGCATCGATGAGGCGGCCGAAAGCGATATCGAATGGCTCAAGACCCTGATGATGGGCACGCGCAACATCCGTGCCGAGATGAACATCGGGCCGGGCAAGCCATTGGCGGTGTTTGTGAAGAACGCCAGCGCTGAAGACCAGCGTCGTCTTACCGAGAACGATGCGCTGCTCAAGAAGCTGGCGAAGCTGGAGTCGATCACCGTATTGGCCGCCGGCGCCGAAGCACCGCTGTCCGCTACCGCCTTGGTTGGCGAGATGGAAGTGTTGGTGCCGATGGCTGGCTTGATCGACAAGGGCGCGGAACTGGCACGTCTCGACAAGGAAATCGGCCGCCTGCAGGGCGAAGTGCAACGCGTGGGCGGCAAGCTGTCCAACGCGGCCTTCGTCGACAAGGCACCGGCTGAAGTGATCGAGAAAGAACGCGCCAAGCTGGCCGAGGCTGAGCAGGCCCTGGGCAAGCTGGCGGAGCAACATGCGCGGATTTCCAGCCTGTAAGGCTTGATTCGCGTGAAAAAAGAGACCTTCGGGTCTCTTTTTTTTGTTTTTTGTGGGAGCTGGCTTGCCTGCGATGCAGGCAACTCGGTCCTTCAAGCAGACCGAGGTGATGCCATCGCAGGCAAGCCAGCTCCCACAGTTGACCGAGTTAGGTCCAAGATGTGTGACAATACCCACCACTTTGAGCCAACACCAGAATCATCATGACCGCCCCCAGCACGCCCAAGCCTCCACGCAAGAAGCCCAAAACCGCCGCCCCGGCCAAGCCCGTCGCGCCGCGTAAAGAGGCGACCCTGCACCCACGCAACCGCCACACAGGCCGTTACGACTTCCCGGCGCTGATCAAGACCACGCCGGAACTGGCGAAATTCGTGATCATCAACCCGTACGGCAAGGAAAGCATCGACTTTGCCAGCCCCGATGCGGTGCGGGTGTTCAACCGAGCGCTGCTGAAAGCCTTCTATGGCATCCAGCACTGGGACATCCCGCAGGACTACCTTTGCCCGCCGGTGCCGGGGCGTGCGGACTACGTGCACTTCCTGGCCGACCTGCTGGCCAACACCAACGACGGCAAGATTCCGCGCGGTTCCATCGTCAAGGTGCTGGACATCGGCATGGGCGCCAACTGCGTCTATCCGCTGATTGGCTACATGGAATACCGCTGGAATTTCCTCGGCTCAGAAGTCGACCCTATTGCCGTGGCCGCAGCCAAGGCCATCGTGCAGTCCAATGACCTGAGCAAAGTCATCCAGCTGCGCCAGCAGAGCAATCCCAAGCAGATCCTGCTGGGCCTGCTGGAGCCGGGCGAGCGTTTTGACCTGACCATGTGCAACCCGCCGTTCCATGCGTCCATGGATGAAGCCACCAAGGGCAGCGAACGCAAGTGGCGCGCCCTTGGCAAGGCGGACCCAAAGCGCAAGTTGCCGGTGCTGAACTTCGGCGGCCAATCGGCCGAGTTGTGGTGTGAAGGTGGTGAAGCACGTTTTGTGACACAACTGATTGCCGAAAGTGCGCACTTTGCCCATAAGGTGCTGTGGTTCAGCACTCTGGTGTCGAAAGCGTCGAACTTGCCCGCGATCGAGACGGCCCTGAAAAAGGCCGGCGTGCTGGAGAGCCAAGTGGTGGAAATGTCCCAGGGCCAGAAGCAGAGCCGGTTTGTGGCGTGGACTTTCCAGACCAAGAACGAGCAGCATATCTGGCGTCAGCGCTGGGTGCGCTAAGTCTAAACGCTGCCTGCTTCACTGTAGGAGCGAGCTTGCTCGCGAAAAACGCAATGACACCGCGCTTATTCAGAATGCCCGCGTCATCGTTGGCGATCCTCGCGAGCAAGCTCGCTCCTACAGGCAACAAAAAACCGTGCCCGGATCGCTCCGGAGCACGGTTTTTTTTGCTGCGTCTTACTTGTTAACAGCGTCGGTCAGGCCTTTGGCCACAACCAGCTTGATAACTTTCTTGGCAGCGATTTCGATGGCAGCGCCAGTCGAAGGGTTACGGCCAGTACGGGCAGGACGCTCGGTCACTTTCAGTTTGCCAACGCCTGGCAGAGTGATTTCGCCGCCGTTTTCCAGCTGGTCAGCAACAACTTGGCTCAGTTGGTCCAGCAGAGCGCGCACGGTGGTTTTCGGTGCGTCTACTGCTTCAGCCAGGTCAGCGATCAGTTGGTCTTTAGTAATAGCCATTGTGGTGTTCCTTCCCTATCAAATTCATATGGATTGCAGAGTGCAGTGTCAGCCGTCGAGCCCGACCGTCATGGCCTGGCACCCCCGGCTATAACCACGGAGATCGGGGTTATAGATGCTTGAAACGGGGATTGGTTCGACCTGACAGATGCTGAATGCACGCTTATCGCCGAGACTTGGCGTAAGACGGGGCAAAACTAGCACAGAGACGGGGAAATATCCGCCTCTACCTACCCATTTGGTCAGCTTTATCGCTCTAAACCGTGAAAAAAAGGCATATGGCCCGTCGGAAGGGGCCCAAAACACCCTTCGAAGCCCGTCTCGGCCAATGGTGCGGTACACTTGGCGACTTTTCGGGGAGGCCCACCGCTCCCCGCTCAACCAGCCGAGAAGCCTATGCCGATCCGTCATTGCATCGTCCACCTGATCGACAAAAAACCCGACGGCACACCTGCAGTTCTCCACGCCCGCGACTCCGAGCTTGCCGAGTCCGCCGCCATCGAGAACATGCTTGCCGACCTCAACGAGAGCTACAACGCCAAACAAGGCAAGGCCTGGGGTTTCTTCCATGCCGAGTCTGGCGCGCACCCGTTCAGCGGCTGGTTGAAGGAATACTTTGACGGTGGGCAGGACTTCACCACCTTCAGCCGCACGGCGGTCGAGCACCTGCAGAAGCTGATGGAGGAGTCCAACCTCTCCACCGGTGGCCATGTACTGTTCGCCCACTACCAGCAGGGCATGACCGACTACCTGGCCATCGCCCTCCTACACCACAGCGAAGGCGTGGCGGTGACCGACGAGCTGGACGTGACCCCCTCGCGCCACCTGGACCTCGGCCAATTGCACCTGGCGGCACGTATAAACGTGTCCGAGTGGCAGAACAACAAGCAGTCCAAGCAGTACATTTCCTTTATCAAGGGCAAGAACGGCAAGAAGGTCTCGGAGTACTTTCGCGACTTCATCGGCTGCCAGGAAGGCGTCGACGGCCCGGGCGAGACCCGCACCTTGCTCAAGGCCTTCAGTGACTTCGTCGAAAGCGAAGACCTGCCGGACGAATCCGCCCGCGAGAAAACCAAGACCCTGGTGGATTACGCCAGCAGCCAAGCCAAGCTCGGTGAACCGATGGGCCTGGAAGAACTGTCAGGGTTGATCGATGAAGATCGGCCGAAGGCGTTCTATGACCACATCCGCAACAAGGACTACGGCCTGTCGCCGGAAATCCCGGCGGATAAGCGCACCCTCAACCAGTTCCGCCGCTTCACCGGCCGGGCCGAGGGCTTGTCCATCAGCTTTGAAGCGCACCTGCTGGGCGACAAGATCGAATACGACGAAGCCGCCGGCACCTTGATCATCAAGGGCCTGCCGACCCAACTGACTGACCAGCTCAAGCGCCGTAACTGATGCTCGGCGGGGTCTTTAAAAAAGTCCTGCTGGTGTTGCTGGTCGTGGTGGTGATCCAGAACTGGGGCAAGATCGAACGGGTGTTCAACCCCTCACAAATGGCGCCGGAGCACGTACGTGCTTCAGCGCGTGTGGTGCTCTACTCGACCGAGTGGTGTGGTTACTGCAAGCAGATCCGCCGCTTTCTGGACCAAAAGGGCATTCCCTACCAGGCGTTCGATATCGAGAAGGATGCCCAGGCGCGCAAGGCATATGAAGCGTTGGGCGGGGGCGGAATTCCGTTTGTGGATGTGAACGGCACGCTGATTCGCGAATACAGCCCCGAGAAGATCATGGCGGCGCTGAAGTAGTCAGCGCACCAAGATCATCCGTCCCAAAACCGTGTGCTGTTCAAAGCCAAGCACGGCCTGCAACGCATTTAACACCGCCTGCGGGTCCTTGCTCGGGAAACTGCCGCTGACGCGCTTGGCTCCCATCTCTTTATTGAGCAACAGAATGCGGCCGGGGTAGTAACGCCCCAGGTCCTCGACCACGTCCGCCAACGGCGCTTTGTAATAGTTGAGCCAACCGTCGCGCCAGGCCAGGCGCGATTCACTGTCTACTGCGTGCAGAGGGTCCGCAACACCCTCGGCGTAGGCCACTTGCTGACATGCTGTAAGAATCTGCTGCTGGCCCTGTTTGGATGGCGTCACGCCTACCCGTCCGGACAACACGGTCACCTGAGCACCTGCCGGTTGCAGGCGCACTTCAAACTGCGTGCCCAGCACGCGCGCCTCACCGCTGCCCGCCTCCACCACAAAGGATTGTCCCGTGTGGGTCACGCTGAAAAAGCCCGCGCCACGACGCAGCTTGATATGCCGCTCGCCATGGCTGAAATCCACGGCAATCGCGCTGTCGGCATCAAGGGTCACCTGGGATTGATCGGCCAGCGTGACGGTTTTGACTTCACCCGGCGCCGTCACATAGTCGGCACCGAAATCATCGATCCAGCGTGACGGCTGCCAGCCGGCGCCCATGGACACCATCAACAACAGGCACGCAGCCATCGCCAAGGCGCCGGACCAACGCACCACCCGCGAGCGTTTCGGGGTGTTCATCGCATTGAGGTAGCCCTGCAACGCCAACGCCTCTTCATCCGCCAGCTTGCGCGCTGGCACTTCGCTCAACTCCCACAGCACCTGGGCCTGGGAGTAGGCCTCGACGTGCGCCGGATCAGCCCGCAACCACTGGCTGAAAGTGGCCTGGTCGCCACTGCTGGGCTGATCATGCAATAGGCTCAGCCAGGCCATTGCGGCTTGTTCCTGGGCGGGCGTGGGGGTGACGTTCACGGTGCTTTCCCTGGCGTGCGTGGGGGCGATGGTTCGCGAAGGCTGGCTTTGCAGGCTTCAAGGGCACGCATCATATGTTTTTCCACGGCACTTTGGGACAGGCCCATGGCCTTGGCGATTTCCGCGTACTTGCGCCCGTGGATGCGGTTGAGCAGGAAAATCTGCCGCGTGCGTTCCGGCAGGCTGCGCAAGGCAGCTTCGACGTGGCGCAGGTCATTGCCGGCTTCCAATGCTGCCTGGGGTTCAGAGCCTTGGTTGTCTTGCTGTTCAGGCAGCCAGCCTTCACTGCAGCGTACCCGTGCACCTTCGCTGCGCAGGTGGTCGATGGCGATGTTGCCGGCGCAACGCAACAGGTAGGTGCTGAGCTCCTCGACCTGCACCAACGGCCGGCGCCAGAAACGCAGGAACAGGTCCTGCACCAGGTCGGCCGCCGTGGCGCGACACCCCACGCGGCGACTCACCAAGGCTTCCATCTGCGAACGCTGGGACAAAAACACCTGCAGGAAATGCGCACGCCCACCTGCCGCGTCAGCGTGCTGGCTGTCCTGGGATTCGGGTGGCGTGCTGATCATCATGGGCGGGCTCAGAGAGTGGCGAAGGCTGCGACAGGACTGGCGAGCAGACCAATGCCCGCCAGGATCAAGGCCAGCCTTGGCCGGTACGGCAACAACAGCACCAGCAGCAATGCGCTGAGCATCAACACGGCGCACCACTCCACCAGGCCCTGGCCCCAACCGGCGACATCCACCGTCGGCCAGATCGACACCACCAGCAGCAACCAACCGATCACCCGCAAACCCAGGCGCCGACGAGACGAGGGTTTGCTGTGCAGCAACTCGCCGTGGTGACGGTCAGTGGACAGGCAGAGTGCAGTGAACCCGGCGTAGCACATCAGCAGCGCGAGCAGCATTCAGTTCGCCTCCTGCTTCAGCGCCAGCGGGCGGGCGCGCTGAGTTTTAGGCGCCAGCGCGGTGCGACGCTGCATCTTCCAGGCGGCCCAGCCAAGGAATACGCCGCTGGCCAGACAGGTCAGATCAAAGCCAGCCATGGCCCAATCGCCGGTTGCCAACGAAACACCGAGGTGGTGCGATGTGGTCAACGCGTTGAGCAGTGGGATGGCGATAAACAGCAGCGCGCCGAAGCCCAGTTGCTCGACCCAACCCTGGCGGCCACGACGCAGGATCGCGTGCAACAGACTCAGGCCCCAGGCAATAAAGAAGGTTTGCACTTCCCAATCGGAACGGTCGGCAAAGCTCACCGGCAACAAACGGTTGGCCCAGAAAAATGCGGCGATGGCGATCATCAACCCGGACATGCTGGCGATGTTCAGCACTTCTACCAAGCGCAACTCAAACGGCATTACCGCAGCCTTGGCATGTTTGAGCTGACGCTTGCCGAGCCAGATCACCAGACCGGTGCCGATCATCGCCGTGCCCGCCAGGCCACAGATAAAGTACAACCAGCGCAGCACCGGCCCGGCGAAATGGCCCATGTGCAACCCATAGAAACTGCCGCTGATGGCTGCCGGCAGCGACTGCCCGCCATACACCCGCACCAGCTCGCCGGTGGTGCCATTGAAGGAAACGGTGCTGCCGAAATCATGCACCACGCTGTCGGAACCCGCGCGGAACACATTGACCGAGGCGTTCATATCGGCGGGATTATTGACCGCCACGCGCCCCACATGGCCACCTTCCCACTGTGCCTGCGCTTGCTCGTACATCGGCACCAGCGGCAGCAATTTTCCAGGCTGGCCCAGCGCCGGCGCGTTGTTGGTATTCGGGAATACCTCGCTGAAAAAAGCGCGGGTGTCGCCGCCATAGGAAGCAAGAATCGGCGCCGGCATCACCATGCTCATGAAGATCACCAGGCTGCTATAGGTGATCATCAAATGGAACGGCAGCACCAGCACTCCCACCGCGTTATGCCCGTCGAGCCAGGAACGCTGGCCTTTGCGGGGCCTGAAGGTGAAGAAGTCCTTGAAGATTTTCTTGTGGGTGATGATGCCGGTGATCAAGGCGACGAACATCACCATCGCGGCAATCGTCGACAGCCAGCGACCCCACGGGTGAGGCATTTGCAGCTGGAAGTGAAAGCGGTAGAAGAAATCGCCGCCCATGCTTTCACGGGCTTGCACAGCCTGGCCGGTAACAGGGTCGAGGGTTTTCTGGATGAAATTGCCGCGGCGGCCGGGGTCGACTTTGTCTTGCCACATTACCGACAAACCAGGATCGCGGCTGTCTGGCAGAGTGATAAACCAACGCGCAGCGGTCGGCGCGACTTGCTGCAGATAGGTCTGGGCGACCGTCAGGCTGCGCGCATCGTCCAGCGGATGGGCCTGCACTTCAGGCTGCATCCAATGGCTGATCTCATCCTTGAAATACGCCAAGGTGCCCGTCAGGAAAATCGCAAACAGCAGCCAGCCAAAGATCAGCCCCGCCCAGGTGTGCAACCAGGCCATGGCCTGGCGAAAGCCCTCTTTCATGTGCGTGCCATCCAGAAGCCCACACCCGCCAGCGTGGCAAATATCGCGCTCGGCAACATCACGCCGAACCAAGCGCGTGCGGCGCTGCGGCAAGCGAAACACCAGAGCACGGCCAGCAGGTAGAACACGAATGAACTCATCATGCCGGTGATCACGGCGTCGGCGCGGGACGTGGGTATCCACAGCGCCAGGCAGATGCTGGCCAGGGAAGCCATCAGATAGCCGCCCACCACGGCAGCCAGCACGCGCGAGGTAACGGCGAGACGATAGGAGACAGGCAGCGAGGTTTTGCTTTTCATGCGGGAGGCGCCAGGTTCATCAGGCCGCAATATTAATGATAAATATTCTCATAAGCAAAACAGAACGGATGAAACACCTGCCCTGACGGATTGCCGAAGCCCGTCGCGGGCCCTACAATGCGAACAATTCTTGTTCTCTAAAGCATGGCGATGCTTGTGGAGTGTTCGCGTTGAGCCCGTCCAATACCGTCGAAGTGTTGTACAACGACCATCACCACTGGCTCACCGGCTGGTTGCGACGCAAGCTCGGCTGTCCGGAAAGCGCCGCCGACCTGGCCCAGGACACCTTCATCCGTGTGCTCACCGCACGGGAAACACCCACGTTGGTCGAGCCCCGCGCGTTCCTCACCACAGTCGCCAAGCGTGTGCTGTTCAACTTCTACCGCCGCCAGGACCTGGAGCGCGCCTACCTCGACGCCTTGGCGCAGATGCCCGAGCACGTGGCACCGTCGGAAGAAGAACGCGCCATCATCCTGCAAACCCTGGTGGAGTTGGACCAACTGCTCGACGGCCTGCCCGTCCAGGTGAAGCGGGCCTTTCTGCTGGCCCAACTCGATGGCCTGACCTACGCGCAAATCGGCGCGGAACTGGGCATTTCCATCGCCACCGTCAAACGCCACCTGAGCAAAGCGGCTATGCGCTGCTACTTCGCCCTATGAACTTCTCCACCCAAGTCGCCGAACAAGCCGTGCACTGGCTGATGGAAATGCAGCAAGGCGCGCTCAACCCACGCCAGCAAGCCGCGTGGCAACAGTGGTTGAACGCCCACAGCGAACACCAGCGCGCCTGGGACCATATGCAACGCGTCAACCAACGCCTGCGCGGCATGCCCTCGCCCCTGGCCCATGCGGCGTTGAATGCGCCAACCTCCACCAGCCGTCGTCAGGCGCTGAAATTGCTGTTGATCCTCGGCGCCGGTTCCGCTGCCGCCTGGAGCCTGCGCCAGCAACATATCCTGCCGCCGCTGACCGCCGACTACCGCAGTCCCGTCGGCCAGCGACGCAAGGTGCAATTGGCCGACGGCAGCCAGTTGCAGCTCAACACCGGCAGCGCGGTAGATGTGCATTTCGATGGCCAGCAACGGCTGATCCGCCTGCTTGAAGGCGAGATCCTGTTGACCGGTATTGCGGGCAGCACACCGTTGCAGGTGCTGACCGGCCAGGGCCTGCTCACCAGCCAAGTGGCGCGCTTTAATGTGCGGCAATTCAACGATCACACCCAACTGGCGGTGCTCGACGGTCACGTCGAGGTCATGCCCAACACCTACAGCGGCCTGCCGCTGAACGTCCAGGCCGCGAATCAAGTCAACTTCACCCGCAAAGGTTGGGACACCCCGCGCCCCACCGACGCCAACAGCGGCGCCTGGGCCGACGGCATGCTGGTTGCTGCCCACATGCGCCTGGAAGATTTCCTCGGCGAACTCGGCCGTTATCGCCGTGGCCAGGTCAATTGCGACCCACAGGTGGCCAACCTGCTGATCTCCGGCAGCTACCCGCTGGACGACAGCGAACGCATTCTCGACCTGCTGGAAGTGAGCCTGCCGGTGAAGGTGCGGCGCTTTACCCGCTACTGGGTGACCGTGCAGGCACGCGCCTGAAATTAATTCAAAAAACGGTGAGCCGTTTTCCACCCCTCGCGTGACAGAGAAGGAAAGCCACCTTGATCCTTCCTTCTCAGGACCGCTCTTCATGCCCCAGCAACCGACGCTTCTTGCCCGCACCTTGCGCCAACTTCTACTCGGCGCCAGCCTCAGTCTGACCGTGCTACCCCCGGTGATGGCGGCCGACGCCAAGCCCTATCACATCGCCCCGACGTCGCTGGAAGCTGCACTGAACCAGTTTGGCCGCGAAGCCGGCGTGTTGATCTCCTTCGGTTCCGAAGTGACGGCGGGTATGCAGAGCCGTGGTTTGTCCGGCAACTACAGCGCCGCGGACGGCCTGCAGAAACTTCTGGAGGGCACCGGCCTGCAAGCCCGTGCCGAAGGCGACAATGCCTACAGCCTGCAACCGGCCACTGCACCGGCCAGCATTGAGTTAGGCACCTCCAGCGTGGTCGGCGACTGGCTGGGCGACGCGGCGCAGACCAATGTGTTCGAACACCCCGGCGCCCGCGATGTGATCCGTCGTGAAGAGTTCGAACGCCAGGGCGCCACCCAGGCCAAGGACGTGCTCAACCGCATTCCCGGCGTCAACGCCCCGGACAACAACGGCACCGGCAGCCACGACATGGCGCTGAACTTCGGCATTCGTGGCCTCAACCCACGCCTGGCGTCGCGCTCCACGGTGCTGATGGACGGCATTCCGGTGCCGTTCGCGCCCTACGGCCAGCCGCAGCTTTCCTTTGCGCCGATCAGCATGGGCAATATGGACGCGGTCGACGTGGTGCGCGGCGGCGGTGCGGTGCGCTACGGCCCGCAGAACGTCGGCGGCGTGGTCAACTTCGTGACCCGTGCGATCCCGGATGCACCCACGGTCAAAGGCGGCTTGCAGACCGAAACCAGCCCGTCCTCCAGCCACGACGGCTTCAAGACCACCGGCAACCTGCTGGCCGGCGGCACGGCTGACAACGGCCTGGGCGGGGCGATTCTGTACTCCGGCACCCGTGGCGGCGACTGGCGCGAAAACAGCAACACGCGCATCGACGACCTGATCCTCAAGGGCAAATACCAACTGGATGACGCCAACAGCTTCAATGCGATGGCGCAGTACTACGAAGGCCAGGCCGATATGCCGGGTGGCTTGAACGTCGCGGACTACAAGGCGGATCCCTACCAGTCCACCCGCCCCTACGACAAATTCTGGGGCCGCCGTACGATGTTCAACGTGGGCTATCGCTATGAGCAGGACCGCCGCGAATTCACCGTGAACAGTTTCTTCACCAAGACTTTGCGCAGCGGTTACCTGGACCAGGGCACCTTCCTCTCGCTGTCCCCACGCGAATACTGGGTACGCGGCATCGAAACCCGCTTCGCCCAAGGTTTCGACCTGGGCCCGACCAGCCATGAAGTCGGCGTCGGCTACCGCTACATCAACGAGGCCGGCCACGAACTGCGCTACCGCACGCCGATTGCCGCCAACCAGCAGATTCCCACTACCAACAGCCGCAACGACCGCGACACCCGTGGCGGCACGGAAGCCAATGCGTTCTTCATCGATGACCGGATTGATATCGGCAAGTGGACCATCACGCCGGGCGTTCGCTACGAGATGATCGAGTCCCAGCAGACCAACAACCTGACCAACGTCAAATACAAAGGCGACTACAACACCGCGCTGCCGGCACTGAACGTGCTGTACCACCTCAGCGATAGCTGGAACCTCTACGCCAACACCGAAGGTTCGTTCGGCAGCGTGCAGTACAGCCAGATGCCGAACCGCGTGACCAGCGGCGAAGTGAAACCGGAAAAAGCCCGCACCTGGGAACTCGGCACTCGCTACGACGACGGCAGCTTGCGTGCGGAAATCGGCGCGTTCCTGATCAACTTCGACAACCAGTACGAAAGCAACCAGACCAACGACTCGGTGATTGCCCGCGGGGAAACGCGCCACCAGGGTATCGAAACCAGCGTCAACTACGCGCTCGACGGTTTGAGCCCGGCCCTGGCAGGCTTTGATGTGTACGCCACTTACGCCTACGTCGACGCCACCATCCGCGAAGACGGCCCGAACAAAGGCAACCGCGTGCCCTTCTCCTCCAAGCACAAAGGCACCCTCGGCGTGGGCTACACCGAAGGCCGCTGGAAGCTCAACCTGGACAGCAGCTACCAGAGCAGCCAGTTCGCCGACAACGCCAACACCGAGAAGGAAACCGCCAACGGCGCCAACGGACGCATCCCTGGCTACATGCTGTTCAGCAGCCGTGCGGCCTATGACTTCGGCCCGCAATTGTCGGATTTGAATGTGGCAGTGGGTGTGAAAAACATCTTCAACACCCAGTATTTCACCCGCTCGTTCGACGATAACAACAAGGGTAAATACGTCGGCGAACCGCGTACGGTCTACGTGCAGACCTCCATTGCGTTCTAACGCCACTCAAACGAAAACGGGCCTGCAAATGCAGGCCCGTTTTTAGTGGAGCGTGAGAAAACGGTCAGCCGTTGAACACGGCGCGTTCTTTTTCCAGAAACTCCTGCTCAAGCTCATCTTCGTTGACTTTGGTGGTCGGCTGGTTTTTCCCGGCAGCGCGTGGCTTGCCTTGCAGTTTGCCGAACAGATGTTCCAACGCATGGTCCAGCTTGGTCGCCGCACCGTCGATCGCCTGTTCCAGGGTATCGGCTTTGTGCAGCACGGACAGCGGTTGATGGCCTTTTGGCCGCGCTTCCAGGCGGCAACTTAAATCGTGGGGACCGGGCTTGTCGCCGTTCTCATCCCGCAGGTAGACCTCCACTCGGGTCAGGTCTTCTTCATAACGTTCGAGCGTGCTCTCAATGGTAGTACGTACCCACTCCTCCAGTCGGATGCTGCTTTCAATATGGTTATCGCTATTGACTTGGATTTGCATAGTTCTTCCCTTATTTCAGCTAGCTCGCGAGAGGTCACAACTGCAACACCGGGTCGGTGAAACCATGACCTCTTGATTACACAATTGAGCAGTCAGCAGAACAATTCAACCCCTTTGCAAAGATAAATCCCACATTACAAATTAAGTCTGACTACGAGCAAAAACGCTGTTAGGGTGGGGAGTTGGTTACATCTTCTTATGCCCAGCCAACCTCACAATTGCCCCTCTCCCAACGGGTGCAATCCGCGGAAAATCCCTGCTTCTTCAACCAACCAATCGTGCACCGCGCGAACGCCCGGGTGGCTCAGTGCGCCTGGCGCATAGAGCAATACGTAACGTTTGTGGTTAGGCACGGCCAGGCCGAAGGGCACGATCAAGGTGCCACGCTCCAGCTCATCGTTGAGCAAGGTGCGCCGCGCAATGGCCACGCCCATGCCGGCGATGGCGGCTTCGATGGTCAGGTGGTTGCGGTTGAAGGTGTGCCCGCGACGCACGTCGGCGTGGTGATAGCCGATTGCATTCAGGTAAAACTCCCACTCGGCGCACTCATAACTCCCACGCCAGGCGGTGATGTCGTGCAGCAGTGGGAAATGTACCAGATCAGCGGGGCCATGCAGCGGTGGCCGGCCGCGCAGCAGGCTCGGGGCGCAAACGGGGAAAATCTGTTCGTCCAGCAGGGCTGTGGATAACAGGCCAGGGTAGCTGCCGTCGTTCAAGTCAATGGCCAGGTCGAAGTCACCCTCATGCAGGGCGATGCTGCTGTCTTCAGCGACCATACGCAATTGGATATCCGGAAAGCGCTGCTGCAAGCGCGGTAACCGAGGGGTCAGCCACTTGCCGAGAAACGACGGGATCGAGCGCAGGCGCAGGGTGCCGCTGATCATTCCCGCGTCCAGGCGCTGCAACTCCGCGTCGATACTGCCGTAAGCCTCCCCCACCGTTGTCGCCAGTCGCTGCCCCTCGGCACTCAGCTCCACCCCCCGCGCGCGCCGATGAAACAAGCGGAAACCCAATCGCTCCTCCAACTGACGGATCTGCTGGCTCACCGCGCCTGGCGTGATGTGCAGTTCCTCGGCGCAGCGGGTGAACGACAAATGCCGTGCAGCACAGGAAAACACGTGCAACCAGACATACGTCTGGCCATGAAGGGGCCGGGTCATAGCGTTTAGTCCTGCTAAAGGGTGTCTTAGGATAATTCGTTGGTCAGTGCCGTTCCAGAGGCTCAGTATCGCGCCAATTCCGCTCGCTCTACAAAACATGGCAGCGATTTCTACTCCATTGCTTGCAAGGCTTTAGCATGGCTATCAGTGTTTTCGATCTATTCAAAGTGGGCATCGGCCCTTCCAGCTCCCACACCGTCGGCCCGATGCGGGCGGCGGCGACCTTTGCCCAAGCCCTGATCGACCAACACCTGCTGAGCGACACTCGCCGTGTGGAAGTGCGTCTGTATGGCTCGCTGTCCGCCACCGGCGTCGGCCACGCCACCGACCGCGCCTGCGTGATGGGCCTGATGGGCGAATGGCCGGACCGGGTCGACCCCACCTCAATCAACGCACGCATCCAGCAACTGCGCGAATCCGGCCGACTGCTTCTCGCAGGTCAGCAGGACATTGCCTTCAACTGGAAGCACGATCTCCTACTGCTGGATGAAAGCCTGCCCTACCACCCGAACGCCATGTCCCTGCACGCCTACGGCGAAAACGGCCTGCTGAGCGAGCAAACCTATTACTCGGTGGGCGGCGGTTTCATCATCGAAGCGGCGGAAGCGGCCTCGGGCATTGCGCCGACCAGCGATGTGCAATTGCCCTACGACTTTTCCAGCGCCGTGGAACTGCTGGCCTTGTGCAACAAGCACGGCCTGCGGGTTTCCGAACTGATGATGGCCAACGAACGCGCCTGGCGCAGCGACGAAGACATCCGCAGTGGCCTGTTGCACATCTGGTCGGTGATGCGCGAATGCGTGGAACAAGGCTTGCGCGATGAAGGCATCTTGCCAGGCGGTCTGGACGTACCGCGCCGCGCCGCGAAATTGCACCGCAGCCTGTTGGAAATCGGCAAACCGAATGTCATCACGTCGACCTTGTCGGCTATGGAGTGGGTCAACCTGTTCGCCCTCGCCGTCAACGAAGAAAACGCGGCCGGTGGGCGCATGGTCACCGCGCCGACCAACGGCGCGGCAGGAATCATCCCGGCGGTGCTGCATTACTACATGAAGTTCAACGCCGACGCGTCTGACGACGACGTGGTCAATTTCTTTCTGGCTGCTGCCGCCGTCGGCATCCTCTGCAAGAAAAACGCCTCGATTTCCGGCGCCGAAGTTGGCTGCCAGGGTGAGGTCGGCTCGGCCTGCGCCATGGCCGCTGCGGGCTTGGCCGACATCCTTGGCGCCACCCCCGAGCAACTGGAAAACGCCGCCGAAATCGGCCTGGAACACAACCTCGGCCTCACCTGCGACCCGGTCGGCGGCCTGGTGCAGGTGCCGTGTATCGAGCGCAATGCCATCGCGGCGGTCAAGGCGATCAACGCCACGCAAATGGCCCTGCGCGGTGACGGCAAACACTTCATTTCCCTCGACCGGGTGATCCGCACCATGCGCGATACCGGCGCCGACATGCATGACAAATACAAAGAAACTTCACGGGGCGGCCTGGCCGTGAGCTGGGTGGAGTGCTGAGGAGCATTCCCTGATCGCCCCAACGTGAGCCCGCGCAAAAATAATAACGAGGCAATAACGATGACCGATGTACGTACACCTGCCGTAGAAAATCCCGCTGCCGAAACAACCGTGACCACCGGCTGGACCCAACACGACACCACCTGGATGCTGGGCCTCTACGGCACCGCCATCGGTGCCGGCACTTTGTTCCTGCCGATCAATGCCGGCGTTGGCGGCTTCTGGCCGTTGATCGTGCTGGCCCTGCTGGCCTTCCCGATGACCTTCTTCGCCCACCGTGGGCTGACGCGTTTTGTGCTGTCAGGCAAATCCGGTGACATCACCGAAGTGGTCGAAGAGCACTTCGGCGTCGGCGCGGGCAAGCTGATAACCCTGCTGTATTTCTTTGCCATCTTCCCGATCCTGCTGGTGTACAGCGTTGCGCTGACCAACACCCTGGGCAGTTTCATGGAACACCAACTGCACATGGCCCCACCGCCTCGGGCGATCCTGTCGCTGGTGCTGATCCTTGGCCTGATGGCAATCGTGCGCTGCGGCCAGGGCGTGATCGTCAAGGCCATGAGCGTGCTGGTGTATCCCTTCGTCGCGGCCCTGCTGTTGCTGGCCTTCAGCCTGATCCCCAACTGGAACGGCGCCTTCTTCGCCTCCGCCGGGGATGGCATGCCCATGCCGCTGTTCTTCAAGACCCTGTGGCTGGCGATTCCGGTGATGGTGTTTTCCTTCAACCATTCACCGATCATCTCCGCCTTCGCCGTCGACCAGAAACGCGTGTACGGCGCCCAGGCCGAGCGCAAAAGCAGCGGCATCCTGGCCACGGCCCACGGCATGATGGTGCTGACCGTCATGTTCTTCTGCTTCAGCTGCGTACTGGCACTGTCGCCGGCCGACCTGGCAGCGGCCAAGGCGCAGAACATCTCGATCCTGTCCTACCTGGCCAACCACTTCCAGACGCCTGTGATCGCCTACGCCGCACCGTTGATCGCGCTGGTGGCCATCACCAAATCCTTCCTCGGCCACTACATCGGCGCCAGCGAAGGTTTCCAGGGCCTGATCGTCAAATCCCTGCGCGGGCGTAACCGTTCGATGTCAGCCAAATGGCTGGAACGCTGCACCGCGTTGTTCATGGTGCTGACCTGCTGGGCCGTGGCCACCTTCAACCCGAGCATCCTGGGCATGATCGAAACCATGGGCGGGCCGATCATCGCGTGCCTGCTGTTCCTGATGCCGATGTATGCCATTCGTCGCGTGCCATCCTTGCGCCAGTACTCAGGCCAGATGTCGAATGTATTTGTAGTGGTGATTGGGTTGATTGCGCTGTCTGCGATCGTTTTCTCGGTACTGCCCTGAAATAGATCACCCAACAAAAAGGCGAACCTCGGTTCGCCTTTTTCATGTCCCGCAATAACGGCTCGGCGCCTTATGCGGCACGGCCTTTGCTGTACAGCTGTAGAGGGAAACGGACCTTGTGAAAACCTCAGCGACGGAGTGGCCGATGGTCAGGAGACGCGAACTAATCCCGACACCGGTCGTCAATGACTGCATGTTCTTATCAGGCGGTACGAACCATGGACAATCCTTTTCAGATCATCACCGACACGTTCACCCCTGAATACCGCGTCAACTTGAGCATCCAACGGCTGGACGGCAGCATCATGCTAACCCTCTCGAACGATCAAGGCGTGGTGGCCAAGCGCATGATCAGCGCCGAACAGCGCAATGATCCAAAGCGGCTTAAACGCCTGGTGCAAAGCATCCAGTTCGGCATTGCCATCGAACAGGGCCACAGCGCCATGGAGATACTGGCAGTGATGACGGATGGCGATCACAAAGTCCTGCATCGACCGCCGACCCGCGCCCTGCCATTCAGCGTCGGGCTTTAAAGCTCGCCCTTCTCGGTCTCCAGGCTCGCCTCGCCCTTGCGACGCGGGCCTTCGACCTTCACAGAGGGGAAGGCCGACGAGGCGTAGCGCACCACCAGAATCGCGAATGCCAGCAGCAGAATCCCGCCGCACAGGTAGATGATTCCCACGTCCGGCGGGTTGTGGTGCGACACGTTGGAGATCAATAGGCGCGTTAGCGCGGTGATCGCCACGTAGATCAGGAACCGCACGGGCATGTGGTTGGTCTTGAAGTAAATCCCGACCATCGCACCCAATTCCAGGTAGATGAACAGCAGCAAGATGTCATCAATCTTGATGTGCCCGTTCTCCAACATCCCCAGAAACTCCATCACCGCCGCCCAGGCCGTCACCGCACCAATGGCGAACAACGCCAGGTAGTGGAACGACTCGACGAACAGATTCCCCAGGGACTCGGCCAGCCCGTGCACTTGCTGGCGCAGCCTTTCGGCCCAATTGATCTTCACGATGATGCTTCCTTAGGTCGACTCGACCGGATAATGCGGGTTGGACGTGACGGTTGTTCTGCATGCAGAAAAAAGGCCAGGGGCAGGTATAAGATGATGGCGGGGTGACATGAGGTACTCCAAACCTGTATTTACGGGCTACATTAAAAAACTGCTATCCAAACTCGATGGTTTGGCTTAACCTTTTTACTGTATATAAATACAGCACTCCAGCAACACCCGAACACAAGGGCTACTCCCCTTCACTACTGCACCCTGATGACGAGGCCAAAAAATGGCTGTTGAAACCCTGTATCGCAGTACCCGCGACTTGGAGACTACATTCGTGGATCGCAAACTTGCCGACGCACACGACCAGATGCTTGAACTGGCAGAGTCTCTGATGGATGTCCTGTTGAAAAACGTGGAAGGCTTGACTGAAAAGCAGGCAGAAGACGCCGGTATTTTCATGGCCAAGAACCGCGCCGCCTTTGCAGCAGCGTTCAAGAACAACGCCAGCGCCCTGGCCGAGATCGGGCAGCCAGAGGCAGAGTAAGGAGGCCGGCCCGCCTCCGTTGATTCAGGGTGAACCAACAGGCTCAGGCAGACCGGCAACTCATCGTTTTACCGAAGGCTATTTACGCCTGCCACAGGGTTTTGCCGAAGAAGGTCAACGTGCGGTCCCACGCCAGTTGCGACCATGCGGCGTCGTATTGCGTGTCGGGGATACGGCCGTGGCCGATCGCCGTTTCGTTGGCAAAGGCATGGCGCGCCAGGTAGCGATAAAACGTCGCGTCCACACCTGCCGCGTGCAGCGTTGACTCCAGTTCCGCGACGGTATCTATGTTGAAAAAAGCATCCTGCGTGCCCCAATGGCCAATCAGCGGTGCTTTGATTTTTGCCGCATCCAGGTATTCAAGCGGTGGGAAGCCATACCAGACCACAGCCGCCGCCAGCTCCGGAATTGCATTAAGCGCCAACAGCGTCAACGCCCCGCCCATGCAGTAGCCGGTCACGCCCACTTTTTTCGAGTCGGCCTGCAGGTAACGCACTGCGCCTGTGATGTCCTGGGACACCGCATCGCCAAAATCCAGGCTGTCCATCAGGTGATGGGCTTCTTCCTCTTCCACAGTCGAGGCGCCGCGATAAAGGTCCGGCACCAGCACCCGGTAACCGCATTCGGCCAGACGGATGGCCACGCCCTTGATCTGCTCGTTAAGCCCCCACCACTCTTGAATCAATACGATGGCCGGCGCGCCTTCCAGCACAGCCGGGCTGGCCAGGTAGCCGTTGACCTCGGCACCGTCTGGGCGCTTGAACGTTACGGAATGCGCTGTTGCTTGATTGGACATGAAGACTCTCCGCGGCAAGTAGGAAAACGATGGCGGGCAAGCACCAAAAAGCGCCCGCCTTCAGAACCCTATCAGGATTTTTACGCTGACAAACCCTCCTCTCCCCTCGTTATGTACCACTGTGTATTAACGCACCCGCGCGACATATTCGGGATACAAAACACCGGTCTACTGGGCCTGCCTGAACCTTCCCTGATCAATACGCCGTGACCGAAGGTTCAATCACATAGGACCCGGAGAATAAAAATGCACGACTCAACACCGGTTGATCGCCTGATCGTCAACACTTATACCAACGGCCTCATCGGCCCCAGCCAGAAAATGCTCGGCCCACTCGCCGATGGCGGCACCCTCATCACCGGTACGCCACCGGGGTGTTGGGGCCCGATGATCACGCCCGCGTTTGAGGGCGGCCATGAGGTGACTCAACCCGTATTCATCGTCGGCGCTGAAGTCGGTGACGCCGTGGCTCTGAAGATCAAACGCATGCGCGTGACGTCGCTGGCCACTTCGTCAGGCGTCATGCGCTTTGTTGAGGGGCGCTATCACGGCGATCCCTTTGTCGCCAAGTTCTGCTCCAACTGTGGGCAGGAGCATCCCGCCAGCCATGTCGAGGGGATCGGCGCAGACGCCATTCGTTGCAACGCCTGCGGGGCGGAGGTCAGCGCGTTTCGTTTCAGCCATGGCTACGTCATCGTGTTCGATGCCGAACATCAGGTGAGCCTGACCGTTAACCAGTTGGTAGCCGACCGCCTCGCCGGCCAGGCACCGGATATGGCGGCGTTGCCGGAGATGTCCGCGCAACACTCGATTCTGTCCCTGGCCCGCGCCGATATGCCCGGCCTTGCCGCGCACATGCGGCCGTTCCTGGGCAATATCGGCACCACGCCTTCACGCGACCTGCCGGATTCCCACAACTGTGCCGACTTCGGCCAATACCTGGTCGGCGCGCCCCACCGCTACGGCATGACCCATGACCAACTGCACGCCGCAAAAACCGACGGGCATATGGACACTAACTCCGTACGCGAAGGTTGCGTGCTGATTTGCCCGGTAAGAGTCCCCGGCGCCGGGGTGTACATGGGCGATATGCACGCCCAGCAAGGCAACGGCGAAATTGCCGGGCATGCCACCGATGTGTCGGGCGAAACCGAACTCACTGCCCACGTGATCAAGGGGTTGAACCTCGACGGCCCGATCCTGCTGCAAAACCTTGATGACCTGCCGCCCATGGCTCGCCCGATGACCGACGAGCAACGGCTGCACGTCAAGGCACTGGGCGAGCGCTGGGGGCAGTTCGAGATCGAAGACAACGGGCCCATTACCTTTATCGGCAGCGGCGCCGACCTCAACCTGGCGACGGAAAACGGCCTGGAGCGCGCGGCGGCGGTCACGGGCCTGTCGATGGATGAGGTGCGCAACCGCGCAACGCTTAACGGTTCGATTGAAATCAGCCGGTTGCCGGGAACCGTTCGCGTGACGATCCTGTGCCCGATGCACATTCTGGATCGCATGGGGATCGGCTCACTGGTGCGTGAGAAGTATCAACTCTGACGGGGGCATCAGCGGTACAGCAAGCGCTCGGCCAGCTCATCCGCCACCCGGGCGGGTGAGCGTTTTTCCGCCTGGGCGTGGGCGAAGATCTCGGTGAGTCGCGTGCCGATGTTGGACAGGTGCGCGGTAATCGTCGGCAGTTCCGCTCCGCCGTGCTTCAGCGCGACGTAGATCAGGCCGCCGGAGTTGATCACGTAGTCGGGGGCGTAGAGGATGCCGCGTGCCTCCAATTGATCCGCGTTGTCCAGATGAGTCAATTGCGCACTGGCAGAACCGGCCACGGCGGCGCAACGCAATTGGCCGACGCTCTGACGGTTGAACACGGCGCCAAGACCACAGGGTGCGAGGATGTCGCACGGCGTGCTCAGTAACGCGTCGTTGGCGATGGGGTGCGCGCCCAACTGCTCCATGGCCAGTTGCACCTTGCCGTGGTCGATGTCGCTTACCAGCAGTTCGGCTCCGGCGGCATGCAGTTGTTCGGCCAAGGCGTAGCCCACATTTCCCAGCCCTTGGATGGCCACGCGCAGGCCTTCGAGGTTGTCGCTGCCCAGGCGCGCCATGGCAGTGGTACGGATGCCGGCGAACACGCCCATGGCGGCATGGGGCGATGGGTCGCCTGCGGCGGTGGTGCTGGTGACGTAGCGGGTATGCTGGGCGATGCAATCCATGTCCGCCACTGAAGTGCCACTGTCGACGGCGGTGATGTAACGGCCGTCGAGTTGCTCAACGCATCGACCAAAGGCTTCAAATAATGCGGCGCGGCTTTCTACGTGGCCGGGACGCAGGATCACGGCGGTACCCCCGCCCACCGGCAGACCGGCCAGTGCCGCCTTGTAGCTCATGCCTTGGGCCAGGCGCGCGGCATCGGCCACGGCACTTTCGTCGTCGGGGTAGGAAAGGTAGCGACAGCCACCGAGGGCGGGCCCCAGGCGACTGTTATGGATGGCGATGACCGCCTTCAGCCCGGTGGCCGGGTCGATGCTCAAGTGCAGCGATTCAAGGCGGGTGCTGTGCATGAGAGCAAACATCGTCAAGCTCCCGAATCACTTCTGGTAGTGGGCCAAGTATAGGCTTGCGGCAGAAAACTGCCGGACCAGGCTGGAATAAGCCGCCCGATTTCACAGGGCTTGCGACATAAGCACACAGGATATTTCCCAAGCCACTGGACGAAAATTCCCAGCAAGGCTAAAACGGGGGCATCTGCCGGAGAATGCAATGAATCCCCGCAAAGCCTTTTTCGCCTGCCTGGAACGCTCCCCACCCGCGCTTTTTGAAGCGGCGTTGTGGATTGCTGCCGAGCATGATCCGGCCGTGAAGCCCTTGCACATCCTGCAGGAAATGACCTTGCTGCAACAACAGGTGAGCCTGGGCATGCCGCTGTTACCGGCGGATGAACTGGGCCAGCCGCTGTTGCGACGCCTGAATGACCTGGGGTTTGCCCAGGATGAATTCACGCCCTTGCGCCCCGCCGCCGCCCTGCTGGACAAGGTCTTGCAGCGCAAACGCGGGCAACCCCTGGCCATGGGGCTGATCGCCCTTGAGCTGGCTCGGCGCTTGGAGATTCCCATGGTCGGCGTGAATTTCCCCGGCCATTTCCTGCTGCGAGTGCCCGGCGCCGATCACCTGCTGGATCCCTGCGGCGGCCGGCGCCTCTACCCGAACGATTGCCGCGACCTGTTGCAGCGCCAATACGGCCCCAACCTCAAGTTGCAGGCCGATCACCTCCACACCGCCGACCCGCGTTCGATCCTGCAACGGTTGTCCCGCAACCTGCGCCAACTGCACCTTTCCAACGACGTTCCGCTCCAGGCCTTGATCGACGCCGAACGCGTGCTGGAGCTGGGCAACGCCAGCGCCGCCGATTACCTGGCACGGGCCAGCCTGTATCAGCGCCTGGACTGTCCCAACGCCGAACGCTTCGACCTGGAACACGCGCTGATGCTCAGCGAAGACCCGATCCAACGCCTGCGCCTGACCGAGCGCCTGGGCCACCTGCCACCCAATTCAGTGGTGCATTAAGCCTGCGGCGCCTTGAGGATATCGCCCGGTAGCGGTCTCTTCGGTCCTTCAGCACCCGGCGAACGCACCTGAATAATCAACAGCGCCGCAATCACCGCCGGTATCGCGCAGAAAAAGAAAATCTGCTGCACCGGAATATGCATCGCCAGCAACATACTGCCAAACAACGGCCCCAGGATTGAACCAAAACGCCCCACGCCCAGCGCCCAGCCTGTGCCGGTGGCGCGCACGTGTGCCGGGTAGAAGTTACTGGCGAAGGCATTGAGGGTCAGTTGACCACCGATGATGCAAAACCCGGCCGCAAATACGCAGGCCACCAGGTAACGCGGGTTGTCATGATTCAGCCCGAGCAGAAGGGTGCATACCGCAGCCGCTGCCAGCACGCCGGACAACAGCCGCACTTTGCTTTTCAGGCGGTCGGCAAACCAGGCCATGCCGATGGCGCCCAAGGTGCCGGCAAACAGGAACATCGAGGTCACCAGGTTGGCCTCTTTCAACGCCAAGCCACTTTCCAGCAACAGCGACGGCAACCAACTGATCATGAAATACAGCAGGATTAGGCTGACAAAAAAGGTCGCCCAGATCAGCAGCGTCGGGCGCGCGTAGCCGTTGCGAAACAGCTCCACCACCGTCAGCTTGCTGCCCTGCTCCTGCTGGTTTTCGACCTCGCTCGCCACCGGCGGTTGCCAGCCCGGCAGCATCCGTGACGTTACGCTCTGCAGCCGCGCATAGGGCGGTGCATCACGCAGCAAACGCGGCAAGGACTCCGGCAGCAGCCACACCAGAAACGGGAACAACAGCAACGGCGTCACGCCACCCGCCAGGAACACCGCCTGCCAGCCGAAGCCTTCGATAAACCCCGCCGCTACAAACCCGCCCGCTGCACCACCGAACGAGAAGCCACACGCCGCCAAGGTCACCATCAACGTGCGCAGGCGCGGCGGCGAGTATTCCGACATCAACGCCATCGCGCTGGGCATCGCGCCGCCCATGCCGATGCCGCAGATAAACCGGGCGGCCATCAGCGTGTTCAGCGAATTGGCAAATACCATCAGCACCGTAAGCGTGGCGTAGATCAGTACGCAGCCGAGCAGGATGCGGCGCACACCGAACCGATCCGCCAGCGGCGTCACCAGCAACGAGCCCAAGGTCAGCCCCAACAGGTTGGCGCTGAACACCGGGCCGAATGCAGCCTTCTCCAGCCCCCAATCCTGAGCCAGGGCCGGCACCACGTAACCCAGCACCTGGGCATCATAGCCATCGGTCACCAGCAGCAGCGCCAACAACAGGAGAATCAACCACTGATAGCGCGACACCGGACGGGCGTCGAGTGCCGCACGAAAGCTGGCAATCTGATTGTGCATCGCAAGTACCTGTTTTTTATTTTTATGGAACAACAAGCATCAGGCGGCGGGTGTATCCGGCTGGTTGGCCGGGTGTGCCTGGACAAAGGCCGGATGCTGCGCCGCCAACGCTGCCACCCGCCCAATGCGCGGGTACGCTGCCAGCGGCACCTTGAAACGCTCGGCCGCATACAGTTGTGGGATCAGGAAGGTGTCGGCCAACCCCGGCTGCTCGCCGAAGCAAAACCCTCGGTCACCGATCAACTGCTCCACCGCGCCCAAGCCCTGGCTGATCCAGTGACCGATCCATTCCAACAGTTGCGCCTCGTCATGCCCCCATTGGCGCAGCAGGTTCTGGGTGCTGGAGTTATGCAGCGGATGGATATCGCAACCGATGATCGAGGCCACCGCGCGCTCATGGGCGCGGGTCGCCAGGTCCTTGGAGAGCAGCGGCACCTGTAAATAACGTTCATCCAGGTATTCGATGATCGCCGGCGACTGAATCAACAGTTCGCCCTCCTCGGTACGCAAGGCCGGGACGCGACCTTGCGGGTTGATCGCCAGGTATTCAGGCTGGCGGTTGGCGCCGCCCGCCGGGACCAGCAGGTTGACCGGCACCGCGGTAAAATCCAGGCCCTTGAGCGCCAGGGCAATGCGCACCCGGTACGACGAAGTGGAACGGTAGTAGGTGTAGAGTTCCATTACCCTGCCCTCCTAGCGCGCCGCGATCACGGTGCCACGGCATTCGCCGAACCCGATGGAGGCAAAGCCTTCACGGTTGCAGCGCGCACGCAGGATGATTTCGTCGCCGTCTTCAAGGAACTTGCGCACTTCGCCGGACGGCAATTCAACGGCTTTTTTGCCGCCTTCGGTCATTTCCAGCAGGCTGCCGAACTGACCGGCTTGCGGGCCGGACAAGGTGCCCGAACCAAACAGATCGCCTGCCTGCAATTGGCAACCGTTGACGCTGTGGTGGGCCACCAATTGCGCAACCGTCCAGTACATGTGCAGGCTGTTGCTCAGGGCCAGGCGATGGGCCGGCAGGTTCTGCTCGCGCATGGCGGCAGTGGTGAGCAGCACTTCCAGCTCGATATCCAGGGCCCCTGCGGCCTGGTCACGTTTATCCAGCAGGTACGACAGCGGTTGCGGGTCGCCTTCAGGGCGCGCCGGTTGCGCTTTGCGGAACGGTTCCAGGGCTTCAGCCGTGACCACCCAAGGCGAAATGCTGGTGATAAAGCTTTTCGACAGGAACGGCCCCAGCGGCTGGTATTCCCAGGCCTGGATATCCCGTGCCGACCAGTCATTGAGCAGGCAGAAACCGGCGATGTGATCGGCCGCGTCACCAATGGCAATCGAATCACCCATCTCATTGCCCTGGCCGATCCAGATTCCCAGCTCCAGTTCGTAGTCCAGCCGTGCGCAGGGGCCGAAGGTCGGTTCGGTCTGACCAGCCGGCAGGGTCTGGCCTTTGGGGCGGCGCACGTCGGCGCCCGAGGTACGAATGGTCGAAGCGCGACCGTGGTAGCCAATCGGCACGTACTTGTAGTTGGGCAGCAGAGGATTATCGGGACGGAACAGTTTGCCGACGTTCTGCGCATGCTCGATGCCGACGTAGAAGTCGGTGTAGTCATTGATCCGCGCCGGTACATGCATTTGGCAATCGGCGGCGCGGTGCAGCACCTGCGCTTCACGGGTGTGCAGCTTGCTGCCTTCGGCCAGCAGTTCCAGCAGGCGCTCGCGCAAGGCTACGCGCGGGCCGCGACCCAGTTCAAAGAAAGCGTTCAGTTGACCACCGACAGTCGCTTCGACGGCGCGACGGGCTTCACCGTCGAACTCATCAATGGCGGCGTGCAGATCCAGGATCGAATCACCAATTGCCACGCCCGCGCGCGGGGCCGAGCCGTTGATGCTGAACACACCCAACGGCAGGTTCTGCAGGGGAAAATCGCTGTGACCATTGGCGGAGGCCACCCAGCTACGGGTAAGTGTGGACTGAGTCATGGGTTATCTCCGGTTCGGGTTGAAGGTGGCGGGCAGCGAGGCCCAGCACGCGTCATAAGTGGTTTGCAGTTGCGGGCAGTCCAGGGCGAACTGGGTGGGACGCAGCACTTGGCTGGTCTCGAACATGAAGGCCATGGTGTTGTCGATCTTGTGCGGTGCCAGCTCCACGTTGATGGCCTTGGTACAGGTATCGCCGTCCGGGCCGTGGGCACTCATGCAGCTGTGCAGCGACGCGCCGCCGGGCAGGAAGCCTTCGGCCTTGGCGTCGTAGGCGCCCTGGATCAGGCCCATGTATTCGTTCATCAGGTTGCGGTGGAACCACGGCGGACGGAAGGTGTTCTCGGCCACCATCCAACGCGGCGGGAAGATCACGAAGTCGAGGTTGGCCAGGCCGTGGGTGCTGGTGGGCGAGGTCAGGACGGTGAAGATCGACGGGTCCGGATGATCGAAACTCACGGTGCCAAGGGTGTTGAAGCGGCGCAGGTCGTATTTGTACGGCACGTTGTTGCCGTGCCAGGCGACTACGTTGAGGGGCGAATGGTCCAGCTCGCAGGCCCAGAGTTCGCCGAGGAATTTCTGCACCAGTGTTGTCGGTTTCTTCACGTCTTCGTAGTGGGCGACCGGCGTCAGGAAATCACGCGGATTGGCCAGGCCATTGCTGCCGATGGGGCCCAGGTCCGGCAGGCGCAACGGCGCGCCATGGTTCTCGGCGACGTAACCGCGCGCTTGCGCATCCAGCAACTCAACGCGGAATTTGAGGCCGCGCGGCAGCACGACGATTTCCAGCGGTTCCACTTCCAGCACGCCCAATTCGGTGGCGATGCGCAGGCGGCCTTGCTCTGGGACAATCAACAGTTCGCCATCAGCGTTGAAGAACACACGCTCCATGGAACGGTTGGCGCGGTAGTTGTAGACGCTGATGCCTGAAGGCTTTTGCGCCGCCGAATTGGCGACCATGCCTACCAGCCCATCAATGAAATCCGTCGGTTCGCTCGGCAAATCCAACGGATTCCAGCGTAAGCGATTGGGCGTCACCTCCCCCAACGGCCCACCGGCCAATTGCCGCTCCAATTTGATGAAAGCAGGATGATTGGCCGACGGCTGAATGCGGTACAGCCAGGTGCGCCGGGCTTCACTGCGCACCATGGTGAACGCCGTGCCGGAGAACAGTTCGGTGTACAGCCCATAGGGCGCTTTTTGCGGGGAGTTCTGGCCGACCGGCAGTGCGCCGGGCAAGGCTTCGCTGGCGAATTCATTGCCGAAGCCCGACAGGTATTCGAGGTTCATGGATCGTCCTCTGTGCGGAAGTTGTTTTTATCGTAATCCAGTTACGCATAACGTAATTTGATCACTATCGACCGTCAAGCTATAAAGACGCCCATTCATCTCTCGGATTCTCGCCCCTCCATGGAAAAGCCCCGCGACACCGGTAAACAGAAAGTCCGCTCGGCCGAAGTAGGCACCGATATCCTCAAGGCCCTGGCCGAGTTGTCCCCGGCCACTTCGCTGTCGCGCCTGGCCGAACACGTGCAGATGCCGGCGAGCAAGGTGCACCGCTACCTGCAGGCGCTGATCGCCTCGGGTTTCGCCGAACAGAACACCGCCACCAACCACTACGGGCTGGGCCGCGAAGCCTTGCGCGTGGGCCTGGCGGCGCTGGGCAGCATGGATGTTTTGAAAGTGGGCGCGATGCCCCTGGCGGAGCTGCGCGATGAGTTGAATGAAACCTGCTTCCTGGCGGTATGGGGCAACCAGGGCGCGACCGTGGTGCAGATCGAACCCGCCGTGCGCGCCGTCACCGTGGTGACGCAATTGGGTTCGGTGCTGCCGCTGCTCAGTTCGTCCACCGGGTTGGTGTTCAGCGCGTTTCTACCGTCGCGGGAAACCGTGGAGCTGCGTGAACGCGAAATCCAGGCTGGCATCGCCCATGCCCTGGCAGATGACCAGGCCTACGCCACCGCCTGCGAACAGATCCGCCACCGTGGCCTGCATTTTGTGCATGGTTTGTTGATGCCCGGCGTCGACGCGTTATCCGCGCCGGTATTCAACGCTATCGGGCAAGTGGCAGCGGTGATGACCGTGGTCGGCCCCACCTCGTTATTCCACGCCGACGAAGACGGCCCGGCGGCGCAGCACTTGCTGGCGGCCACCCGGGCCGTGAGTTGGCGCATGGGCTATCAGCCCTGAACTAGTCGTGCCACTGCACCAGGGCCAGCGCCACGCGGTTTTCCAGGGCGCGGATCGGTGCGGCGGTGCTCAGGTAGTTGTTGCTGATCATTGAAAACACCAGGCGCCGGCCCTGGGTGTCGGTGATGTAGCCGCTCAAGGACGACACGCCGGCCATGGAGCCGGTCTTGGCGTGCAGATTGTTTTCCGCCGCCGTCCCGCGCAAGCGATAACGCAAGCTGCCGCCGATCATGCGATCGGAGTTTCCAGCGATCGGCAAGGCGTTGTACCAGGCCTCGAACCAAGGCTGTTTGGCCGTCGCCACCAGCAGATCGGTGAGGTTCTGCGACGACACCAGATTGCGCCGCGACAAGCCCGAACCATCGACCTGGCTCAGCGTCATCGGGTCCAGACCCTGGCGGCGCATGAAGTCCGCCACTGCCGCGACACCCGCCTGCGCCGTGCCTGCATTCGACACTTTACGCCCCATGGCCTTGAGCAAGGCTTCGGACATGTTGTTGTTCGACAGCTTGAGCAGCGGCGTGATCAGTTCCTGCAACGGTGCTGATTGGTGCTCGGCCAGGACCCTGGCTGTCGCAGGGGTTGCCCCACCGATCACACGTCGCCCAAGTACCTGAATGCCCTGCTGCGCCAACGCCTGCTCAAACAGATTGGCCACCAGCTGCGTCGGCTCCCACACACTTATCCACTGCCGGCTTTGCTTGCCCGGCGCCAATGCACCGGTGAGTTGCAGCAGATTGGTGCCGTGCTGGCGAGTGATGCCGTAATTGTTGCCGGGGCCACTGACTGCACGGTTATTCAGTTGCACGTAGTCGGTGGACGGGCTCACCACCACGCTGACCGGTTGGCCAACCATGGCGGGCGCCTTTGCCGTGACCAGAAGCGTGCCCGCATCAAAATCCGTGTTGGGCGATACGGTCAGCGCGGAAATCTGCGCGCCGTAGTAGGTGCTTTCATCGTCGTGTGCCCAGTCCACGCCCAGGCGTTCGGCGTCGAAAAAGGTATCGTCAAATACCAAGTCGCCCTGGACCTGGCGCACGCCCTGGCCCGCAAGCTGTGCCGCCAATGCCTGGTAATCAGCGAATTGCGTGGTCGGATCGCCCAGGCCCTTGAGGTACAGGTTGCCGGTGAGGCGCTCACCTTGCTGCGTGCCGTTGCTCAGCAGTTGTGTGGAGAAGCGGTATTGCGGCCCCAGTACATCCATCGCCGCTGCGGTGGTGAGCAGCTTGAGATTGGAGGCGGGAATCAGGCGGGTTCGCGGGTTGTGTTGATAGAGCGTGCTGCCGCTACGGGCATCACGCACCATCAGGGAAACCGTGGCGCCGTTGAGGGCCGGGTCAGCCAGGAGTTGCTCCAGGCTTGCCGGGGTGGAAGTCGGTGAAACACTCGCGCAACCACCCAGCAAAACGCTCAAGCACAGCAGATGTAGCCATCGTCCAAAATGCATCAGTATCGTTTCCGCCAAGACATCAGTGGCGGCAACGCTACCACAAACCCTTTAGAACTCCAGGGTGCTGGACACCGACACCTGTCGCGCATCGCCCATGGACACAAACAAGCGGCTGGCCGCCGAGGTGTAGTAGACGCGGTCGAACATGTTCTTCACGTTGAGCTGGAACTTGACCTTTTGCCCATCGATCTTGGTGTCGTAGGTGGCGAAGGCATCCGCCACGGTATAACCCGGCAAGGTGAAATCGTTGGCCGCATCGCCTGCGCGTTCACCGACGTAACGCGCACCGGTGCCCACCCGCAACTGGTCGCCACCAAAGATGTTGCCGAAGTCATAAGCCACCGCCAGCGAGCCGGTGTGCTTAGCGACGTTTTGCAGGCGGTTGCCTTCCAGGGTCGGGTCCTTGTCCTTGACGTCCAGCGCATCGGTGTAGGCATAGCTGCCGATCAGGCTGACCTTGTCGGTCAACTGGCCGGTGGCGTCCAGTTCCAGGCCACGGGAACGCACCTGGCCGGCAATGCTGTAGACGGTGTTGGCACCGGAGCCGACGGAGACCAGTACATTGCGTTTGTCGATATTGAACAACGCGGCGCTGGCGGTGATACGTCCCGGAATGTCGAGCTTGGCCCCCAGTTCCCAGGACTTGGACTCCTCGGGCGTAAGGTCGCCGGTCAAGGTGCTGCCATCGGCCAAGGCGGCGATGGTGGAGTTGGGTTTGAACGATTCGGTGTAGCTGCCGTAGAACGACAGTTCATCGGTGTAGCGATACACCAGGCCCGCACGCGGCACCCAGGCCTGGCCGTTGCCGTTGGTGTTGGCCTTGAACGGCACGCCTTTGCCGGCGTATTGGTCATACATCTGATAGCGCGCGCCGGCGACGAAAATCCACTGTTCGTTCAGGTGGAGGGCGTCCTGGAAGAACAGCGAATCACTGCGCAGCAGGTCGGTCTGGGCGCTGTCAGCGGGGCTGACGTTGGTGCCCGCGACTTCATTGCCGTACACCGGATTGTTGTAGTTGAAGGTGCCGCGTGAGTTCTGGCGGATCAGGTCGGCGCGGTAGATCTTGCGGTACTCGTCATCCAGGCCGAACACCACATCATTCTGCAGGCCGAACACATAGACCTTGCCTTCCAGGCTCGCCGTGGCGAAACGGTCCGTAGTGATCGCCCCCTTGGTGCCGTCCATCTTGCGAGTCAGGGTGCCATTAGTGTTTACCGCGCTGACGCGCACTTGGCTGGCGTCATAGGTCTCGCGGTTCCAGCTGTAGCCGAAATGGGCTTTCCAATCATCGTTCAGGTCGTGATCGGCCTCGAAGCGATACAGGTCGGAACGCCCTTCCATGTTGTTGAAGGGTTCATCCAGACGCCGAGTGGCCGGGATATCCAATGGGTGGTTGGACTTGTCGATGGCGGTGCCGCGGTCGAACGGGGTGAGAAATTCGCGGTGTTCATACGCAAACAGCAACTTGGTGCTGTCGCCGTACCAGGCCAGGGACGGCGCGATCAGGCTCTCACGGTGAGTACCGAAGTTACGCCAGTAGTCTTCGTCTTCATGGTCAACGATCAGCCGATACGCCAGGCCGCTGTCGCCAATCGGGCCGGTGGTGTCGAGGCTGCCGCCGCTGCCGTTCTTGCCGTCACCGAAGGTGGAGCCGCGCACGGTCAGGGCGGTGGACTGCACCAATTCAGGCTTTTTACTGACGATGTTCACCACGCCGCCAGGGTCCTGGATGCCGTACAGCAGCGATGACGGGCCCTTGAGCACTTCGACGCGCTCCGCCGTGGCATTCAATGCACGCCCCTGCACGATAGGCATGCCGTCGCGCATGATCGAACCGTTACGGTTGTCGCCAAAGCCGCGCAGCATCACCGCGTCCTGGGTACTGGCCAAGGTGTTCGCCTGGGTGATACCGCTGACGTTGGCAAGGGCATCATCCAGATTGCGCGGGGTCTGGTCGCGCAGTACTTGGGCGGGCACCACGTTGACGGTCTGCGGGGTTTCCAGCAGCAGCGCGTGGGAGCGCATCACCGAACTGGTGGGCGGCGGCTGGTAGCTGGTGCTGTCCTGGGCTTGCTGGCCAACGCCGCTGATGGTGGTAGCGCCCAGATTCACTGCGCCTTCAGTGGGCACGGGTTCAAGCGCCAGGGTGCGGGCATCGATCTGACGGAAGGTGAAGCCGGTGTTGCCCAACAAGCGTTGCAGGGCCTGGGTCGCGCTCATCTGCCCGCTGACCGCCGGGGCGCTGAGGCCGTAGGGCGCTTCATCGGTGTAGATCACGCTGATGCCGGTGACCCGACTGAAGTCGCTCAAGGCCTGGGGCAACGGTTTGGCCGCCAGGGCAAAATTGAACTGGGCGCTTTGCTGCTCCTGCGCCTGCGCAATGCTCAAGGGCAGCAACGCCAACCCCGATACCGCCAATACCGAGGCTCCCAGCCACTGTTTAACCCAACCGCCCGCCGTCGACTTCATGCTGTGAGAACCCGTGTAGAAAACGCTGTTAATGCGAATAGATCGCAGTTTCAAGCACTACACGGATGGGCCGTGGATTTACCTCACCTTTATTTGCAAATATTTTTGTTTATTGCGCCTGGATGCGAAAACCCATGCGTGGGAAATGCACATGCACGGTGCCGGCACGTTCGTCGCTGCGACGCAGGATCAGCTCTTCACGCCCAGCAAACAACAGTTCGCCCGCCACCGGGTCGGTGCCGTAGTCGGTGGCGCAAATGGTCACCTGCTGGCCAGCCTTGAAGCCGTTCAAGTCCTCAAAGACTTCTTCAGGCAGAACAGCCGGCGCCGCATTGCGCGATACGTCCAGGGCCTGCTCGGCGCTCATCTGGGTGGAAGTGCCATGGCCGAAGCCCAACACGCGGTCCAGCCAGGCAGCGACGGCGGGATAGGCGTCCACCAACGGCGACGTCACAGAAGAGCCTTTGAGGAACCACAGGGGGTGAGCCAGAGCAAAGTCGGCAATCGACGGCTCGCCGAACAGGAAATCCCCCGCCGAGTGCTGCAATTGCTGATTGATGCGATGGATGATCGTCGGCCATTGGTGCTTGGCCTGGTCCAATTGCACACGGGTTGCGGTGCCGCCGCTGAACAGCTTGCTACGGTCCGCCACCAGCACCTGGATCATTTCCGGCGGCACCTTGGCAAATTTGACCGCCAGGGATTCCGGCTGGAACACCAGCGCCACCGCATGGGAAAACACTACCGAGTCGGCCCAGGCGGCGAAGCCTTGAGTAACCAGTTCCTGGCCTTGGGGAAACAGCGCCGGCGCGGATTTTTCCTGCTCCAGGCGTCGGGCAATCAAGGCGGTGTCACAGTAAATATCCGCGCCGACTTGCAACACCGGCGTTTTGCGATAACCGCCGGTCAGGGCGGTGAGGTCCGGCTTGGGCATCACCGGTGAGATGTGCACCGAGCGCCAGGACAAACCCTTGAAGCCCAGCAACAGGCGGGCTTTTTCAGCAAAGGGGGACTGCGGGTAATGGTGGAGGATTAACTCAGACATGCCAGGCTCCGCTTGAGAAGTGAACCGCCAGCTTAGCCTGCAACCACGCGATTGGGGACGATGGGAACCCATCAGTCAAATCAATGAGCCGCTCGCCGCCAGACATTCCTTGGCGCTCTTCTTCAACTTCTTGATCAGCCGTTCCTGACGCAACGCCTCGCCCTTGCTCGCGCATTGCTCGGTGTACACCAGTGCTACCGCCGGGCTCGACAGGAAAAACCGCGCGCCCTTGCCGCTCTGGTGAGAAGCAAAGCGGCGCACCGGGTCATTGCTGATGCCGCAGTACAGCGAGCCATTGGCGGCGCGTACCAGGTAGACGAACCAGGGTTTGGGTTCAGAAGGATCAGTCACAGGTAGATTCGGCTAATACAGAAGAGCGCCAAGCTTATCAACGACTGGCCTGGAATGCCTTCAAACCGCGTAACGCCTGGGCACGCACGGCGTTTTTCACCAGCGGCGTCCAGCCCAGCAACGAGCCTTTGGTGCCCAATGCCTGCCGCGACCAACGCCACAGGTCAAAGCTGTCGTGGTGCTCGCAGATCTTGCCGTCGCGAAACACAAAGCGCGCCTGGATATCGTTGACCACCGTGTTGCCGGTAGCACTGAACAGGTATGTCGCCACCCAATGGGCACTGCCACTGCGCTCATCGCTGCGCACATTGTCGAAGGTCAGGGAAAACTCCTTGGCCCGCGTGGTCAGCATGCGCCACATGTCCCCGGCATCACGGCCGTGCAGTTCGCCAAACGCAGGGTCGCTGAACACCACATCGTCGGTATAGCAGGCGGCCATGGCCTCGGCATCCAGGCGCTGGAAGGCGCTGTAGAACTCAGTGATCAGGGCGTTATGGGCATCACTCATGGGCAGGCTCCGCGGGTGTCGAAAAGAGTAGGCGCACGATAAGCTGCCCGCGCGGCCAAGGCTACTGACATTCGCCGCGCAAATACCCGAGCTTAAGGCACCATGCCATTGCTGCGCGCATAAGCAAACAAATCCACATCGGTGGAGATGCACAACCGGTTCATCGCCGTGCTTTTCTGTTTGCTGATGGTCGAGATACTGCGATTGACCCGTGCTGCAATCTGACTGACCGTCAAGCCGCTGGCGAGCATGCGTACCACTTCGCGCTCCTTGCCGGACAGCTGCAGCTCGGCTTGCTGATCAAGGCTACCGGCCTCGACCATTTGCTGGCGCAGGCACTCGCTGACAAACGTCTGGCCGCCACACACGGCCTTGATGGCTTGCGGCAACTCCCGGGCGGAAGCGCTTTTAGCAACGATAGCCCTGGCGCCGTGGGCAAACGATGCGCGCAGGGTGGCCACGTTGGCAAACATGGTGACCAGAATCACCGGCATCTGGGGATATTGACGATTCAGCAGGCCCAACAGTCCATAGCCGTCCGCCTGTTGATTGCCCGGCATGGCAAAGTCGGTGACCAGCACATCGCACGGCTGGCTCGCGACCAACGCCAACAGTTGATCGGGACCATCGGCCTCACCCACCACCTTGCACTTGCCATTAGCTTCGATCACCACTTTTTGCCCGACACGCACGATGGGATGGTCGTCAGCAATAATTACACGGAGCATGGAAACCACCTGGATTGCCAGTTGAGTTGGCGCACACTACCGCTAGTGGCGTTCAGCCACAACCGCCAATGGCGGGCGTTTTCCAGCCTCGCCCAGCAATCAATGAGTCGCAAGTTTTTACCTACAAAACAAACAGAATCAGCCTACATACAAAGGCTACGACACCATCAGAAATGTCCTGCAAAAACTACAGTGAAGACAGATAGTTCAGGAAACCGCGCAGGTCCTTGAGCAGCAGGCCGAGCGGTCGTGCATGTCGCGCCACCCCTTCCCGCGCCACTGCATCGATCATCTGCACACCCCGGGTTTCCAACGAACCGGCGCCCAGGAACGCGACGCTTCCGATCAATCGATGCAAATGCTGTGCGGCAGCGCAGGCATCTCGCGTGCGTCTGGCTTCGGTGACGATGGCGAGGTCGACGTGCGCCTCCCGTACCAAGGTTTGCAATAGCTGCTCCACCGTCGCCGCGCAGCCGAAGGTGTCGAGCAGGCTCGCACGGGTCGGCCAGTTCAGGTGGGCCAGTGGTTTACTCGACTTGGCGTTGCCGGGGAGCCAATCGGTGAGCGTGTCGCGCAGTTGTTCGAACGTCACCGGCTTGAGCAGCCAGGCGTCCATGCCGGCCGCCACGCAACGTTGGATCTGCGCAGGCCCGAGGGTGACGGTGAAGGCGATGATCGGCACGCGGGCAGCACCGGACAGCTGTTCAGCCCGGCGTATTTTACGGGTCATGGTGTAGCCGTCCATGACGGGCATCTGGCAGTCGGTCAACACCAGATCAATCTGCTGACGCTTGATCACCGCCAATGCGGCCTGGCCTTCTTCGACCATCACAAACGCCAACCCCAGGCGCTGCAAGATCCAACCGAACAAAAACCGGTAGGCCGGGTGGTCCTCCACCACCAATACCGTCAAGCCGTGCCACTTCGCGGGCAACACGCTTGACGACGAAGACGCGCAGCGCGTGCCTTCGTCGGGTGGGTTACCCGGTTGCATGTTCACCTCGATTACACGGCACAACGAACGAAGAGACAGGTCCGCCCACTGACACAGGCGCCCCTTGGGAATGCACGCAAAAATCACCCATACGAGTGCATTTAGATGCTAAACACGACCAAAAAGTAACCAAATGAATGCTTTTTAGCGATACAACAACTACGAAAAAGCCATTCCTCCTACAAGCACCAATGCCTCTTCTTACGCTCCAATCAGCCCCCGGTTGATTGTCGTAATTGTTGTATTCCCCGACATAGCCCCACTGGATAAATTGCGCCGCACCCCGAAACGGGAGGCAGCACGGATAACGCTGCGCGCTCTACAAACACCGCCGCCAGCCTCGGCAGGCGGTCAGCAAGCCTTGCAATGGAATCGTCTAGATATGGAAATGAAAACATCCCTCGCCGCGCTCGGCGCCGCGCTCCTGCTTACCAGCCCCTGGCAGGCGTTTGCCGCCAGCAGCGTTGACCTGACCGTCAGCGGCCTGATCGTGCCAAGCGCGTGCACCCCGACGCTGTCAGGCAACGGCGTGGTGGATCACGGCAAGTTGTCGGCAAAAGACTTGAAGGTCGATGAAGCGACCAAACTCAACGATGCGACGTTGCAACTGACGGTCAATTGCGACGCACAAACCCTGTTTGCCTTGCAGGGTGTGGATAACCGCGCAGGCTCTGCCAGCGACCCGGCAGGCGAAGGCTATGGACTGAACCTGATCAACGGCACTCAGAAATTGGGGTTCTATCACCTGCGCCTGCTCAACCCGCTGGCCGACAGTGTGGCGACCGTCCCCCTTGCCTCCATGGACAACGGCAACACCTGGACCGAGGCCACCGGCGCCACGTGGCCACCTCGCCAATACGCAGGCTTCGGTGAGCAAAGCGGCGGCACCTGGGCGCCGATTCCGATCCAGGAACTGATCACCGACCTACAGGTAATGACCTACATCGCCCCCACCCAGGACCTCGACCTGACCAATGAAGTGCAGATCGACGGCTCGGCAACCCTGGAAGTGAAGTACCTGTAACTCAGCCACGAAGGTTTTTGAGCCATGGATAAGTACATCCCTACCCTGGTGGCAAGCCTGCTGCTCGCCAACGTGTCGACAGCCTGGGCCGCCAGCAATACCGACCTGAATGTGACGGGCCTGATTACGCCGAATGCCTGCACACCGGGCTTGTCCGATGGCGGCACGATCGACCACGGCAAGCTGGCCGCCCGCGATCTGAACCCGGAAAGCTCCACCCAACTGCCGCGCCACAGCATGCGGCTGAGCGTGCGCTGCGAAGGTTCGACGTTCTTTGCCTTGACCACCGTCGACAACCGCGAAGGCACGTCAATGAGCAATCGGCATCACGGCCTGGGCATGACCCCCAACGACGAAAAGCTGGGCAGTGTCGCACTGGGTTTGACTAACCCCGTGGCGGACAACACAGCGGTGCGCACCATCCTGTCCCTGGACGGTGGCGCTACGTGGGTCGCCAGTTCGTACCTTGGCCACACCGGCCTGCTCGCCGTCGCCTCGGTGGACAACACCACCCAGCCGATTGCGGTGAAGGAGTTGGACGCGGACATCGGCCTATCCACCCGGATTGCCCGCGCAGACGGCCTGACCCTTCTCGATGAAGTCCCCATCGATGGGCATGTGACCGTTGAGTTGCGTTACCTGTAACCCCCTTAAATCCCTGTAACACCCTGTATTCCCATCTACCCCTGGAGCTTTACCCAACATGAAAAAACTACTCTGCACCAGCGTCGCTGGCCTGCTGATCGGCAACGCTTTGCCTGCATTTGCCGCGTCTACCACCGACTTGACTGTCAAGGGCCTGATCGTGCCCTCGGCATGCACGCCGAGCCTGTCGGCGGGCGGCACCGTCGATGTGGGGCGTATATCAATCAGCGACCTCAATCAGGATGCCCGCACGTATCTGACTCCAACCACCTTGCAACTGAGCGTCAACTGCGAGGCGTCGACGCTGTTTGCCATGAAAGCAACCGACAACCGCGCCGACTCTACGGTCGGTGTCGGCGAATACGGCATAGGTAAAACCAACGCCGGCGAGCGCATCGGCGGCTACGTCATGTTTCTCGACAAAGGCACCGCCGACGAGGCGTCCGTTCAGATGATCTGGTCGATGAACAATGGCGTCAGTTGGAGCCGTATGTGGGAGGACGACGTGTGGCAAAAGGACTTCCTGGTCTCCATTCAAGACCCTGCCGCAGCAAGGGTACCTGTCCCGGCGAAGGACACATTGATGGAGCTTTCGGTGAACCCGTTCATCCTTGCGGCAAGGAACCTCACCCTCACTGAAGACACGGTGATTGACGGCTCAGCCACGATAGAAATCACCTACCTGTAACCCCCCTTTAAGCCCTGTATTGCCCTCCATCCCTGGAGCATTACCCAGCATGAAAAAACTACTCTGCACCCTCGCTGCAGGTTGGTTGATCGGCAGCGCCTTACCCGCGCTTGCCGCCTCCACCACCGACCTGACCGTCAAGGGCCTGATCGTGCCTTCGGCGTGCGCACCCAGCCTGTCGGCAAACGGCATCGTCGATGTGGGCCGCTTTTCGGTCCATGACTTGAACCAGGACACCTGGACCCGCCTGACCCCGGTCACCTTGCAACTGAACATCAATTGCGAAGCCCCAACGCTGTTCGCCATGACGGCCACCGATAACCGCACCGACTCCGCCGTCAGCAATGCTGAGTTTGGTATCGGCAAGACGCTCGCGGGAGAACGTATCGGTGGTTACTACATGGAACTCAACAAGGCGATCGCCGACGAGAACAACGTCCAACCGATTGCATCCATGGACAACGGCACCACATGGTTCCCTCAGATGGATGACTACGCCTGGGCAAGCAACCTGCTGGTTTCGATTCAGGATCCCACAGGGCCACTTGTGCCAGTCGCCGCCCAGAGCACGCAATTGGAGCTTGAGGTGAACGCTTACATCCTCGGTACAAGAAACCTGACCATCACCCAAGACACACCGATTGACGGTTCCGCCACGATCGAAGTCAGGTACCTGTAACACCGCCGCTTCGCTCGATGCCCGTACCACCCGTTCAACACCAGGTATTCATCGCATGAACCCGCTTACCCGTTTGCTGGCCCTTGCCGCTGTACTCACCGCTGCGCCGTTGACCTTCGCCGCTTCAACCGTGGACTTACAGGTCAATGGGCAGATCACCCCCAGGGCGTGCACCGTATCGCTGTCGGATAACGGTGTGGTGGACCACGGCAGGATCATGGCGAGGACGCTCAACCCGAGCGATTTCACCGTGCTGCCCAACCTGCAAATGGGGTTTAGCGTCAGCTGCGATGGCCTGGTGTTGTTCGCCCTGATGGGCATCGACAACAAGCCGGAGTCGTCACTGGCACCTGAGCGTCTATTCGGGCTGGGCATGAACATCCACGCCCCCACCGAACGCCTGGGCACAGTCACCCTGTCGCTGCGCGGTCCGGTGGGCGACATGCAACCGATGCAAACCCTGACGTCGCCTGACAAGGGCATCACCTGGACCCCGGAACCGCACGTCTATCCAGGCCGGTACATGGGCTTTGCGGCTACCGGCGAAACGTTACCCAAGCCCATCCGGCAACTGGTGGCCTCGCTGCGGGTCGACACCTCGATCAGCCCGGCCAACGGCCTGACGCTCAAAGAGGAAGTGCCGCTGGACGGCTCGATCACGCTGGACCTGATTTACCTCTAACACCGCGCTGCCGGCCACGCGCACGGCGGCCTATTTGAAGAGACTTGTCATGAAGCTGCTTTTTTCCATTTCACGTTGGGCCACCGGTCTCTGCTGTGTGGCGCTGGCAACCGTCACCCACGCCGACGGCATGGTGCCGGACACCTCGGTGGTGATCGTGCAGGAGGCCGACGGTGAGGCCTCGATTTCCGTCACCAATACCGACACCGGCCTGGCCTTGCTGCACGTCACCCTCGAAGATATCCCCGAGGACACAGACCCATTGCTGTTCGTGACCCCACCGCTGGCGCGGGTCGAGACCGGCAAGACGCAGCTGGTGCGCTTTGTCATGATGGCCAGCGAACCGCTGAAAACCCAACGCCTCAAACGCGTGATCTTCGAAGGCATGCCACAGGGCCGTGCGCCCGCGGAGGCCGGCCACGCTCGCGTCGGTGTCACCGTGCGCCAGAACCTGCCGGTGATCATTCATCCCAAGGGCCTGGCGCAAAACCGCACACCGTGGACCGATCTCACGTGGTCCCTGGCCAACGGCCAATTGCAGGTGCACAACGACACGCCGTATGTGGTGCGCCTGGCCCAAGAGCTACAACTGCTGCCAGGCACCGACACTGCGCTGCTGCCGCGCAGCTACGTGCTGCCAGGTGAACGGATCGAGGTCCCAACCAAGGCCGCGCAGGCCAGCAGCGTGCGGTTTCAACCGGCCACCGTGTATGGCTTCGCGGTCCAGGCCTACGACGCACCACTGACAACCGCCCAGCCCTAGCCCACTGCTCCGCCCGTGAGGGCCTGCGTCCACTATCCGAGTGACTTCCGTGAACACACTCATGATCTGCCATGGCGGCGAAGCCGTGCCCGTCATTCTACCTACCCGCCCAGCGCGAGGGCTCGCACCGGCACTGTTGTCATTGGCGCCGATGCTGTGGCTGGGCGCCGCCCAAGCCCAACCGCCGACCTTCGACAGCACCACCTTGCAACAACGCGGCATCGACCCCGCGCTGGCCACCCAATTGCTCGCGGCCCCACGCTTCGGGGCCGGGCGCCATGCCGTCACGCTCAAGATCAACGGCCAGAGCCAGGGCCGGGTTGACGCGCAATTCAGCGCCGATGGCCAACTGTGCTTTGACACGCCGCTGCTGGATAAGGCCAACCTGCAAAATCCCGACTCAAACCTTGCCGACCCACCCGCATGCCATGACGTGCTTGGCCGCTGGCCGCTCACTGCCGTCGAGCAAGACCCGGCCAACCTGACCCTGAGCCTGCTGGTGCCCACCGACGCCTTGCGCCCGGTTGACCGCGACTTGTCCGCCTTCGAAACCGGCGGCTTTGCGGGGTTGATCAACTACGACCTCACCGGCCTGTACAGCCACTATGGCGACCAGCGCAGCCGCTTCGGCGCGGCTAATACCGAGGTCGGCTTCAACGCCGGTGACTGGATCGTGCGCAGCCGCCAAGTACAGACCTGGCAAGGCGACAGTTCGCGTACCAGCCACCTGGAGGCCTACGCCCAGCGCACCTTCGCCAGCCAGCAAGTGGTGTTGCAGGCCGGCCAGGTCAACCTCTACAACCCGGTGTTGTCGGGCGCGCAGATCACCGGTGTGCAAGTCCTGACCGAGCAGGCGCTGCAAGGCGAGCAGCAAGGCTCGACCATTGACGGCATCGCCTACAGCCAGGCGCAGGTCGAGGTGCGCCAGAACGGCGCGCTGATTCACTCCACTGTGGTGCCGGCCGGCCCGTTCTCGCTGACCGACGTGCGGCGCCTGGATCGGCGCAGCGATGTTGAAGTCACCGTGCGCGAAGTCGACGGCAGCGAACGGCGCTTCACGGTGCCCGCGGCCATGCTCGGCGTTGGCCTGCCGGCGCCGGGGTATTCGTTGTCGGCCGGCCAGGTGCGCGACATCGGCAATGAGCGTGACGCCACCCCCTGGGTGATCAGCGGCGGCTGGAGCGGCGCGCTGCAACCGCGCTTGAACCTCGCGGGCGGTGCGATGCTGGCTGACGGTTATCGTTCGGCAGGCGTGAGCGTCGGGCTCTTGCCCTGGGCCGATGGCGAGTGGCAGACCACGCTGCAAGCCACCGACGCCAGCCGCTTTGAACAGGTACGCGGGGTGCAGACCGATGTGCTGTTTTCCCAACAGTTCAGCGAACGCTGGTCATTTTTTGCCGGCACGTCGCACCGCACGCCGGGCTACCGCGAGCTGGAGGCGGTGACCTTCGACCGCCGCGATGAGAGGCGCGACACGCGTTACCGCGACCAGCAAACTGCCGGCCTGTCCTGGTCCCATCCCTGGCTGGGCGCTTTCAGCACTGGTTACGCACGCTCCACCTCGTTCGAGGGTCGCAGTAGCAGCCGCGCCCTGGCGTCCTGGGGCACCACGTTCGGCCAGGTCTCGGTGTCGGCCACCGCCGAATGGCAGGTCAGCGGCCAGCAACGCAATGAAGACAGCCTCTATCTGAACCTGAGCATTCCGCTGGGTGAAAACCGCCGTGCTCGCACTTGGGTGCGCAATTCCGGTGGCGAGCACCGCAGCGGCGTGGGGTTGAGCGAGCAGGTGAATGATCAACTGAGCTACCGCGCCAGTGCCGAGCACGACACCCGCGACCAGCAGGTGCAGACATCGGTGGGGGTTTCGATGTTGCCGCGCTACACCCAACTGGACCTCAATTACACCCGCGACGACGCCGAGCGCGCCAGCTACCAGGGCAGCGCCCGGGGTGCGGCGGTGTTGCACGGCGGCGGGGTGACACTGTCGCCGTACCCGGTGCGCGACACCTTTGCGGTGTTGTCGGTGGGTGACATCGGCGGCGTCAAGCTGAACACCCCCAGCGGTCCTGTATGGACCGACTGGCAAGGTCAGGCGGTCGCCTCGCAAGTGGCGGCCTATGGCAGAAGCCCCGTGGAAGTCGAGGCCCGCACCCTGCCGCGCAATGCCGACATCAACAACGGCCTGGCGGTGGTCTCGGCCGGGCGCGGGGCGGTCGACCGTGTGGACTTCGGCCTGACCCTGACCCGTCGCGCCTTGCTGCACATCACCACGCCCGACGGCGTGCCACTGCCACGCGGCTCAAGCGTCAGCGATGGCAGCGGGGCGTTCATCACCTTGGTGCAGGACGGCGGCAAGGTGTTCCTCAGCAATGCGCTCGACCAGCCGACGCTGCACATCACCGCCCCAGGCAAAGCGCCTTGCGTGGTGCATTACCAACTGCCCGCGCAAGCCGATGTGCAGGTGTATTACGAAACGGCGGCGGCCCAGTGCCGCCAGCCTTGAGGAGGCCTCTCGATGCCTAGCCCTTTGCGCTGCCAGCTCGCCTGGCTGGCATTACTCACCACAACCGCGCACGCCGGGGATGACACCTGCCGGCTCACCACCAGTCAATCGAGTGTCGATTTCGGCCAGTTCAACCGCGCCTTGCAAAGTGTTCGCGCGGCGGAGTACCCGCTGGGCGAGCGGCGGTTGAGCCTGACTCTCACCTGCGACGAACCGGCGGACATGCAACTGTTCTACCGCGCCGTTGCCGCCACCCACGAGCGCCTGCGCTTTGCCGACCAGGGCAGCTACGCGCTGCAGGTCGGTGAAGCACAGCTGGATGGCCAAGGCGTCGAACTGGGGTTGATCGCAGGACCGGGCCAATCACCCAGCCAAATCGCGCCGCGACTGGACTGGCGCCCCGAACACGGGGTAGTGCCCCTCAAGGCCGGCGTACCGACCAAGGGCAAAACACTGTCCGTGCAACTGCTGGTCAACGCCTGGGCCACCGAGCCTGCGTTGCAGGTACGCGACGCCGTGACCTGGGACACCGCAGGGCGGTTCGAGACCATTTCCGGCCAGGCCAGCCGCGAGTTGCAGCTACGTGCCCGGTTTGCTCCGGCGGCGTGCGACCTGGGGCTGTCCAACGGCGGCGTGGTGGATTTTGGCCGCATCGCCAAGTCCCAGCTCAACGCGCAGCAATCCACGCGCCTGCCGAGCAAGGCCTTGATGCTGAATGTCGACTGTGACGCGCCAGCACTGTTCGCCCTGCGCATGGTGGACAACCGCGAGGGCAGCGCCACGGTCAACAGCGAGATCTACTACGGCCTGGGCGTGGACCCGAGCGCCAATCGAATCGGCCTGTATTCGCTGCAACTGGACCCCGCCGACGCCAGCGCCGACAGCGTGGCACAGCTGTACCGCACCGACTCGACCACCGGTGGGGTGGCCTGGAGCACCAGCAGCACCTCGCCGATTGCCATCGGTGCCAACAGCTACTTGGGGTTCACGCACCTGGCCAGCAGCCAGGCCGGCCCGGTCGCGATTGCGCACCTGAGCAGCCGCGTGACAGTCGAGGCAGTGATCGCCCCGACCAGCACCCTGGACTTGAGCAGTGAAGTGCAACTGGACGGTTCCGGCACCCTGGAAATCATCTACCTCTAACGCCAACAGGACTCAACCATGAACAAATACTGGCTCTCACTGGCTGCGCTGACCCTGACCGGCACGGCCTGCGCCGCCTCCAGCACAGACTTGACCGTGAGCGGTAAAGTCACGCCCCTGGCCTGCACGCCGAGCGTGTCGAGCGGCGGGCTGGTGGACTACGGCAAGATTTCCCAGCAGGACCTGAACGTCGACCGGGGCACCCGGCTGCCGCTCAAGCAATTGCTGGTGACGATCAATTGCGACGGCTTGAGCCGTTTCGCCCTGCGCATGGGCGACAACCGCGACGGCACCGCCACCGTCAATAGCGAGGTCTATTACGGGCTGGGGCTGGACGGCAGCGGCAACCGCATCGGCTTGTACTCCATCAGCTTCGACCCGGCCCAAACCGCCGTGGATGCCATGCCACAAGTGTTCGGCACCGAGTCCACCACCGGTGGTCTGGGCTGGCGCACCGCAAACCGCAACCCCATGGATATCGGCGCCAGAAGCTACGTGGGCTTTACCGACATCGAGGGCAGCACCGCAGGGCCCGTGGCCATTCGCACGCTGAGCAGTACGGTGACCGTACACACCATTATCGCGGCCAAGCAAAACCTCGACCTGAGTCGCGATATCCACATAGACGGTTCAGCCACCCTGGAGGTGGTGTACCTGTAGGCCTAGACCTTTTCGCTGATGGCCTGCACATACCGCGCGCGACCGGCGCCCAGCCCAGCAATGATCGCGCCCGCACCAAGCACCGCGAACACCCAACCGGTGGCGGCCCAACCGCCGGTCCAATCGTGGATCAAGCCCACCGCCAACGGCCCGAGGGACGCCAGGGTGTAACCGATGCCCTGAGCCATGCTCGACAGGTTGGCGGCCACGTGAGCGTCCCGCGAGCGCAGCACGATCAAGGTCAGCGCCAGACTGAAGGTACCGCCCTGCCCCAGGCCCAGCAGGATTGCCCAGCCCCATAAGCCGTCGAGCGGCGCATACAGGCAGCCGAACAGGCCACCGAGGGTCAGCACCATCACCACCACGATGGCCAGGCGCTGGTCCTTGCCACGTGTGGCCAGCCACGGCGCGGTGAGGGCGCTGAGCAGTTGCACGATGATCGAACCGGACAGCGCCAACCCGGCTTCGGTGGCGCTCAGGCCACGACTGATCAGGATCGACGGCACCCAGCCAAAGACGATGTAGGCCAGGGACGACTGCAGGCCCATGTACAACGTCACCTGCCAGGCCAACGGATCACGCAGCAGCCCCTTTACACGGTAAGCGACGCGATGCGCACCGTGTTTCTGGCCAATTTGCGGCAACCAGAACAATGCCGCCAGCAGTGCTGGTGCAATCCAGAAGCCCAGGCCGATGTTCCAACTGTCACCAAAATAATGGCTGAGCGGCACCGTGGCCCCTGCCGCCAACGCTGCCCCCAGGCACAACGCCATGGTGTACACACCGGTCATGGTGCCGGCCTGTTTGGCGAAGTCGCGCTTGACGATACCCGGCAGCAGCACGCCAATGATGCCGATGCTCGCACCCGCGATCAGGCTGCCGGCAAACAGCCCGGCTTCGCCAAACGAGCTGCGCAGGAGGATGCCACCGGCCAGGGTCAGCAGAATCCCCAGCACGACGCGCTCGGCGCCAAAGCGTCGCGCAAGTATCGGTGCCAGGGGGGCGAACAACCCCAGGCACAACACCGGCAAGGTGGTCAGCAGGCCAGCCTTGGCGGCGGACAGGCCCAGGCTGGTCGACACGTCATTGAGCAACGGCGACAAGCTCGACAGCGCGGGGCGCAGGTTCAGTGCCACCAACACCAGCCCGAACAGTAACAACCAAGGGCGGCTGACCACCGGAGGGGCGTGTTGCACCACCTCGTCGTCGGCTTCGGCGTCGATCAACAGTTCATCGAGTTTCGTTTCAGGGTTCATTGATCAACTGCCGGCAGAGGGATTTGGCGCGTTCCGGGTCTTGATGCTCCACGGCATCGAGCAACGCGATATGCAGGTCGAACACCGCCTGGCGACGTGGCGAGATATTCAGGGTCTGGCGCAACTGGGCGCCGACGATGGCAGAGAAGTACTGGTACAACTCGCTCAACGCAGGGTTGTGCGCCGCATCCACCAAATGTTTGTGGAACACCAGATCGGCGCTGATATAGGCCTCCAGGTCGCCGTGGTAAAGCGCGGCACTGGCGTCGAGGGCTTCACGCAGTTTTTTCAGGTCTTCGTCGGTGCGGCGCAAGGCTGCCAGGCTGATCGCCTCCACCTCCAGAATCTGTCGCGTTTCCTGCGCCTGCTCCAGCGTGCAATGGGACAACGCCCGCATCGTGCCCAGCGGGTCGGTCATTGAACGCAAGTAGCTGCCGTCGCCCTGGCGGATCTCGATCAAACCGGAAAACGCCAACACACGCATGGCTTCGCGCACGGTATTGCGGCTGATGCCCAGTTCTGCGGACAACTCCGGCTCGGTGGGCAGACGCTCGCCAATGGCCCACACACCTTGGCTGATGCGCAGGCGCAGTTGCTCCAGGGCCTGGTCCACCAGGGAGCGTTTGATCAGGGGGGCGATGTCTGTCATGGGATTTGCACTTTCGTCCAATCATAGGATGAATTTTCCTACAGCCTATTCGGAGTTGCCTACAAAGGCAACGCACTAGGGTTCTTAGGCAGAAAAAGGAGCAGTATTTTCGATTGGTAAAATTACCCTCTGAGGGTAATTATTGGACTCAGGTGTCTTATGGAAAAGTACACACCTCACTACGATTTGGCTCTGGTGAAAAAAGAGGTCGTTCGGTTGGGTTATACGGCATTCACCGCCAACGCCCGGCAAGACGCGCGAAAAATGGAGCTGAGCCCTGGCCAGATGCAACACGTGGTCTGCGCCCTTGAGCACCGAATGTTGTACAAATCAATGACGACCTATGCAGACCATCGGATATGGCAGGACGTCTACCTGATCAAGATTTACGGCACGGAGATTTACATCAAGGTCACTTACCGCCCAGGCGGTGGTCCTCCCGTAATCTCCTTCAAGGAGAAAACCCTATGAGAACCCAGCAATGCATGAGCTGCGGAACCCATGACGCAATGCAGCATTTCGAAGGTCGCACCTTCACGATCAACACACGGGGAATGATCCGGGATATCCCTGACATCGCAGGCTGGGAATGCGAGGTCTGCCATGAAGTCGAATTCGATCACGACGACGACAGTGCAGAGCGTTACTGCAAGGCCTCAGATTTGCTGTTGATCGATGCGCGTAAAATCATCGCCGCCGAGATGAAGCGAATCCGCCGCAAGCTGCATTTGACCCAAAAAGACGCCGTGAGGCTCTTCACCGTTCGCGGGCACAATGCATTCTCTCGCTATGAACGGGCTGAGATTTTTCCGCCGGAACCGTTGCTCACATTGATGCGCCTACTGGATAAACACCCCCACTTGCTGGCAGAGGTAGAGGCCCTCAATGTCGGGGAAGACTTGAACAGACTGCTCATCGCAAAAGATGCGCAACCGCTCGCAGCACAGGCCTCCTGACAAAAACCAGCAGGCAAAAATAAACCCGGCACCAGGCCGGGTTTATTCATTCAACCTTCGATCAATGCAAAATCTGGCTCAAGAACAACTTGGTCCGATCATTCTGCGGGTTGTCGAAGAAGTCATTCGGCGCCGCCTGTTCCACGATCTCGCCCTTGTCCATGAAGATCACGCGGTTGGCCACGGTGCGCGCAAAGCCCATTTCGTGGGTTACGCACAACATGGTCATGCCGTCTTCGGCCAGGCCGATCATGGTGTCGAGTACTTCCTTCACCATTTCTGGATCGAGTGCCGAGGTTGGTTCGTCGAACAGCATGATTTTCGGCTTCATGCACAAGGCACGGGCAATCGCCACACGCTGTTGTTGGCCGCCAGACAGTTGCCCCGGAAACTTGTGGGCCTGCTCCGGGATGCGCACACGCTCCAGGTAGTGCATGGCGATTTCCTCGGCCTTGCGCTTGGGCATCTTGCGCACCCACATCGGCGCCAGCGTGCAGTTCTGCAGGATGGTCAGGTGCGGGAACAGGTTGAAGTGCTGGAACACCATGCCGACTTCACGGCGGATCGCTTCGATCTGCTTGAGGTCATTGGTCAGCTCCACGCCATCCACCACGATACGGCCCTGCTGGTGTTCTTCCAGGCGGTTGAGGCAGCGGATGGTGGTGGACTTGCCCGAACCCGACGGGCCACACAGCACGATTCGCTCGCCCTGCTTGACGTTGAGGTTGATGTCTTTCAACACGTGGAACTGGCCGTACCACTTGTTGACGCCCTGCATCTGGATAATGCCTTCAGGGCTCACAGGCTGTTTGATCGCTTCGCTCATAACATCAACTCCTAACGCTTGTGGCCTGTGTCGAGCTTGTGTTCCAAATGAATGGAATAGCGCGACATACCAAAACAGAAAATCCAGAACACCAGGGCCGCGAACACGTAGCCTTCGGTGGCCATGCCCAACCATTTAGGGTCGGCGGCGGCTTGCTTGACGCTGTTGAGCAGGTCGAACAAGCCGATGATGATCACAAGGCTAGTGTCCTTGAACAGCGCAATGAACGTGTTGACGATGCCGGGGATCACCATCTTCAGGGCTTGCGGCAGGATCACCAGGCCCATCGAACGCCAGTAGCCCAGGCCCATCGCAGCAGCGGCTTCGTACTGGCCCTTGGGGATCGCCTGCAAGCCACCGCGCACCACTTCAGCCACATAAGCCGACTGGAACAGGATCACGCCGATCAACGCCCGCAGCAGTTTGTCGATGCCCATGCCTTCGGGCAGGAACAACGGCAGCATCACCGAGGACATGAACAGCACGGTGATCAACGGCACGCCGCGCCAGAATTCGATGAAGGTCACGCAGACCACTCGAATCGCCGGCATGTTCGAGCGCCGCCCCAGCGCCAGCATGATGCCCAGCGGCAAGGCGCCGGCGATGCCGACGGTGGCGATCACCAGGGTCAGCATCAGGCCGCCCCATTGGCTGGTTGCCACATTAGTCAGGCCAAAGGCCCCGCCGTGCAGCAGGAAGAACGCGATGATCGGGTACAGCACCAGGAAGCTCAGGCCGTAGACCGCCTTGCGCTGGAAGCGCGAGATGAACAACGGCGCCACGCCAACGATGGCCAGCCATACGGTGAGGTCCACGCGCCAGCGCAGGTCGCCGGGGTAGTAGCCGTACATGAACTGCCCGAAGCGCTGTTGGATAAACACCCAGCAGGCGCCCTCTTTGGTGCAATCGGCGCGCGTGGTGCCGACCCAGTTGGCGTCGATGATCGCCCAGCTCAGGATCGGCGGTACCACCAGGTAGATCAGGTAGAACGCCAGCAGTGTCAGCAGCGTGTTGAGCCAGCTGGAAAACAGGTTGGCGCGCATCCAGGCCATCGGCCCGAACACTTTGTTCGGCGGCGGCATATCCGGTTTGAAAGTATGTGAACTCATGGGCGTTTCCTCACCGCTCGATCAGCGCAATGCGCTTGTTGTACCAGTTCATCAGCAGGGAAATGCTGATGCTGATCGCCAGGTACACGCTCATGGTGATGGCAATGACTTCGATGGCCTGGCCGGTCTGGTTGAGCACCGTGCCAGCAAACAGCGAAACCATTTCCGGGTAACCAATACCGGCCGCGAGTGACGAGTTTTTCGCCAGGTTCAGGTATTGGCTGGTCAGCGGCGGGATGATCACCCGCAGGGCCTGCGGGATGATGACCTTGCGCAGCGTCGGCCCCGGGCGCAGGCCCAGGGAGCGCGCGGCTTCGGTCTGGCCGTGGCTGACGGACTTGATGCCCGAACGCACGATCTCGGCGATAAACGCGGCCGTGTAGACGGTCAGTGCCAGGGTCAGCGCCAGCAATTCAGGGATCAGTACCCAACCGCCGACAAAGTTGAAGCCCTGCAACTTCGGCATTTCCCAGTGCAGCGGCGCACCGAAGATCAAGGCGCACAACGCCGGGATCACGATGAACAGCGCCAGGCCGGCCCAGAATTTATGGAACGGAACACCGGTTGCCTCAAAACGCTTGTTCGCCCAACGCGCCATCAGCACGATTGCCACGATGGCGACCACGATGCTGACCACAAACGGCCAGAAACCGTCGGCGGCAATCGCTGCCGGCATGTTCAGGCCACGGCTGCTGACATAGAAGGTATCGCCGAAGTTATGACTGTTACGCGGCCCCGGCATGGTCAGGAACACCGCGAAGTACCAGAACAGGATTTGCAGCAGCGGCGGGATGTTGCGGAACACTTCCACGTACACGGTCGCCAGCTTGTTGATCATCCAGTTCGGCGACAGCCGCGCCACACCGATGACGAACCCGAGCAGCGTCGCCAGGATCACGCCAATGAAGGTCACCAGCAAGGTGTTGAGCAAACCGATTACAAAGACCCGGGCATAGCTGTCCGATTCGGTGTAGTCGATCAAATGCTGCGCGATGCCGAACCCGGCACTGCGTTCAAGAAAGTCGAAACCCGAGGTAATGCCCCGGTGTTGAAGGTTGGTCTGGGTGTTATTGAAGAGGTACCAGCCCAGCGAGACCACCGCCACAATCGTGATGATCTGGAAGAGCCACGCACGCACTTTGGGATCGCTGAAGCTGAGCTTCTGCTTGGGTGCGCCGATTTGTTTTTGCATGAAATGCCCCGAAAATAATGGAACAGAACATCACCCGGCGGTTGGCCCACCGGGTGACAGAACCATCAGCGATCAGCGCACAGGGGGTGCGTATTGAATGCCGCCGTTGTTCCACAGCGCGTTCAGGCCACGGTCGATTTCCAGCGGGGTGCTCTTGCCCAGGTTGCGCTCGAACACTTCACCGTAGTTACCGACTTGCTTGACGATCTGCACGACCCAGTCTTTCTTCACTTTCAGGTCTTTGCCGTATTCGCCGTCAGCACCGAGCAGACGCGCAACGTCCGGGTTCTTGGTGGACTTGGCTTCAGCTTCAACGTTTTTCGAAGTGATACCGGCTTCTTCAGCGTTGAGCATGGCGTAGCCCACCCAGCGCACGATGGCCAGCCACTCGTCGTCGCCGTTACGCACGACCGGACCCAACGGTTCTTTGGAAATGGTTTCCGGCAGAACCACGTAGTCTTTCGGCGCGGCCAGCTTGCTGCGCTGGGCGAACAGTTGGGACTTGTCGGAAGTCAGTACGTCGCAACGACCGGATTCCAGCGACTTGGCGCTTTCGTCGGAGGTGTCGAAGGTGATCGGGGTGTATTTCAGGTTGTTGCCGCGGAAGTAGTCGGAAACGTTCAGCTCAGTGGTGGTACCGGCCTGGATGCAGATGGTTGCACCGTCCAGTTCCTTGGCACTTTTCACGCCCAGCTTGTTGTTTACCAGGAAGCCGATGCCGTCGTAGTAAGTGATGAAGCCTGGGAATTTCAGGCCCATGCCGGCGTCGCGGGAGCTGGTCATGGTGGTGTTACGGGACAGAATGTCGACTTCGCCGGACTGAAGCGCGGTGAAACGCTCCTTGGCATTCAACTGGCTGAATTTGACCTTGGTCGCGTCGCCGAAAACGGCAGCGGCCACAGCGCGGCACACGTCAGCGTCGATCCCGAGGATCTTGCCGCTGGCATCCGGCACCGAGAAACCCGGCAGGCCGTCACTCACGCCACATTGTACAAAGCCTTTCTTCTGCACGGCATCCAGGGTGGCGCCGGCTTGGGCGAAACCGCTGACACCCAGTACAGCCGCCGCAGTCACGATGGCCAGGGTGGATTTCAATACCTTCATTCAAACCTCCAGTTTGCTCTTGTTGTGTCGGAGCTCGAACCTCAGCGCACCCTTATGAGGCGATATCGACCCGTGTTGGCTTTTTTTAGGGTCAAGCAGCATGAGGCTTTCGCGGTAATTCCAGCTGCTTTCCCACAACGGTAGTCACTGATAGTGTTACCGAATCAGGAAAGCTCTGACATCGAACTACACGTAGCAAGGCGCGTACCAGAGTGATGGCTGAGCCGTTTCAGCCCACTATCAAGAGCAAAAGATTCAACCTTGCGACATTCTCTTAACAGATCAACCCGTGACGCACCGTTCCGACGCACTTAATCGGAGCGCCCGCACGTATATGGAGCAGACATGACCGAACCCTTGATTCTTCAGCCCGCCAAGCCCGCAGACGCCTGCGTCATCTGGTTGCATGGCCTGGGTGCCGATCGCTACGACTTCCTACCGGTAGCCGAAGCGCTGCAGGAAAGCTTACTGACCACCCGTTTCGTTTTGCCCCAGGCACCGACCCGCCCGGTGACCATTAACGGTGGCTACGAGATGCCCAGCTGGTACGACATCAAGGCCATGAGCCCGGCCCGTTCCATCAGCCTGGAGGAGCTGGAAGTCTCGGCGAAGATGGTCACGGATTTGATCGAAGACCAGAAGAGAACCGGAATAGACGCGTCGCGGATTTTCCTCGCCGGTTTTTCCCAGGGCGGCGCCGTGGTTTTCCACACCGCATTCCTGAATTGGGAAGGCCCGTTGGGCGGCGTGATCGCCCTCTCCACTTATGCACCCACATTCGGGGATGAGCTGGAATTGTCCGCCAGCCAACAGCGCATTCCAGCCCTGTGCCTGCACGGCCAATACGACGACGTGGTGCAGAACGCCATGGGCCGCAGCGCCTACGAGCACTTGAAGACCCGTGGTGTCACCGTGACATGGCAGGAATACCCAATGGGCCACGAAGTGTTACCCGAGGAGGTACGCGATATCGGTGCCTGGTTGACCGCTCGCCTGGGCTGAAAACCACCGTTTATGTAGCCATATGACAGACGCACTACGCCGCGCCCGATTCTTGCATTACACTGGCCGGCGTACATTCCTTAACCAATTAATGAGATCACCGTGCTCGAAGCACTCAAGAAGATGTTCGGCAAAAGCGAGGCCGAGCCGCTCGCGCCTGTTCCCAGTGCTCCTGCCCCGACTGCCGGCAGCCGCAATGGCGGTCAACAGCCCGACCGGACTGCGCCTGTCGCCCAGCCCAAGACGCCTACGGTGACACCGCCTGAAACGGCTAAAGAAGCCGCACCTGCCCCCAAGCCGCGCCGTGAGCGCGCGCCAAAACCGCCCGTGATCCCATGGAAACTCGAAGACTTCGTCGTCGAGCCCCAGGAAGGCAAAACCCGCTTCCACGATTTCAAACTCGCTCCGGAACTGATGCACGCCATCCAGGACCTGGGTTTCCCATACTGCACTCCGATCCAGGCGCAGGTGCTGGGCTTCACCCTGGCCGGCAAAGACGCCATCGGCCGTGCCCAGACCGGCACCGGCAAGACCGCCGCGTTCCTGATCTCGATCATCACCCAGTTGCTGCAGACGCCACCGCCGAAAGAGCGCTACATGGGTGAGCCGCGCGCACTGATCATCGCCCCGACCCGCGAGCTGGTGGTACAGATCGCCAAGGACGCTGCTGACCTGACCAAGTACACCGGCCTCAACGTCATGACGTTTGTTGGCGGCATGGACTTCGACAAGCAGCTCAAGCACCTCGAAGCTCGTCACTGCGACATCCTGGTGGCAACACCGGGCCGCCTGCTGGACTTCAACCAGCGCGGCGACGTGCACCTGGACATGGTCGAAGTGATGGTGCTGGACGAAGCAGACCGCATGCTCGACATGGGCTTCATCCCACAAGTGCGTCAGATCATTCGCCAGACCCCGCCGAAATCCGAGCGTCAGACCTTGCTGTTCTCCGCGACCTTCACCGAAGACGTGATGAACCTCGCCAAGCAGTGGACCACCGACCCGTCCATCGTCGAGATCGAGGCGGAAAACGTCGCCAGCGAAAACGTCGAGCAGCACATCTACGCGGTGGCCGGTGCCGACAAGTACAAGCTGCTCTACAACCTGGTCAACGACAACGGTTGGGAGCGGGTGATGGTGTTTGCCAACCGTAAGGATGAGGTGCGTCGCATCGAAGAACGCCTGGTGCGTGATGGTGTGAACGCCGCACAACTGTCGGGCGATGTGCCGCAGCACAAGCGCATCAAGACGCTGGAAGGTTTCCGCGAAGGCAAGATTCGTGTGCTGGTGGCGACCGATGTGGCCGGACGCGGGATTCACATTGATGGCATCAGCCATGTGATCAACTTCACCCTGCCGGAAGTGCCGGATGACTATGTGCACCGCATTGGCCGTACGGGCCGTGCCGGGGCTGCGGGGGTGTCAATCAGTTTTGCGGGTGAGGATGACTCGTACCAGTTGCCGTCGATCGAGGCGCTGCTGGGGCGCAAGATCAGCTGCGAGACGCCGCCGACGCATCTGTTGCGGGCGGTGGAACGTAAGCGCCCCTAAAGCTGGAATGCGGTAAAAAATGTGGGAGCGGGCTTGCTCGCGAATGCGGTGTATCAGTACCAGATTCATTGACTGACACTGCGCATTCGCGAGCAAGCCCGCTCCCACATTGGGTTTTGTGTTTAGCCAGCTACTTCCAGCGGTCTGCCGCGGCGTGATCGCTACTGCGCCCTTCCACCCAACGCGCGCCCTCACTGGTATTTTCCTTCTTCCAGAACGGCGCCCGCGTCTTCAGGTAGTCCATCACAAACGCACAGGCATCAAACGCTGCATGGCGATGGGCACTCGCTGCCGCAACAAACACAATCGGCTCACCCGGCTCCAGCGCGCCAATGCGGTGCAGCACTTCCAGCTTGAGCAACGGCCAGCGCTGCTCGGCTTCCACGGCGATCTTGGCCAGGGCTTTTTCGGTCATGCCGGGGTAGTGTTCCAGGAACATTCCCGCCACATCCAGGCCGTCGTTGAAGTCGCGCACGTAGCCAACAAAACTCACCACCGCGCCGACGCCGACATTGGCCGCGTGCATGGCATTCACTTCGAAGCCTGGATCAAACGGCTGGGCCTGCACACGAATGGCCATGATCAGCCTCCGGTCACGGGTGGGAAGAATGCCACTTCGTCACCTGCCTGCACCGGTTCATCAAGGCCGCACATCTCTTCGTTGCGCGCGCACATCAGGCTGGTCTCGTTGAGTACGGCAAACTCCGGGTCACTGGCTAACGCCAGACGCACAGCATCAACGGTGGCGAACTCACCTTCCATCTCCAGCGAATCAAAGCCCACATCTTCGGCGTAACGCCCAAAAAACAATACGTTGATGCTCATGCCTGGTCCGCCTTGAAGTGCCCGCTCTTGCCGCCAAGCTTTTCCAGCAGGCGAATGCTTTCGATGGTCATACCGCGATCCACGGCCTTGCACATGTCGTAGATGGTCAATGCCGCGACGCTGGCGGCGGTGAGGGCTTCCATTTCCACGCCGGTCTGCCCGGAGAGTTTGCAGCGCGCCAGGATGTGCACCGAGTCAGCGCCATCGGCGCTCAGTTCGACCTTGACGCCCGTCAACATCAGCGGGTGGCACAGGGGGATAAGGTCACTGGTTTTCTTCGCAGCCTGGATCCCGGCAATGCGGGCCACGGCAAATACGTCGCCCTTGGGATGGGCACCGTCGACAATCATTTGCAGGGTCTCGGGCAGCATGCGCACCCGGGCTTCGGCCACGGCTTCACGGAACGTCACGGACTTGTCGGTGACGTCGACCATGTGGGCGCGACCTTGGGAATCGAGATGAGTCAGCACAGGGATACTCCTGATCAGGAGCACCGATTGTAAACCCGTGGGTCAATTTTGCGCACGGCTGATTGTGCATAGGAGCCGGCAAGCCGGCTCCTACAGTGTGTAGTGTTTACAAGTGAGATTCGGCGTACTCAGCCAGAATCGAACGTGGAACCCCTTGCAGCGCAATGTGCACGCCGTTCGGGAAATCTTTGAAGCGTTCCGTCAGGTAGGTCAGCCCGGAGCTGGTCGCGGACAGGTAAGGGGTGTCGATCTGTGCCAGGTTGCCCAGGCACACCACTTTGGAACCGGCGCCGGCACGGGTGATGATGGTTTTCATCTGGTGCGGGGTGAGGTTCTGGCATTCATCAATCAAAATCAGGCTCTGCTGGAAGCTGCGACCTCGGATGTAGTTGAGGGATTTGAACTGCAACGGCACTTTGCTGAGGATGTAGTCGACGCTGCCATGGGTGTTTTCGTCATCCATGTGCAAGGCTTCGAGGTTGTCGGTGATCGCTCCCAGCCACGGCTCCATTTTTTCCGCTTCGGTGCCGGGCAGGAAGCCGATTTCCTGGTCCAGGCCCTGCACGCTGCGGGTGGCGATGATGCGGCGATAGCGCTTGGTCACCATGGTCTGCTCGATGGCGGCAGCCAGGGCGAGGATGGTTTTACCGGAACCGGCGGCACCGGTCAGGTTGACCAGGTGGATGTCCGGGTCGAGCAGCGCGTACAGCGCCAGGCTCTGGTAGATATCACGCGGTTTCAGGCCCCAGGCTTCCTGGTGCAACAGGGGTTCCTGATGCAGGTCGAGGATCAGCAGCTTGTCGACCTGGATCTCTTTGATCCAACCCACAAAACCCTGTTCGTCGACGATGAATTCATTGATGTGCACGGCCGGAAGGTTGTCGATCAGTTGCACCTGGTGCCAGGTGCGGCCGTGGTCCTGACGGGTTTCGACCTTGCTGACGCGGTCCCAGAACGAGCCGGTCATCATGTGATAACCACGGGACAGCATCGACACGTCGTCGACCAGTTGGTCGGTGCTGTAGTCCTCGGCCGCGATCCCACACGCTCGGGCCTTGAGGCGCATATTGATGTCTTTGGTCACCAGCACTACGCGCAGGTCCTTGTCGCGGGCGTGCAGGTCGATCAATTGGTTGATGATTTTGTTGTCGTTCAGATTCTCCGGCAGCAGGCTGTTGGGCTCGCTGCGCTTGCTCATAAGAATCGACAGCAAGCCCTTGGGCCCGCCTTTGCCGCGCTGGATCGGCACGCCGACTTCGACGTCCTCCGGCGACGCTTCGCCCAATGTCTTGTCGATCAGGCGGATGGCCTGGCGGCATTCGGCGGCAACGCTGTGGTGCCCGCTTTTGAGTTTGTCGAGCTCCTCAAGCACGATCATCGGGATGGCGACGTGGTGTTCTTCGAAGTTGAGCAGTGCGTTTGGATCGTGGATCAATACGTTGGTATCAAGCACATAAAGGATTGGCTGGTCGGAAGAAGGGTTACGTCCATGATCATCCATACTCGGTCACCTTTTGTGGGAGCCAGTCGACGCAATACCTGGGCGGTGCTGCGCCTCGATTCGACCACCGACTGCACCTGAGTGACGTCAAGCGCAGTGCCCACCTGAGGAGTCTTGGAAGACGCCACCTGTGCTGCAGGGTTCGGCGATCTGACTTCGTAATACCGCAAAACGTGTGACAGAAAAAAGCACTTTGACGCTTTTTTGAAGTTTATTTTTCAGGATGACGAATAGCACTAGCCGAGTCCCCCTTACCCCGCTAAAGTCGGAAGTCCGCCTGCTTCGAAATGTCGCATAAAATCACCCCAAAAACGCCTCATCCCCAACAGGGCCGGGCATTTTCAGCGAAACGCCTCCCGGCAGTCCTGCCAACCCAGACCACTCTGCGCCGTCGCCTGCAACAGCATGGGTAACGCCACCCGCGCCTTGTCCTGGGTGTCGTGAAACACAATCACGCCTTTGCGCCACAACAGCATCAAGGTCAGCACCCGTTGCGCCGATTCATCGGCCTTGAGTTTGCCCGGTTCATCCTGGGAATCGATGTCCCACAACGCCACCTGCAAGCCCTGGGCTTGAAAGAAACCCTGGCTGTCTGCACGACGTTGGCCATAGGGCGGACGGAACAGCGGCACGTAGTTTTCCGGCATCAGGTTCTGCGCCAACGACGCGCTGCGGGTGATGGAACTCTGCCAGTCCACCCAATGGCTGTGTGAACGGTATTGCCAACCCTGCGTGCCGACGCACTGGCCTTGGTACAGCGCCTGCACGTCGGCCACCGAACTGCGCTCGACACGGGTTTGCAGGCTGCTGCCGAGGGCGAAGAACGTGGCGTTCATCTTTTGCTTGCGCAGGTAGTCGGTGAGCCAGTCGGTATTGCCGCTGACCGGCGCGGGGCCGCCGTCAAAGGTAAGCAGGAACAGGCGATCGTTGAATTCATCGCCATTGCGCTCATGGTCGCCGAAGCGCGCGACTTCGCTGCTGATCTGCGGGAACAGCGCGGCCTTGCGCAGCAGCTCGTCCAAATAACGCTCATGGAACACATGGCTGGGGTTGGCCCAGCCTATATAGAAGGAGTCTTCGCTCACCTCGAATTTGCCGGCCTGCTCGCGCAGATCGTCCATGTTCTCTACCAGATAGCAGAACGAGGCGTCGACCTCGCAACTCTGCTGGGCGAACGTATAGTTCTCCAGCAAGCGCTGCCAGAGCTGGCGACGCAGGTCGTCTATGGCGGACAGGTTGATGATCTTCAAGCCCAGGCGCTGCTTGAGCGCGGCTTCGTCCTGATTCTCGCTGGCCAGCAGGCTGTGAGCGAACATGAGGATTTCGGCGCGTGAGGCCACGTCGAACAGCGCCGGGCTGCCGAGCTTTTCGGGCCAGCTGCCACGGTCCAGGCTGGCCACATCCACGGGCGCTGCCTGGGCATTCAGGCATAGCAGACATGCCGATAAGAAAAGCGCTATTCGCACACGGGGTCTCCCTCTCCAGAGTCACCGGCCATCATAGCGGATCACGCCTATCGCCATCATAGGTGGAGTCAAAACGCCCCAGCCCCTAGAATCCCTCCCACGATTACAGGAGACGACTTCATGCTGATGGTGATTTCACCCGCCAAGACCCTCGATTTCGAGACCGCGCCTGCGACCCAGCGCTTTACCCAGCCGCAGTACCTGGACCATTCCCAGGAGCTGATCGAGCAACTGCGCGAGCTGAGCCCGGCGCAAATCAGCGAATTGATGCACGTATCCGACAAGATCGGCGGCCTCAACGCCGCCCGTTTCGGCAGCTGGACGCCTGCGTTCACGCAGGAAAACGCCAAGCAGGCGCTGCTGGCCTTCAAAGGCGACGTGTACACCGGCCTGAATGCCGAAACCTTCAGCGACGCCGACTTCACCTACGCCCAAGACCACCTGCGCATGCTCTCGGGCCTCTACGGCCTGCTGCGCCCGCTGGACCTGATGATGCCGTACCGCCTGGAAATGGGCACCAAGCTGCCCAACGCCCGTGGCAAGGACCTGTACGCGTTCTGGGGCACGCGCATCAGCGAGTGGCTGAACGAAGCGTTGGCTGAACAAGGCGATGACGTCCTGCTAAACCTGGCCTCCAACGAATACTTCTCGGCGGTCAAGCGCACGGCCCTGAACGCGCGGATCATCAACACCGAGTTCAAGGACCTGAAGAACGGCCAGTACAAGATCATCAGCTTCTACGCCAAAAAAGCGCGGGGCATGATGAGCCGCTTTGTGATCGAAGAACGCATCAACGACCCGGCCAAGCTGAAGGAATTCGACGTGCAGGGCTATCGCTTCAATGCGGAGCAGTCGAAGCCGGATAACCTGGTGTTCTTGCGCGATCACGCACCGGAATAAGGCTCCAGAGAACACTGATGAACAAATGTGGGAGGGGGCTTGCCCCCGATGGCGGTGGATCAGCCAGCTTATCTTTAGCTGACCCACCGTCTTCGGGGGCAAGCCCCCTCCCACATTTTTAATCGCGTTTTGATCGACGGAACGTCATATTTTTGGCGTCAAAAAACATCTTGACGCATCTCTAACAATTCTTTCACTCGACATCCGTCGTTTTTTTTCGTAGTGGCACCACTTTTTTTAAACACTAGTGGCACAAAACTATCCCCCTCTCCAAACTCCCCATAACTACTGGTCCAAATAGCAAGTGCTATCAATATAATGCCAGTGCCATCTTTCCTAATATTTCAAGAAATTTCCGGAAACAGGATGAGCGGCCCGGAACTTCGTCTAAACACACGGCTCATACCACCGGTAACGAAATTCTCTGTTTCTGTAAGAGATGACTTACATGACGACCCAAGGAAGTAGCAAAGTTGCCCCATCAACTTTGACTCATGGGTCATATCATCAACTGATATGAGTTGAGGGCGGCGATAAGGATGAATTGCTATCCCCTATAGGCCAAGGCAGCGCTTACCCAAATGTGTCAGTGATGACACCCAAGGTGTTGATAAACAAAGGCTTAAAGCCTCTATCTGCACCCTGTGGCACTGGCGTCGGCACCTTCCCCCAGGAAGGCCGGCTGCATTTCAGGGCAAGCCCCAATAACAAGGCCAAGTTGCGCACAACTTGAGTGCAATAGTTAGTCACTCACTAATTAACATGCCTGTACGCGGTAAGTCGGCGTCTATTCGCCCAACTTTCGTGGCATCAGTGACGCTTGCAAACATGAACTCCAGCCATTAATTGGCATGATTAATACAGTCTTCAATGACAAAGAGGTAAATGCGATGCGCATCAGCATATTTGGTCTCGGTTACGTTGGCGCAGTGTGTGCCGGTTGCCTGTCTGCCCGTGGCCACGAAGTGGTTGGCGTAGACATCTCCAAGGACAAGATTGACCTGATCAATGCGGGCAAATCGCCAATCGTTGAACCGGGTCTGGGCGAGTTGTTGAGCCAGGGTATTCAGAACGGCCGACTGCGCGGTACCACCAACTTCGCCGAAGCCATCCGCGACACCGACCTGTCGATGATCTGCGTCGGTACGCCGAGCAAGAAAAACGGCGACCTGGAACTGGACTACATCGAAGCGGTATGCCGCGAAATCGGCCTGGTCCTGCGTGACAAAACCTCCCGTCACACTGTGGTAGTGCGCAGCACCGTGCTGCCAGGCACCGTGGCCAATGTGGTGATCCCGATCCTCGAAGACTGCTCCGGCAAAAAAGCCGGCGTCGACTTCGGTGTGGCGGTCAACCCGGAATTCCTGCGTGAATCCACCGCCATCGCCGACTACGACCTGCCACCGATGACCGTCATCGGCGAATTCGACAAAGCCTCCGGCGATGTCCTGCAGTCGCTGTACGAAGAGCTCGACGCGCCGATCATCCGCAAGGACATCGCCGTTGCCGAGATGATCAAGTACACCTGCAACGTCTGGCACGCCACCAAGGTCACCTTCGCCAACGAAATCGGCAACATCGCCAAGGCGGTCGGCGTCGATGGTCGCGAAGTGATGGAAGTGGTCTGCCAGGACAAGACCCTCAACCTGTCCCAGTACTACATGCGCCCTGGCTTCGCCTTCGGTGGTTCGTGCCTGCCCAAAGACGTGCGCGCCCTCACCTACCGCGCAAGTTCGCTGGACGTGGAAGCGCCACTGCTCAACTCGCTGATGCGCAGCAACGAGTCCCAAGTGCAGAACGCCTTCGACATCGTCTCCAGCCACGACAAACGCAAAGTCGCCTTGCTGGGCCTGAGCTTCAAGGCCGGTACCGATGACCTGCGCGAAAGCCCGCTGGTAGAGCTGGCCGAAATGCTGATCGGCAAAGGTTTCGACCTGAGCATCTACGACAGCAACGTCGAGTACGCCCGTGTCCACGGCGCGAACAAAGACTACATCGAAGGCAAGATCCCGCACGTGTCGTCCCTGCTCAACTCGGACTTCGACGACGTGATCAACAACTCCGACGTGATCATCCTGGGCAACCGCGATGAGAAGTTCCGTGCCTTGGCGCATAGCGCACCGCACGGCAAGCAAGTGATCGACCTGGTGGGCTTCATGGCCAATGCCACCAGCGCCGGTAGCCGTACCGAAGGTATTTGCTGGTAACAGCAACAGCCAGTTCCGGGCTGCAAGCGTACTTCCCCAGCGCTTGCAGCCCGGAGCCTTCTTCACCTTCGGATGACGCTTATGTCCACGTTAAAACACATATTGCTCCAATCCGCCGGCTGGCTGTTCTTCCTCAGCCTGCTGATGGGACTCGCGCTGCTGCTGCCGGCGAGTACGTTCGACTCCGAGTCGAAGAATTTTATTTTCCTGATTGGCGCTGTCGGTATCTGGCGCTACTCGATGGGTGCTACGCATTTCTTTCGCGGCATGCTGTTCCTTTACGTCGTCTACCCGCACCTGCGCCGCAAAGTGCGCAAGCTGGGCAAGGCCGCCGACCCGTCCCACGTGTTCCTGATGGTCACCAGTTTCCGTATCGATGCGCTGACCACCGCGCAGGTCTACAGCTCGGTGATTCGTGAAGCCATCGAATGCGGCTTCCCCACCACCGTGGTCTGCTCGCTGGTGGAAATGTCCGATGAGCTGCTGGTGAAAAGCCTGTGGGAGAAAATGAACCCGCCGGAACACGTGAAGCTCGACTTCGTGCGTATCGCCGGTACCGGCAAACGCGACGGCCTGGCCTTCGGTTTCCGCGCCATCTCCCGCCACCTGCCGGATGACCGCGCAGTCGTTGCGGTGATCGACGGCGACACCGTGCTCGCCGAAGGCGTCGTCCGCAAGACCGTGCCGTGGTTCCAGCTGTTCGGCAATGTCGGTGGCCTGACCACCAACGAATTCTGTGAAGTACGCGGCGGCTACATCATGAGCGAGTGGCACAAACTGCGCTTCGCCCAACGCCACATCAACATGTGCTCCATGGCCTTGTCCAAGCGCGTACTGACCATGACCGGTCGTATGTCGGTGTTCCGCGCCAGCGTGGTCACCGACCCCGGTTTTATCGCCGACGTGGAAAGCGACTCGCTGCAACACTGGCGCCTGGGCCGTTTCAAATTCCTCACTGGTGACGACAAGTCCAGCTGGTTCAGCCTGATGCGCCTGGGCTACGACACCTTCTACGTGCCGGACGCCGCGATCAACACCGTGGAACACCCGCCGGAAAAGAGCTTCATCAAGGCCAGCCGCAAACTGATGTTCCGCTGGTACGGCAACAACCTGCGCCAGAACTCCCGCGCCCTTGGCCTGGGTGTGCGGCGCCTCGGCCTGTTCACCAGCATCGTGCTGTTCGACCAGCGTGTGTCGATGTGGACCTCCCTGCTCGGCCTGACCGTGGCGATCATCGCCACCTTCAAGTACGGCGGCGCGTTCATCCTCGCTTACCTGCTGTGGATCGGCATCACCCGCCTGATTCTCACCCTGTTGCTGTCGTGCTCCGGCCACAAGATCGGCCCGGCCTACCCGGTGATTCTCTATTACAACCAGATCATGGGCGCGCTGGTGAAGATCTACGTGTTCTTCCGCCTTGATCAACAGTCCTGGACCCGCCAGGACACCAAACTGACCCGCGATTTGGCCAGCTTTCAACGTTGGTTCAACACCTGGTCGTCTCGGACCATGACCTTCTCCGCCGGCAGCATTTTCGTCGCCGTGTTGCTGATGATGGTCTGACAGCCAAGCCTGAATTAACTAGGAGCTACACCTATGAGTCAGAACACCATGAATAGCCAAGCAAACGTCAACGTTGTCCACGAATCCGAAGCCCAGCGCCAACATGCCCGCGTGAAAATCCCGGCCAAGCTGCGCTTCTTCAACACTGACCGCACGCCGACCGAAGCCCGGGTGATCGACCTGTCCGCCGGCGGCCTGGCCTTCACCTCGACCCAGCCGTTGACCGTCGGCGAAGTGCACAAGGGCCGCCTGCAATTTGTGATCGATAACCTGGGCCTGGCCATGGACGTGGAGCTGCAAATTCGCTCCTACGACCGCCAGACCGGCCGCACCGGTTGCCAGTTCCAGAACCTTGAACCTCAGGATATTTCCACCCTGCGCCACCTGATCACTTCACATTTGTCCGGTGACATCGTGACCATGGGTGACGTGCTGGCGACCCTGCAACGTGACAACTTCACCAAGGCGCGCAAGGTCAAAGATGGCGGCAGCAACATGAGCGCCGCCGGCCGTCTACGCGCCGTGGTGTTCAGCACAGGCATCTTCATCGTGGGCCTTGCCGCCTTCGGTTTCGTCTTCAAATCGGTGTACGGCATGTACTTCGTCAGCCACGCCCAGGCGGGCCTGGTCAGCGTACCTGGCATGAACGTGACCATGCCGCGCGACGGCACCGTGCAAAGCCTGCTCAAAGGAGACGCGATCGCCGCCAAAGGCGCGCCGCTCGCCACCTTCAGCACCAGCATGCTCGATGTGCTCAAGGGCCACCTGGACGAAGACCAACTGCAACCGGCCAAGGTCGAAGAGCTGTTCGGCAAGCAAATGACCGGTACCCTGACCTCGCCGTGCGATTGCGTGGTGGCCCAGCAAATGGTCGCCGACGGTCAGTACGCCAACAAAGGCGACGTGATCTTCCAACTGGTGCCACGCGGCAGCCTGGCCAATGTGGAAGCGCGCTTCACTTATCGCCAGTTCGCCGATGTTCGCCCAGGCACGCCGGTGAGCTTCCAAGTGGCCGACGAAGAACAGGTCCGCACCGGCACCATCGTCAGCAGCACCAGCCTGAACAGCGCCGACCTGTCGTCCGACATCCGCGTGCAGATCAAGCCTGACGCGCCACTGGACAGCACCTACGCCGGTCGCCCGGTGGAAGTGACCAGCGACCGTGGCCCCTCGCTGAACTGGCTGATCGATAAAGCCATGGCTGCGGGTCTTTAATCATGAGCGCCCTTCGAAACCTGCCGGTGCCCCTGGCGCTGGCCATCGCCCTCGCCGGTTGCGCCGGCCTGCCCGACCAACGCCTGGCTAACGAAGCTTTGAAACGTGGCGACACCGTCACCGCGCAGCAGAATTACCAGCAACTGGCAGACCTGGGTTACAGCGAGGCCCAGGTGGGCCTGGCCGATATCCAGGTAGGCACCCGCGATCCGGCGCAAATCAAACAGGCCGAAGCCACCTACCGCGCAGCGGCGGACACTTCGCCCCGCGCCCAGGCCCGCCTCGGTCGCCTGCTGGTGGCCAAGCCTGGCAGCACCGAAGCCGAACACCATGAAGCCGAAGGCCTGCTGAAAAAAGCCTTTGCCAATGGCGAAGGCAATACCCTGATCCCGCTGGCGATGCTGTACCTGCAATACCCGCACAGTTTCCCGAATGTGAATGCGCAGCAGCAGATCAGCAAATGGCAGGCAGCGGGTTACCCGGAAGCCGGCCTGGCCCAGGTGCTGCTGTATCGCACCCAGGACACCTACGACCAGCATCTGGATGATGTGGAGCGCATCTGCAAAGCCGCGCTGAACACCACCGATATCTGCTACGTCGAGCTGGCCACGGTCTACCAGAAAAAAGCCCAGCCGGAGAAACAGGCCGAGCTGCTCAAGCAGATGGAAGCCGGCTACAGCCGTGGCACCGTCACCGCACAACGCGTCGACAGTGTTGCCCGCGTACTCGGCGATGCCACGCTTGGCCAGCCGGACGAAAAAACCGCCCAGGCCCTGCTGGAAAAAATCGCCCCTGGCTACCCGGCGTCCTGGGTCAGCCTGGCGCAGTTGCTCTACGACTTCCCGGAACTGGGTGACGTCGACCAGATGATGAAGTACCTGGACAACGGCCGCGCCGCCGACCAACCGCGCGCCGAGCTGTTGCTGGGCAAGCTCTACTACGAAGGCAAGTGGGTGCCGGCTGACGCCAAGGCTGCCGAAGCGCACTTTGAAAAAGCCGTGGGCAAGGAAGTGGCCGCCGATTACTACCTCGGCCAGATCTATCGCCGTGGCTACCTGGGCAAGGTCTACCCGCAAAAAGCTCTGGACCACTTGCTGACCGCTGCGCGCAACGGCCAGAACAGCGCCGATTTCGCCATCGCCCAACTGTTTTCCCAAGGCAAGGGCACCAAGCCCGATCCATTGAATGCCTACGTCTTCAGCCAATTGGCCAAAGCCCAGGACACGCCAGAGGCCAATGACTTGGCCACGCAGCTGGAAACCCCGCTGACGCCTGAGCAACGCGCCCAAGGCCAACGCCTGGTGCAACAGGAACTGGCCGCCCGCGGCACCCTGGCCCAGAGCACGCTGCAACTGCACGCCCTGGAAGAAGACGACGGCGAGGAATCCCTATGAAGCTCAACCCATTCGTCAAGGCCGGTATCGGCCTGACCTTCGCCCTGCTGTGGTCGTGTCCGACCCTGGCCGCGCTGACCGAAGCCAAGAACTTCGGCCTGGAAGTCAAAGCCACCGCGCAGTCCGAAGACGACCGCGACCTCGGCACGCAGAAAGGCGGCGACGTCAACGGCGTCGGCCTCGACCTGCGCCCGTGGATCTACGGCGAAAGCGGCGCGTGGAGCGCCTACGCCATGGGCCAGGCCGTGGTCTCCAGCGACATCATCGAGACCGACCCGCTGCAACAGTCGGCCGATGACGAAAACCAGCAAACCACCAACAACGACCGCAAGACCAAGAAAAACTACTTGGCCATGCGTGAGTTCTGGGTTGGCTACAGCGGCTTCACGCCCTACCCTGGCGAGATCCTCAAGCTGGGCCGTCAACGCCTGCGCAACGACGACGGCCAGTGGCGCGACACCAACATCGAAGCGCTGAACTGGACCTTCGACACCACCCTGCTCAAGGTCAATGTCGGGGTTGCCGAACGCTTCAGCGAATACCGCACCGACCTCAAGGAACTGTCGCCCAAGGACAAGGACCGTCAGCACCTGTACGCCGACGCCGCCTACCAGTGGACGCCCGGCCAGTGGATCGGCTTGCGCGGCCATCACACCCATGACAACGGCAAGCTCGACTACCCGGAACCCGGCGTACCGACCGACTCGTTGGACAAGCGTGAAAATGGCGACCTGAGCTGGCTCGGCATCGAAGCCAACAGCGACGCCTACAACTGGCGCAACACCAACACGGTCAACTACTGGGCCAGCGTCACCGGCATGCGCGGTGACCGTGATTCGGTCAACGCGTTGAACGCCGACGGCACCCGCCCGACCAACGCCAAGCGCAGCGACGATGTCAGCGGCTGGGCCACCGACCTCGGCGTGCGCCTGCGCCTTGATCCACAGTGGCAAGTCGGTGCGGCCTACTCCCGCGCCAGCGCCGAGTACGAACAGAACGGCCTGCAGAGCAACCGTTCGAACTGGACCGGTACCCAGTCTCGTGTACACCGTTTCGGCGAAGCCTTCCGTGGCGAGATGAACAACATGCAGTCCATGAGCCTGTTCGGTTCCTGGCAACTGCGTGAGGACTACGACGCAAGCCTCGTGTACCACAAGTTCTGGCGTGTCGACGGCAACAAGCCAGTCGGCAGCAACGGCATCGACGCGGTGCAGAACAATACCGACGACGTGACCGGCGCGATCCTGTCCAGCACTTCCCTGCCGCTTGAAGACGGCAAGAAAGACCTGGGCCAGGAGATGGACCTGGTCGTCACCAAATACTTCAAGACCGGCCTGCTCCCGGCCGCCCTCAGCCAATCCATTGACGAACCGTCGGCCCTGGTGCGCTTTCGTGCTGGTGTATTCAAGCCGGGCGATGCCTATGGCAGCAACGTCGACTCGTACATGCACCGCGCGTTCGTCGACGTGATCTGGAAATTCTGATGGGAGCCTGCGCTATGAAACCTCATAAGTTGCTGGTCGCGGCGATGCTGATGGCTAACGCCACCGCCTTCGCCGACACCGCGCAGCCGGTCAAGGCGCCAACCATCGCCAAAGAGCTGCAACAGGCCAAGACCTACACCATCTCCAGCCCGCCGACCGCGCCGCTGGAAATGGCCAAGCCGGCCCTGCCGGATCTGTCGGGCTACACCGATGCGGCGATGGAAAAAAAGATCGTCCGAAGCAAGCCGGGCAAGATCAGCATCCGCCGCATGATGCAGGAAGACGCCCTCAAGGACTTCATCGGCGGTGACAACAAGATGGCTGAATGGGTGGTGCGCCAACACGGCATTCCCCAAGCGATCTTTGTCGACGACGGCTACATGAACCTCAAGGACCTGCTGGGCAAGGTGCCCAAGCAGTACCTGAGCGAAACCTCGCCGGGTGTGATCGTGGCCAAACTGCCGATCGTGGTGGGCCGCAAGGGCATCCTGGAAATCGACAAGAAGACCCAGGAACTGCGCCTGTCCCAGGAAGCCGGTTCGTTCCTGATCAACGACGGCCAGTTGTTTGTGCGTGATACTAAAGTTACCGGCTGGAGCGAAAAGGCCAACGGCCCGGCGCTGTTCAAGTCGCCCAAGGAATTCCGCCCGTTCCTGCTGGCCTGGGGCGGTACCGAGACGTACATCTCCAACACCAAGATGGCCAGTTTCGGCTACGCCAACAGTAAGTCGTACGGGGTGAGTATTTCCCAGTACACGCCGAACATGGCCAAGGTGCTCAAGCGTCCGGAGCCGACCGGCTGGATCATCAACTCCGAGTTCTCGGACATGTGGTACGGCTTCTACTGCTACGAGACCACGAACTTCGTGATCAAGGGCAATACCTACAAAGACAACATCGTCTACGGCATTGACCCCCATGACCGCTCCCACGGCCTGATCATCGCGGACAACACCGTCTACGGCACCAAGAAGAAGCACGGCATCATCATTTCCCGGGAAGTGAACGACAGCTTCATCTTCAACAACCGTAGCTACGACAACAAGCTCTCGGGCCTGGTACTCGACCGTAACAGCGTCAACAACATCGTGGCCGACAACGAGTTCTACCGTAACCACACCGACGGCATCACCCTCTACGAGAGCGGCGACAACCTGCTGTGGGGCAACAAGGTGATCGCCAACCGTCGCCACGGCATCCGCGTGCGTAACAGCGTGAACATCAAGCTGTACGAAAACACCTCGATGGCCAACGGCTTGACCGGCCTCTACGGCCACATCAAGGACTTGACCGACACCGACCGTGACATCGCCCTCGACCCGTTCGACGCCAAGGTCTCGCTGATCGTGGTCGGCGGTGAACTGGCGGGTAACGGCAGCGGGCCGCTGTCCATCGACTCGCCATTGAGCGTGGAGCTGTACCGCGTGTCGATGCTGGCGCCGACCAAATCCAGCGGTATCAGCTTCAACGGCGTGCTGGGCGATCGCCAGGAAGAGATTCTCGACCTGCTGGTGCGCCAGCAGAAAGCCGTGCTGATCGACCCTGTCGAACGCCAGACCGAATTGCAGGACTGAGGATGACCCTTATGCACCCACACATGATCAAACTGCTGAGCCTCTCGGGTCTGACCCTCGGCCTGCTCGCGGCCAGCCAGGGCGTACGCGCCGACGAAATCAAGGCGCCGACCTTTACCGCCGAGCCGTGCTGCAGCCTGTGCCCGGCCGCTCACGATGCAAAGAACTACACCACGCGCTACCAGCAGAACTTCACCACCCTGGTGCAAGCCCAGGGCGACTGGCTGTTCCGTACCCAGGAAGACTTGCGCACCGAGTTCGACACATCGCCTGCCGGCTACAAACGCATGCAACAACTACACGATGCGTTCAAGGCCAAGGGCGTGGAACTGGTGGTGGTTTATCAGCCGACCCGTGGCCTGGTGAATCGCAACAAGCTCAACCCTGAAGAAAAAGCCAAGTTCGACTTCGACAAGGCGCTGGGCAACTACAAGACCATGCTCGGCCGTTTCGCCAAGATGGGCTACGTGGTGCCGGACCTGTCGCCGTTGACCAACGAGCAGTTGCCGGACGAGTTGCCGGCCCACGATTTCTACTTCCGTGGCGACCAACACTGGACCCCGTATGGCGCCCAGCGCACCGCGAAAATCGTCGGTGAGAAAGTACGCGCCATGCCTGAGTTCGCGGATATTCCGAAGCGCGAATTCGAGACCAAACGCTCCGGGCGCATGGGCAAGACCGGCACCCTGCACAACATGGCCGGGCAACTCTGTGGCACCAGCTATGCGATCCAGTACATGGACCAGTTCACCACCGAGCCCAAGGGCGAAGCGGGCGACGGCGACCTGTTCGGCGATTCGGGCAACCCGCAGATCACCCTGGTGGGCACCAGCCACAGCGGCAAGAACTACAACTTCGCTGGCTTCCTGGAACAGGAAATCGGCGCCGACATCCTCAACGTCGCCTTCCCCGGCGGTGGCCTTGAAGGCTCGATGATCCAGTACCTGGGCAGCGATGAATTCCAGAAGACCCCGCCGAAGATCCTCATCTGGGAGTTCTCGCCGCTGTATCGCCTGGACCAGGAGACCATCTACCGCCAGATGATGTCGCTGCTCGACAACGGCTGCGAAGGCAAGCCGGCACAGATGACGGCCAGCACTTCATTGAAGCCCGGCAAGAACGAATTGATGGTGAACAGTTCGAACAAAGACCTGCGTAATGCCAATCACCAGGTTGATATCCGCTTCGCCGACCCCTCGGTGAAAACCCTGCAAGCCACCCTCTGGTACATGAACGGGCGCCACGAGGACATCAAGATCGAGAAACCCGAAACATCCGATACAGACGGGCGCTTCGCCTTTGAACTGCGTACCGATGAAGACTGGGCCTCGCAGAACTTGCTGGCCGTGGAAGTCCAGGGCCCGGAAGCGGGCCAGGCTGCGCAGAAGGTTGAAGCGAAAATTTGCACACGCAACGTATTCCCAGCCGGTGGTCAACAGACCGCTTCAACTGGGCAATGAGGTTACTTATGCAGAAGTTATTGATTCCAACGTTACTCGGCCTGGCGATGTTCGCAGGCTCAGTCAACGCCGCCGCGCCACTGCGTCCACCCCAGGGCTATTTCGCCCCGGTGGAAGCGTTCAAGACCGGCGACTTCAAGAATGACTGCGACGCCATGCCGGCGCCGTACACCGGCTCGCTGCAATTTCGCAGCAAGTACGAAGGTTCGGACAAAGCCCGCGCCACCCTGAATACCCAGTCCGAAAAAGCCTTTCGCGACAGCACCGCCGACATCACCAAGCTGGAAAAAGACACCAGCAAGCGCGTGATGCAGTTCATGCGCGACGGTCGCCCGGAGCAGTTGGAATGCACGCTCAACTGGCTGACCAGCTGGGCCAAGGCAGACGCACTGATGTCCAAGGACTTCAACCATACCGGCAAGTCCATGCGCAAATGGGCACTGGGCAGCATGGCCTCGGCCTATGTGCGCCTGAAGTTCTCCGACTCGCACCCGCTGGCCAACCACCAGCAGGAATCGCAACTGATCGAAGCCTGGTTCAACAAACTGGCCGATCAGGTGGTGAGCGACTGGGACAATCTGCCGCTGGAAAAAACCAACAACCACTCCTATTGGGCCGCCTGGTCGGTGATGGCAACGTCCGTCGCCGTCAACCGTCGCGACCTGTTCGATTGGGCAGTGAAGGAATACAAGGTCGGCGTGAACCAGGTCGACGACCAAGGCTTCCTGCCCAACGAATTGAAGCGTCAGCAGCGGGCCTTGTCGTACCACAACTACGCCCTGCCACCGCTGTCGATGATCGCCAGTTTTGCCTTGGTCAACGGTGTCGACCTGCGCCAGGAAAACAACGGCGCGCTCAAGCGCCTGGGCGACAAGGTTCTGGCCGGGGTCAAGGACCCGGAGATCTTCGAGCAGAAGAACGGAAAAGAGCAGGACATGAAGGACTTGAAACAGGACATGAAATTCGCCTGGCTCGAACCCTTCTGCACCCTCTACACCTGCGCGCCGGATGTGCTCGAGCGCAAGCACGGGATGCAGCCGTTCAAGACGTTCCGCCTCGGGGGTGACCTGACCAAGGTCTACGACCCGACGCATGAAAAAGGCAACAAAGGTTCCTGATGATTGGACTCGGTCCAATTGTGGGAGCTGGCTTGCCTGCGATAGCGGTCTGACATTCAACATTGATGTCGACTGACACAAAGCTATCGCAGGCAAGCCAGCTCCCACAATTAACCAGGTTCCTTCAGTGAAATTGCAATACAGCCCTCCCCCAAAATTGGGTGGGGGGGTTTGGGGGGGCTCTGGCCCTTGACTGTTGGTTAAACATGGAGAGATCGGGATGGTTTTCTCGTCCAATGTGTTCCTGTTTCTGTTCTTGCCGATCTTTCTCGGCTTGTACTACTTGAGCGGGCAACGCTATCGCAACTTGCTGCTGCTGTTGGCCAGCTACGTGTTCTACGCCTGGTGGCGAGTGGACTTCCTGGCGCTGTTCGCCGCCGTGACGCTGTGGAACTACTGGATCGGCCTCAAGGTCGGTGCGGCCGGCGTGCGCACCAAGCCGGCCCAGCGCTGGCTGCTGCTCGGCGTGGTGGTTGACCTGTGCATCCTCGGCTACTTCAAGTACGCCAATTTCGGCGTCGACAGCATCAACGTCATGATGAAGTCGGCCGGCCTGGAGCCGTTCATCCTCACCCATGTGCTGTTGCCGATCGGGATCTCGTTCTACATTTTCGAGTCCATCAGCTACATCATCGACGTGTACCGTGGGGATACGCCGGCGACCCGCAACCTGATCGACTTTGCGGCGTTCGTGGCAATCTTCCCGCACCTGATTGCCGGCCCGGTGTTGCGCTTTCGCGACCTGGCCGACCAGTTCAACAACCGCACCCACACCCTCGACAAGTTCTCCGAGGGCTGCACGCGGTTCATGCAGGGTTTCATCAAGAAGGTTTTCATTGCCGACACCCTGGCAGTGGTGGCCGACCATTGCTTCGCCCTGCAAAACCCGACGACGGGCGACGCCTGGCTCGGCGCGCTGGCCTACACCGCGCAGCTGTACTTCGACTTCTCCGGCTACAGCGACATGGCCATCGGCCTGGGCTTGATGATGGGCTTCCGCTTCATGGAGAACTTCAAGCAGCCGTACATCAGCCAGTCGATCACCGAGTTCTGGCGGCGCTGGCACATCAGCCTGTCCACCTGGCTGCGTGACTACCTGTACATCACCCTGGGCGGCAACCGTAAAGGCACGCTGACCACTTACCGCAACCTGTTCCTGACCATGCTGCTCGGTGGCCTGTGGCACGGTGCGAACATCACCTACATCGTCTGGGGTGCGTGGCACGGCATGTGGCTGGCGATTGAAAAAGCCATCGGCCTCAACACTTCGCCGCGCAGCTTCAACCCGGTGCGTTGGGCCTTCACCTTCCTGCTGGTAGTAATGGGCTGGGTGATCTTCCGCGCCGAAAACCTGCACGTCGCCGGCCGTATGTACGGTGCGATGTTCAGCTTTGGCGAGTGGTCGCTGTCGGAACTCAACCGCGCCAACCTCACCGGCCTGCAAGTGGCAACCCTGGTGGTGGCGTACGCAACCCTGGCGTTCTTCGGCCTGCGCGACTTCTACACCAACCGTCCTGCCGAGAAGACCGAGAAAACCGAGAAAACCCAGCCGGCCGACCCGAGCCTGATCAAGGCCGTACCGGGCGACAACCCAGGCAGCATCCACGAGCCCGGTTTCACCGTGGGCAAAGATGCCGCCGTGCAACCGGCCTACTGGACCGCTGACTGGCCACGCTACGCCATGCGCGCTGCGGTGCTGCTGCTGTTCGTGGCGTCGATTCTCAAACTGTCGGCGCAGAGTTTCTCGCCGTTCCTTTACTTCCAATTCTGAGGGAGCCGACCATGACCCGTTCATTACGCGTCCTCTATATCGGCCTGTTCCTGGTGCTGCTGTTGGCTCTGGGCGCCTGGTCGCTGCGCAGTTTCTTCGGTTTCAGTACCAATGCCGACGCAACCGTGCTCAATGGTCGCTGGAGCAAAGCCGTCGAGACGCACTACGACGACGAGTTCCCGATCAAGCGCATCGGCACCAACCTGTGGGCGGCGCTGGACTACAAGCTGTTCAATGAAGGCCGCCCTGGCGTGGTGCTGGGCCGCGATCACTGGTTGTACAGCGATGAAGAGTTCAACCCAGCCGTCAACGAAGACCAGAACCTGCAAGGCAACTACGCGCTGGTCGAAGGCGTGCGCCAGAAGCTCAAAGCCCAAGGCATTCAGCTGGTGATGGCGATCGTGCCAGCCAAGGTGCGCCTCTACCCGGAACACCTGGGTGAAGTGAAACCGGCGAGCATCCACGCCAACCTGTATGAGGACTTCCACGCCCGTGTCGCGGCCGACAAGATCATCGCCCCGGACCTGCTCGGCCCGCTGCAACAGGCCAAGCTCGGCGGTAAGCAGGTGTTCCTGCGCACCGACACCCACTGGACGCCGGACGGTGCTGAAATCGCCGCCAAACAGTTGGCCAAGACCATCGCCGACAAGACGCCACTGAGCGGTGAGCCACAGCGCTTTGTCACCGAGGCGGAAAAAACCGAGCCGCATAAAGGCGACCTGCGGCTGTTCCTGCCGCTGGACCCGCTGTTTGAAAACCTGATGCCGCCGAAAGAGCCGCTGGAAAAACGCGTGACGCACCTGGCCGAAACCAAAGGTGACGACGCCCTGTTCAGCGACAGCGAAACCCCAGTCGCCCTGGTCGGCACCAGCTACAGCGCCAACCCCAACTGGAACTTCGTCGGCGCACTCAAGCAAGCCCTGGGCAGCGACGTGGTCAGCTACGCCGAAGACGGCCACGGCCCGATCCTGCCGATGCTCAGTTACCTGAAAAGCGATGACTTCAAGAACAGCCCGCCGCAGGTGCTGATCTGGGAGTTTCCTGAACGTTATCTGCCCGTGAACAACGAAATCGGTGATGCCGACCCCGCGTGGGTTGCGCAGCTTAAACAAGCCGGTTCGCGCCAACAGAACATGGCAATCAACACCACAAAATCCGAGACGCCCGACCGGGCGCAAAACTGAAAGAGAGGTAACTCACATGACTTTCACTACAACTCCGCGTCGTCTCGCTAAAACCCTGGCTATCGCAGCAGGCCTGAGCTTCGTATCGATGTCCGCCTTCGCCGGTGGCGACGCCGCCCTCTACGGCCCGACCGCGCCAAAAGGTTCGAGCTTCGTGCGTATCTACAACGCCAGCAACCAGGAAGTCAGCGCCACCGTCGGCGCCACCAACCTGAGCGATGTTGCGCCACTGGCCAGCAGCGACTTCAGCTTCATGCCCGGCGGTGACTACAGCGCCAAGGTCGGCAGCCAGACCGTGCCGGTCAAACTCGCCGCCGACCACTACTACACCCTGGTCAACAGCGGCAGCGGCCAGCCCCAGCTGATCGAAGAGCCACCGTTCAAGAACAAGCAGAAGTCCCTGGTGCGCGTGCAGAACCTCAGCGACAAGGCCCTGACCTTGAAGACGGCTGATGGCAAGACTGATGTGGTCAAGGCAGTTGCGGCCAAAGGGCGTGGCGAGCGCGAGATCAACCCGGTGAAGGTCAGCCTGGCACTGTACGACGGCGACAAGAAAGTCGGCGATGTGAAGCCGGTGGCCCTGGAGCGTGGTGAGGCAGCGGTGCTGTACGTCACCGGCTCCGGTTCGAGCCTGTCGCCAGTGTGGGTGAAACGCCCTGTATCGACCCGCTAATTAGATTTTCGACCTGGCTCCGCTCCCCTGTGGGAGCTGGCTTGCCTGCGATGGCATCACCTCGGTGTACCTGACAAACCGAGTCGTCTGCATCGCGGGCAAGCCCGGCTCCCACAGGGACCGAGGAGTCCGGTCGGACCGAGACAAAAACAAGAGTGAAACGACAAACCTTCGTAGCTCTGACCCAAATCGATTCAAGGAGAAACACCCATGATTCCAGTCATCCTTTCCGGTGGTAGCGGCTCACGTCTTTGGCCGCTTTCCCGTAAACAGTTCCCTAAACAATTCCTGGCCCTGACCGGCGAGCACACACTGTTCCAGCAAACCCTGGAACGCCTGGTGTTTGAAGGTATGGACGCTCCGATCGTGGTCTGCAACAAGGACCACCGTTTTATCGTCAACGAGCAACTGGCCGCCCGCAAGCTGGAAAGCCAGCGCATCCTGATGGAGCCGTTCGGCCGCAACACCGCGCCGGCCGTGGCCCTCACTGCGATGATGCTGGTCAATGAAGGCCGCGACGAGCTGATGCTGGTGCTGCCCGCTGACCACGTGATCGACGACCAGAAAGCCCTGCAACGCGCGCTGGCCCTGGCCACCGTGGCCGCCGAACGTGGCGAGATGGTGCTGTTCGGCGTACCGGCGACCCGTCCGGAAACCGGTTATGGCTACATCAAGTCCACCAACGATTCGCTGCTGCCCGAGGGCGTGAGCCGCGTCGAGCAGTTCGTGGAGAAACCCAATGAAAAACGCGCCGTCGAGTTCGTCAAAAGCGGCGGGTATTTCTGGAACAGCGGCATGTTCCTGTTCCGCGCCAGCCGCTTCCTCGAAGAGCTGAAAAAGCACGATCCGGATATCTACGACACCTGCCTGCTGACGCTTGAGCGCAGCGAACAGACCGCTGACACCGTGACCTTCGACGAAGCCACCTTCGCCTGCTGCCCGGACAACTCCATCGACTACGCCGTGATGGAAAAAACCCAGCGCGCCTGCGTGGTGCCGCTGAGCGCCGGCTGGAGCGACGTGGGTTGCTGGGCATCGCTGTGGGCCGTCAACGACAAAGACGTGCACGGCAACGTGAGCAAGGGCGACGTGGTGATCCAGGACAGCCGCAACTGCATGATCCATGGCAACGGCAAACTGGTGTCGGTGATCGGCCTGGACAACATCGTAGTGGTGGAAACCAAGGACGCGATGATGATTGCCCACAAGGACAAGGTCCAGGGCGTCAAGCAGATGGTCAACACCCTGAACGACCAGGGCCGCAGCGAAACCCAGAACCACTGCGAAGTCTATCGTCCGTGGGGCTCCTACGACTCGGTGGACATGGGCGGACGTTTCCAGGTCAAGCACATCTCGGTCAAGCCGGGCGCGTGCCTGTCGCTGCAGATGCACCACCACCGTGCCGAACACTGGATCGTGGTCAGCGGCACCGCCGAAGTCACCTGCGACGAGAACGTGTTCCTGCTTACCGAGAACCAGTCCACCTACATCCCGATCGCTTCGGTGCACCGCCTGCGCAACCCGGGCAAGATCCCGTTGGAGATTATCGAGGTGCAATCGGGCAGTTATTTGGGTGAAGACGATATCGAGCGTTTTGAAGATATCTACGGTCGCTCGACGCCGATTGAACGTGGCGTGTCGGTGAAAACTATCGCGCAGTAAAACAGTCGTACAAGAAGCCCTCGCCCAGCCCACTGCGTCCCCTATCCGCAGTGGGTTGGGTGGGGGCTTTTTCTTTGGGGCCGTGGTGATCAATCCCACCTACGCTTAAGTTAGGATGCTCATTCCCTACTTGAGGTGGTCTCCATGTTTTTCGGCGTTCTACTGATCATCACCTGGCTGATCCTGTTGCTGCGCTACCCCGCCAAGGCACTGCCCGTATCCCTCGCGGCCGCCGTGGGCTTGGGTTTCGTCGCGATCTGGGTGGTGTGGCTGGACAGCCGGGAAGCCTCGCAACTGGCACGCCTGGAACTGCGCATCAGCTACGCCCCGCAGGAATGCCCCGCCGATCGTCCACTGAAACTGGTCCTGAACAACGGCAATGACGTGCCCCTCACCGAGCTGCGTTGGCGCGTCGCTGCCTATGCGCCGGGCGACACGGTCAACCTGGCCGACAACGTCTACGCGGCCCCACGCTATCGCGGGCCCGGCGAGTTGCAGGCCGGCGCCACCTGGGATGATTGCCTGCCCACGCCGCCCTTGCGCCCCGGCTACCGCCCGCAAACCCTGGAATTTCGCGCCGAGCACCTGCAAGGCAGTTTTTCGGACTGACAAAGGATTGATCCATGCCAAACGTACTCATCACCGGTTGTTCCAGCGGCATTGGCCGCGCTCTGGCGGATGCCTTCAAAGCAACCGGCTACACCGTCTGGGCCAGCGCCCGCCGCCCGGAAGACGTCGCCGCCCTTGCCGCTGCCGGCTTTAATGCCGTCGAACTGGACGTCAACGACAGTACCGCTTTGCAACGGCTGGCCGAACAACTGGGCGAACTGGATGTACTGGTCAACAACGCCGGTTATGGCGCCATGGGTCCGCTGCTCGACGGCGGCACCGACGCCATGCAGCGCCAATTCGAGACCAATGTGTTTTCCATCGTCGGCGTGACCCAGGCGCTGTTCCCGGCCCTGCGGCGCAGCAAGGGATTGGTAGTGAATATCGGCAGTGTTTCCGGTGTGCTGGTAACGCCGTTTGCAGGCGCCTATTGCGCGTCAAAAGCCGCCGTGCATGCCTTGAGCGATGCGCTGCGCATGGAACTGGCGCCGTTTGGCGTGCGGGTCATGGAAGTGCAGCCCGGCGCCATCAACACCCACTTCGCCAAAAACGCCGGCGCCCAGGCCGAACTGCTGATCAATGAACAATCGCCATGGTGGCCGTTGCGCGACGGCATCCGCGCGCGCAGCCAGGCTTCCCAGGACAAGCCAACGCCGGCCAATGTGTTTGCTACGGATGTATTGAAGGCGGTGCAACAACCACAACCGCCCCGTCTGCTGCGCTCGGGCAATGGCAGCCGCGCGTTGCCGTTGATGGCGGCGTTGTTGCCCAAAGGGTTGCTGGAGAAGGTGTTGAAGAAACGCTTCGGGCTGGCCGGTTCGCTCTAACCCTTCATAAAGTCAATAAACGCCCGCACCTTCAGGGGCAAATGCCGGGTATCCGGATACATCGCGTAGATCCCTTGCGGGGCAAAGCGATGGTCCGGCAACAGGCGCACCAATCGTCCGGCGTCCAGGTCATCCTGCACCAGCCATTGCGGCAACACCGCCACACCGTGCCCACGCACGGCGAAGGCTTGGAGAACGGCTGCGCTGTCAGCCACTAGCGACGCATGGCCGGGGCGATAAGAATGTTCGCCGCCTTGTGGATCGGTCACGCTCAACTCCGTCAATCGGCTATGTCCCAGCTTGGGCAACTGCTCCAAGTCATCCAGCGTATCAACCCCTCCAAACTGTGGCGCCGCCACGGCAAACACGTCGAACGTCGACAACTGCACCGCGCGGTGATTGGAGTCCAGCAAGCGTCCCAACCGAATCGCCACGTCGAAACGCTCGGAGATCAGGTCCGCGTGAGTGGAGGATGTGGATAAGTGTATGTCCAGGTCCGGGTGCAGGCGGCGGAAGGCTTCGACCGCCGGGGCAACCACGGCCAATGCGTATTCCACGGTGGTAGTAATGCGCAACGTGCCTTTGAGTTGGGCATGCTCCGAGCGCGCCTCCTCCACCGCCAATCGTGCTTCTTCGAGCATGCGTGTGCAGCGCAGGTAGAAGCGCTCGCCGGCATCGGTCAGCGCCAGTTGACGGGTGTTGCGGGTCAGCAGAGTGACGCCCAGTTCCGCTTCCAGGCGCTTGAGGTTGAAGCTGACCACGGCGCGAGTCTGGCCCAGCAGGTCAGCAGCAGCGGTGAGCGAGCCGGCCTCGACCACGGCCTTGAAGGTGTCGAATCGGTCCAGGCTGACCATCGGCGGCGCCCTCCTTTGTCAAAATATTTTTGACAAAGTAACAGGCAAACCGACGTATCCCAAATAGCGCGCCCCGCCTACCCTGCCCGCTTCACTCGCCGGATCGCACTCATGACCTACCGCTCGAAAGTCGCCTGGATCTTTTTATTGGGCTTTGCCCTGGACCTGGTGAACATGTTTGTCGCCACGGTCGCCTACCCGGATATCGCCCGCGACCTGCACGCCTCGGTCACGCAATTGGCATGGATCAGCAACGCCTACCTGCTCGGCCTCACCGTGATCATTCCGCTCAGTGTCTGGTTGGCTGCGGTGATGGGGGAGCGAACTCTGATCGCGGCAAGCCTGTTGCTGTTCGCCGGGGCGTCGGTGATGGTGGGCCAGGCGAGTACGATTGAAACACTGATCGGCTGGCGTGCCCTGCAAGGGCTGGGTGGTGGCTTGCTGATTCCCGTCGGGCAGGCCATGGCTTACCGGCATTTCCCGGCGGCTGAACGCAGCCAACTGACAGCGCGAGTGATGTCGGTGGCATTGCTGGTGCCGGCGCTGTCACCGGCGCTGGGTGGTTTGATTGTCGATAACGTGTCGTGGCGCTGGATTTTCTACGCCAATCTGCCACTGGCGTTGATGACCCTGCTGCTGACCATGCTGTGGATAAAACCTGACAGGCCGTCGAGCCGTCGTGTGCCACTGGACGTGGGCAGTATTTTCCAACAGATGCGCAGCCCGATGCTGCGCACCGCGATGCTGATCTACCTGTGCATCCCCGGTGTGTTCATCGGCACCAGCCTCATCGCCATTCTCTATCTTCGCGGCCTCGGGTACGACGCCACACAGACCGGCGCCTTGATGCTGCCGTGGGCACTGGCGTCGGCACTGGCGATTTTCCTCAGCAAGAAACTGTTCAACCGATGTGGCCCGAAGCCGTTGCTGTTGGCGGGCATGCTGCTGCAATGCCTGGGCATCCTGTTGCTGAATGGCCCTGCACTGATCATTCCAGCCTATTTGTTGATGGGTTTGGGAGGCAGCCTGTGCAGCAGTACCGCGCAGACCCTGGCCTTTCTCGATATTCCTGCCGAACGCATGGGCCACGCCAGCGCACTGTGGAACATCAACCGACAACTGAGCTTCTGCCTGGGCGCGGCGGCGCTGAGTGCATTGCTGTCGGCCTTGGATTCCTTCGCTATAACCTTCACGATGGCGGCAACCCTGACCCTGCTGCCTCTTTTTGCGGTGCTGCGTCTGGATACGTCCCGAATACGCGCACTGCTCCACCCTGCCAGCGAGGCTCACCCATGATTGATTACAGCGACTTCTTTGAAGAAGTGATCCAGACCCATGTCGAGATCGAACAATGGTTTGCCGGCGTTGCGCCCGAAGGTACCTTGCAAAACCTGCTCGCGCGCTTCTCCCCGGAATTCAGCATGGTTGCCCCGGCGACCGGCGCACGGGTGAATGCGGCCGGGGTCAATGCCCTGTTCACGCGCTTGGGCGGCATGCGCCCGGGATTGAAAATCACCTTGAGCGAGATGGCCGGCATCGATCGCCATGCACGTGGCGCCACGGTGACTTACCGGGAACATCAAATCGACGACAGCGGTACCCAGACTGACCGCCGCGCCACAGTAGTTTTCGAAAAGCAGGCGAGTGGCGCGTTGCTGTGGCGTCATCTGCATGAGACCTACACGGCCGCATAATGGCGGCCTGACACCTGTCAGAGTTGACAGTAGACCCGGTATTACACCGGGGCCAGACTGGACCCTCGTCGCATGGGCTGAGTTCGTACCCTGCCCATGCAGCCAAGTCCCTCTGACCCATGGCGGAATACCAAAATGGCTACCACACAACCTGGTACTCCAGATCCAGCCTTCGGCACCCTCGGCGAAGCCGTCCTGGCCAAGATCGTAGAGGAACACCCCGAGCTGATCGTTCAACACCACATCAAAGGGCTGACAACCGATCAAGACGGCAACGTTCTATTCAGCGCCAGCTTTTATCGCGACGCCCCCGATTACACCGGTTACATATATGGTTTGGGCCGCCTGGACGCCAAGGGCAACCTTGATAAAAAATTCGGAAACAACGGGCTGGTTTTCGACAGGTTCGTGCCCGATTTACCCGCCGGAGGTTCAAGGCTGACTGTCCAGCACGATGGAAAAATCCTAATGCTCGGCTGGACATTGCCTACATCAAACGACCCATGGGCGGCCTTGGCCATCGCACGTTTCAACAGTCAGGGCAATCTCGATACGGGTTTTGCCGAGAATGGAGTGCGCGTTCTAACAACCCATTTAGACGACGAGTTGATAGAAGACTCGCCCACCGTGCACGAGCAGCCTGATGGGTACATTCTGGTCACCGCCAATTACTTTAAGCGTGGTAACACCGAGTTGACGACCGGCACGCTGTTTCGCCTGCAACCAGACGGTGTGCTGGACAACAGTTTTAACCGCGATGGCAGGCTTGACTTCAAACTGACCGACTCCACTGCACCCACGGCCATCAACGCGTGCATCAGCCAGGGTAGCGATCACAAAATCGTGATTGCCGGTCATGCCCGGCGCCCCTCCGGGCTCAATACTGCCCTATTCGCCCGGTTCAACCGTGACGGTACGCTGGACACCCTCTTTGGCAATCTTCTGACGCCTGGCTTTCACTACGTCGAGGATGAAGCCATCAACAATCACTCCAGCCTATACGACCTCACGGAACGATCAGACAGCAGCCTCGTTGGTGCCGGCCAAGTCGCAGGGATCAAGACGAAAGGGTTACTGCGGGCCATAACACCCAGCGGCGCAACGCATCAGTTGTTCAATAATGGAAAGCCTTTGATCACGCAATTTGATCCCATGCGCGACAATGGCTGGCAGTGCATCATGAGCACCCACTCGGGACACCTTGTCACGGCCTCAACGGGAGGGGGAATCTACATCGCTCAATTCAAAGCCGATGGTGCACTGAATCTGGCCTTCAACCACCGTGGTTACACCTACATTGACTCCCAGGTCCTGACTAAACCGGTGTCATTGACTGAGCGGGGAGACCAGCGAGTGATCGTAGCCGCAAACATCACAGGCATTGATCCTGACGGCTTGGGCGTTTTGCATGGTTACTTCGGCTAAACACCCGCCTCGACTCAACGAGCAGGGCCGACGATCACCGTGCAGGTAATCCCCGCCGCCAACAACACCCCTTCCGGCACCTCATCGATATGAATCCGCACCGGCACCCGCTGGGCCAGGCGCACCCAGTTGAAGGTCGGGTTCACATCGGCAATCAGCTCGCGGCTTTCGGGGTTGTCGCGGTCGTAGATGCCGCGTGAGATGCTTTCTACGTGGCCCTTCAGGGTTTCGCCGCTCATCAATTGCATATCGGCCTTATCACCGACCTTGACGTGGGGCAGCTTGGTTTCTTCGAAGAAGCCATAGACCCAGAACGAGTTCATATCCACCACGGCCATCTTGGCTTCGCCGATGCGGGCGTAGTCACCGCGATGCACATTGAGGTTGGTGACGTAACCATCGACCGCCGCCAACACTTGGGTGCGCTTGAGGTTCAGCTCGGCGGCTTCCAGTTGGGCCTGCGCATGTTGGTAATCGGCCAGCGCCGAGTCGGCGATGTTGCTGGCGTCGTCGCGGTTTTCCCTGGAGATCACCAGGGCATCAAGGTCGGCGCGGCGGTGGGCGTTGACCTTGCGCATTTCCCAGGTGGCTTTGCGGGAGGCCACCAGCGACTGGGCCTGTTTGACGGCGATACGGTAATGCTCAGGATCGATCTGCATCAGCAGGTCGCCCTTTTTGACCAACTGGTTGTCACGCACCGGCACGTCGACCACTTCGCCGGTGACGTCGGCGGCGACGTTGATGATATCGGCACGCACACGCCCGTCGCGGGTCCAGGGCGTTTCCATGTAGTGCACCCACAACGTGCGGCCAATCCAGATGGCCAAGGCCAGTACCAGCAAGGTCGCGAGCAGGCTGAAAAACTTTTTCATCGGGACATTCTCAACGGTAGACGGTCAGCGCCAGGGCGCCGAACAGGCAAACGAACAGGCTCAGGCGCAGCAACGCCGGGTGCCAGAAAAAACGGTACAGGTCGAACCCGGCCAAAAAGCGATCGAGCGCCCAGGCCAACACGGCCGCGATCAGGAACATCAGGGTCATGGTTGGCATGTACACGCCATGGAAGGCGATTTCACGGGGCATGCGAGGGTCCTTTTAGAGCAGCCAGCGGCGATTGCGGGTCGAGCAGTGAAGTGCGGATAAAGTGCAGATAGCTTTTCACCCGGCGCAGGGCCGAGGTGTCGAAGTGCGGGGCAAAAGGCTCGTCGGTGGCCTGCACGCGACTGATGGCGTGGTCGACGGCGATCAGGCCGCGCTCCAGGTTGCTCGCGCTGGGTTGCAGGAACAGCCGCACCAGCGAGCGGCCCATCACGCGGATCGCCTGACGCCACGGCTGGGATTCGGCATAGGCAGGGTGCACCGGGAGAATCGCCTGTTCCTTGCGCAGTTCGATAATCGCGTGGCCGACTTCCAGCACCACGAACATCCAGCGCAGCAGGTCGCGCTGCACTTGCGGCTGGCCGACCGCGAGGCCGTAGGCCTGGTGCAGCAAGTCACGGGTGCGGCTTTCGAAACTCGACGCCAAGCCCTTGAGCTTGCCGCTGATCGCATACACCACTTGCTCGCGCAGGTCCTGCTCCAACCGCCGCCACAACCAGCGACTGTTGGGCGGCAGGATGATCGCCCCTGCCGCTGCGCACACCAGCATGCCGATGACCATGGCGATGTAGTCGTTGATGAAGGTGTAGGGGTTGTAGATCGTCAGGTTGTCCGGCACCGAGCCGGTGCTGAAGAAGATCAACAGCCCCACGCCAACACCTGCGTATTGCGGACGCGAAGCGAGAAACGCGCCAAAGATGATCACCGGCGCAAGCATCACGCACAGCAGTGGAAAGCCGTCGATCCAGGGGAACACGAAAAACATTTCGACAAAGCCCACTAAGGCCCCGATCAAGGTGCCGCACGCCATTTGGAACGCCATGCGTTTCGGGTTCGGCGTAGCGGCCGATAGGCCCACGGTGGCAGCGGCGATCAGGGTCATCGTCGCGCCGCTGGGCCAGGCGGTGGCCACCCAATAGCTGCCCAAGACGATGAGGATGAATGACGCGCGGATCCCCGAGGCAGCGCACGCCAGCCAGTTGGTCTTGGGGATGAAGGTTTCGTCCCACTGCTCGCGCGCATGGCTGTGATCCGCCAGGGACGCGTGGGTTTGCGCGTAGTTATGCAGGTCGTCGACAAAACGATAGAGCAGTTCGTAGGCGGTGTGGAAATCCAACTGCTCGGCTTCACTCGGGTGCTCTTCCTGAAAGGCCGCACGCAGGCTGCGGACCTTGGCGGGCAGGCCGTCCTTGTAAGCGCTGAGCTGGCTGACCAAGCGTGCCGCGTCCGGGCTGGTGAGCGCACGGCCGGAGAAGCCGTCGAGCACTTCAGCAAGGTCTTGCAGCCCAGGCTTGATAGCCGCGACCACATGGTCCGCTTCATCGGTGCGCAAGCGCTCCAGCAACTGGTGCAAGGCATTGAAGCGTGTGGTGATGCTCATGAATTCGCTATTGAGGCGACTGAGCCGGCCGTTGCGCCGACGCATGTGCGGGTCTTCAAACACCGTGATGCTGCGCAGCCCTTCCAGGCCCACCGCTTCGGCGATAAAACGCACATTGCTGGCTTCGAAACCATCGCGCTGGCTGCGCCCACGCAGGCCATCGGTGACGAACAGCGCAAACACGCCGAAGCGTTGGTACAAGGCGTTGCGCATGGCGGCGCTGCTGGTTTGCGGCAGGATCGCGGCGCTGACCAGGGTGGAACACAGAATCCCCAGGGAAATTTCCAGCACCCGCCACACCGCCGCCATGAAAGCGCCGTCCGGATGCGCCAGGGCCGGCAAACCGACCATCGCCGCCGTGTAGCCGGCAAGTACAAACCCGTAGGCGCGGAAGTTGCGATTGCGCGTCGCGCCAGCGGTGCAGATGCCCACCCAGATCGCCAGCGCGCCAAGGAACAACTCGGTGTTCTGCGCAAACAGGGCAATCAACACCACCATCACCGCCGACCCCGCCAGGGTGCCGAGGAAGCGATAGAAACTCTTGGCGAACACCTGGCCGCTCTGCGGTTGCATCACGATAAACACCGTGATCATCGCCGTGCGCGGTTGCGGCAGTTCCAGGCGCATGGCCAGCCACAGCGTGAGGAACGCGGCAATCAGCACCTTGAAGATATACACCCAGGTCACGCCGTCGCTGCGTGCCCAGTCGAAAAAGCCACGGCGCCACTCAAGGGAATGCAGCCAGCGCAGCGGTGCAGGCAAGGGAGTCATCAAATCCTACTCAGTGATCAAACACGGCCAGCGCCGCCGGGGTCTTGCTCGGGAGGGTCTTGGCGTCTTGCGGCACATCGTTGCCGGCGCCGAGGCCGCCGCCCAGGGCCGTCACCAGTTCGGCGTGGGCACTCAGGCGAGCCGCTTGTACCTGTTGCTCGATCTGTTGCTGATGAAACAGCAAGGTCTGCGCATTCAGGACATTGAGGTAATCGGTGAGGCCGCGTTGATAGGCGATCATCGCGATGTCATAGGTTTTCTGCGCCGAAGCCACCGATTGCGCGGCGAAGGTCGCTTGCTTGTCCATGGATTCGCGGCGAATCAATTGGTCGCTGATGCCCTTGAGCGCATTGACCAGGGTCTGGTTGTAGCGCGCCACGGCGATGTCATAACCGGCACTGGCCTCGCCCAGTTCCGCACGCAGACGGCCACCGTCGAAGATCGGCAAGGTGATCGCAGGTCCCACGTTGTAGTTGAATTTCTTGCCCGCCAGGAATTCCAGCATGCCGCCACCGGTGGCCATGTAGCCGAGGCTGCCGACCAGGTCGACGTTGGGGTAGAAACCGGCGTGGGCCACATCGATACCACGAGCCTGGGCCGCGACCTGCCAGCGACTGGCGACCACGTCGGGGCGTTGGCCGAGCAACTGCGCGGGCAGGCTCGACGGCAATTTCAACGGTGCGGCCAGGGACAGGCTCGGGCGTTGCAACTGCGCGCCTTCCCCCGGGCCTTTGCCCGCCAGGGCCGCCAGCTGGTTACGGCTCAGGGCGATCTCTTCGTCGAGGGCGTCCAGTTGGCGATGGGTTTCCGGCAACGGGGTTTCGGCCTGGCTGACATCGAAGTGGGTGCCGATCCCGGCATTCAAGCGCTTGTTGGCCAGGTCGAGGATCTGCTGCTGTTGCGCCAGGGTCGCCGCGGCGATATCGCGGTTGGCGTAATGCAACGACAACTGGATATAGGCGCGCACCACGTTGTTCTGCAATTCGAGTTGGGCCTGGCGCGCTTCGGCGGCGCTCATGTGCGCCAGGTCGACGGCACGTTCGGTGGCATTGCTTTCGCGGCCCCACACGTCGAGGGCGTAGCTCAGGCCCAGGGACGTAGTGTTGTCCCAGGTGCTGGCACCGCTCAGCTCGCCGGGACCATAGAACTGATCCTTCGGCCAGTTGTGGCGCTTGAGGGTGGTGTCGCTGTTGATCTGCAGCGATTCGGCCGACTCGGCAATCCCGGCCATGGCCCGCGCCTCACGCACTCGCGCGGCGGCCATGGCCAGGCTCGGGCTATGCTGCGTGGCCAAGTCGACCCAGCGGTTCAGTTGCGGGTCGCCGTAGGCTTGCCACCATTGCCCGGTGGGCCAGCGGGCGTCCTGGGCGGCGCTCTGGATGGCTTCGTCGGTGGCCAGGTGGTTGGCGTCGAGAGACTGGCCTTGTGGGGCGATTCCTCCGGTTCCGATGCAGCCGCTGATTGCTAACGATAAAGCCCAAACACTGAGAGTCTTAAGCTCTCTGCTGATGCGACGCGGCACGGCGAACGTATTCCTGAGAGGGTGGAGCGGGAAAGGTGGCGCAATTCTAGGCGGCGCCATGAAGGACGATAAGCTGGTATTCCTGTGAATCTTTGTTACCGTTCAGGCGATAATCCGTTGGTAGGGATCACTGGACGGCGTAACTTTCTGTCACAATTTGTTATCTCCCCTGAGAACACTCCATGGACACTTTGCAAAACATGCGCGCCTTCAGTTGCGTGGCCGAAGCCGGCAGCTTCACCGCCGCCGCCGTGCAACTGGACACCACCACGGCCAATGTGTCGCGCGCGGTCTCCAACCTTGAGGCCCATCTGCAAACCCGCTTGCTCAACCGCACCACCCGGCGCATCGCGCTGACCGAGGCCGGCAAACGTTATCTGCTGCGCTGCGAACAGATCCTGGCCTACGTCGAGGAAGCCGAGGCCGAAGCCAGCGACGCCCACGCGCGTCCCGCGGGGCAGTTGAAAGTGCACACCATGACCGGCATCGGCCAGCACTTCGTCATCGATGCGATTGCGCGCTACCGCCGTACCCACCCGGACGTGACCTTCGACCTGACCCTGGCCAACCGCGTGCCGGACCTGCTCGATGAGGGCTACGACGTGTCCATCGTGCTGGCCAGTGAGCTACCGGACTCAGGCTTCGTGTCCCAGCGCCTGGGCATCACCTACAGCATCGCCTGCGCCTCGCCGGATTACGTCAAGGCCAAAGGTTGTGCCCAGCGCCCACAGGACTTGCTCAACCACGCCTGCCTGCGCCTGGTCAGCCCGGTGATCCAACTGGACAAATGGACCTTTAACGGTCCCGAAGGTCAGGAAAGTGTGGCGATCAACACCTCGCCGTTCCTGGTGAACTCGGCCGACGCGATGAAAACCGCGATCACCAGCGGCATGGGCGTCGGCCTGTTGCCGGTGTATGCCGCCATCGAGGGGCTGCGCAACGGCACCCTGGTGCGGGTGATGCCCAACTACCGTTCCCAGGAACTGAACCTGTACGCCATCTACCCGTCACGCCAATACCTGGATGCGAAGATCAAGACCTGGGTGGAGTACCTGCGTGGTTCGTTGCCGGAAATTCTGGCGGCGCACCAGGCGGAACTGGTGGCGTATGAGTTGAGTGGCAGCCTCAGCGGCGTGCGGATGGCCAACTGAACACCTTTGTAGGAGCGAGCTTGCTCGCGAAAAACGTCAACGATAACGCGTGTATCCCGGATAACCGCGGTGCCCTGGCATTTTTCGCGAGCAAGCTCGCTCCTACAGGTTTTGTGGTGTTGTGTTGTGGGGATAAATGTTAGCGTGCTTGGCATTCTTCCGTAGTCGATGAGCCCGCCTGCAATGAAAAAGACTGTCCTCGCCTTCAGCCGCGTCACCCCGGAAATGATCGAACGCCTGCAACAGGACTTCGAGGTGATCGCGCCCAACCCCAAGCTGGGCGACATCAACGCTCAATTCAATGAAGCCCTGCCCCACGCCCACGGCCTGATCGGCGTAGGCCGCAAGCTGGGGCGCGAGCAGTTGCAGGGCGCGAGCAAACTGGAAGTGGTGTCCAGCGTTTCAGTGGGCTATGACAACTACGATGTGGCGTACTTCAACGAACGCGGGATCATGCTCACCAACACCCCCGACGTGCTCACCGAAAGCACCGCAGACCTGGCCTTTGCTTTGCTCATGAGCAGCGCCCGCCGGGTGGCCGAGCTGGACGCCTGGACCAAGGCCGGCCAGTGGAAAGCCAGCGTCGGCGCGCCGTTGTTTGGTTGCGATGTACATGGCAAAACGCTGGGCATCGTCGGCATGGGCAACATCGGCGCGGCCGTGGCGCGGCGTGGGCGCCTGGGTTTCAACATGCCGATCCTGTACAGCGGCAATAGCCGCAAGCCAGCCCTGGAACAGGAACTGGGCGCACAGTTTCGCAGCCTCGATCAGTTGCTGGCCGAGGCGGATTTCGTGTGCCTGGTGGTGCCGTTGAGCGACAAGACCCGTCATCTGATCAGCACCCGCGAGCTGGGTTTGATGAAATCCAGCGCGATCCTGATCAACATCTCCCGTGGCCCGGTGGTGGACGAGCCGGCGCTGATCGAAGCCCTGCAAAACCAGACAATCCGTGGCGCCGGGCTGGATGTGTATGAGCAGGAGCCGCTGGCCGAGTCGCCGCTGTTCCAACTGAGCAACGCCGTGACCTTGCCGCATATCGGCTCGGCCACCCACGAAACCCGTGAAGCCATGGCCAACCGCGCCCTGGACAACCTGCGCAGCGCCCTGCTGGGCCAACGTCCGCAGGACCTGGTGAACCCGCAGGTGTGGAAGGACTGACTTCAAGGGCCTGACCGTTCCCACTGCAGGAGCGAGCTGGCTCGCGAAAAAGCATCAACGATAACGCGCCCATCCTGGATAAACGCGGTGCCCTTGAGTTTTTCGCGAGCAAGCTCGCTCCTACAGTTTTGGGTGTACAGGTCGATAACCTTCCATAGAAGATCGTCATCCCTGATCCACAGAAGGTTTTTATGTCCACCACCAAAGCCCGCGCAGACTCACTCTCGCTTCTGCTCTTTACCTTGCGCAGCGGCAAGCTGATGGCGATCAACCTGCTGAAAGTCAGCGAAATCATTCCCTGCCCGCCGCTGACCAAGCTGCCGGAGTCCCACCCCCACGTCAAAGGTATCGCCACTCTGCGCGGTAACTCGCTGGCGGTGATCGACCTGAGCCGCGCCCTCGGCGAAATGCCCCTGGCGGACCCCGACGGCGGCTGCTTGATCGTCACCGACGTGAGCCGCTCCAAGCAGGGCTTGCACGTGCAGGCGGTGAGCAAGATCGTGCATTGCCTGACCACCGACATCCGCCCGCCGCCCTATGGCTCCGGCGGCAACCGCGCGTTCATCACCGGCGTCACCCAGGTGGAAGGCGGCCTGGTGCAGGTGCTGGACATCGAGAAAGTCATCCACGGCATCGCGCCGGCACCGATCGAAGCGGCGCCAACCGACCTGACCATGGAAGAGGCCGAAGTGCTCGGCAACGCGCGCATCCTGGTGGTGGATGACAGCCAGGTCGCCCTGCAGCAATCCGTACACACCTTGCGCAACCTCGGCCTCACCTGCCACACCGCGCGCAGTGCCAAGGAAGCCATTGATGTGCTGCTGGAGCTGCAAGGCACGGTCGAGCAGATCAATGTGGTGGTGTCGGACATCGAAATGTCGGAAATGGACGGTTACGCCCTGACCCGTACCCTGCGCGAAACCCCAGATTTCCAACACCTCTATGTACTGCTGCACACCTCCCTGGACAGCGCGATGAATAGCGAAAAAGCCCGGTTGGCCGGCGCCGACGCCGTACTCACCAAATTCTCCTCGCCGGAACTGACCAAGTGCCTGGTGGTGGCCGCGCAAACGGTGGCGCAAAAAGGCCTGTGAGCGATTATTTCCAACTGCTGCGCCGCGACCTCACCGGCAGCCTGCCCGCCCCGCAATGGCCCGCCGGTGTGCAGCTGGACCACTACCGCGACGACCTGGCTCCGGCGATTCATGCCGTGTTGTGCCTGACCCAGGACCAGGGCGGCGGTCGCGTGCCCAACCTGGAAACCTGGCGGCACCGGTTCACCACCGATGCAGAGTTCGATCCCACCCTGTGCCTGGTGGTCAGCAACGACGAAGGCATTCTCGGCGTGGCCCAGTGCTGGACCAGCGCCTTTATCAAAAACCTTTCCATTCATCCTTGCGCCCAAGGCCAAGGGCTGGGGCGTGCCTTGTTGCTGCACAGCTTCCAGGCGTTCAAGCAACGCGGCGAACCCTATGTGGACCTCAAGGTGCTGGAGAGCAATGGGCGAGCTCGCCAGCTGTATGAAAGTGCGGGGATGAAATTTGTCCTACGCGACGTAGTCGCTCAGGACTGATACGCACTGGCGTGTAACTTGCTTCCAGAGAGCGAATCGGTGAACAGAGGTAAAAACCCGTCACCGTTCTTGCGTGCCCTCTGACCTAGCCTGGTGACAGATCCGCCATGAATACTCATTTTTCCTGCGTCGGTTGCGGCAAATGCTGCTCCGACCACCACGTGCCCCTGACCCTCGAAGAAGCCCGGATGTGGGCGGCGGACGGCGGTAACGTCATCGTTCTGGTGGAAGGTTTCCTCGGCAATGGCCTGGGCCTGCCGCAGCAACAACGCGAGCATGCCGAGCGCCGTTCGGTGGTGGTGCCCAGCGGCAATACCGAGGCGTTTGTGGCAATCACCTTTGCCGCCTACAACGCCGGGCGCTGCCGGAATCTTGACGACGACAACCGGTGCCGCATCTATGAGCGCCGCCCGTTGGTGTGCCGCATCTATCCAATGGAGATCAACCCGCATATCCCGCTGAACCCCGCCGCCAAGGATTGCCCGCCGGAATCCTGGGAACAGGGGCCGGCGCTGATCGTCGGCGGTGAGCTGATGGACCAGGAACTGGCTGAACTGATCCGCCGCTCGCGTCAGGCCGACCGTGACGATGTGCAGACCAAGGAAGCGGTGTGTGCCTTGCTGGGCATTCGCACCACGGCGCTCAAGGGCGATGGATTTACGGCCTATCTGCCGGACATGAGTGCATTCGCCCAGGCGATCGAGTTGGCGGTGAATCAGCCTTCCGTGGCCAATGAATGGGTGTTCCATGTGTCGGGGCTGGACATCGCCGAGCAGGTGCTGGATGCCGGGGCGCAGATTGCGACCCAGGTGCCGGCCAACTATGCGTTTATCCCGCTACGCGCGGCTTAGACCAGAACTCCCGCGCCAATTGACGCAAATCCTCCGCCAACGCCGCCACATCGCTTGAGCTGAGCTGGCTTTGCTGCCCGGCGCTGACGGTGGCCTCCCCCGCGTTCCGAATGCCGACGATATTGCGGTTGATGTCTTCGCTCACCATGCTCTGCTCCTCCACGGCTGTTGCGATCTGCTGACTCATGGCGGTGATTTGCGTGACGCGCTGGCTGATGCCATCCAGCGCGGCGGCGGCACGTTGTGCTTGTTCGACGCTGGCTTCGACATGTTCGCTGCTTTGCGCCATGGCCTGCACCGCATCACGGGCGCCGTTTTGCAGGGTGCTGATCATGCGCTGGATTTCATCGGTCGATTGCTGGGTGCGTTGGGCCAGGCCACGCACTTCATCGGCCACCACGGCAAAACCGCGCCCCTGCTCGCCCGCGCGTGCGGCTTCGATAGCGGCATTCAGCGCCAACAGGTTGGTCTGCTCGGCAATCGTACGGATCACCTCCAGCACGCCGCTGATCTCGCCGCTGTGGCTTTCCAACTGATTAATCACCTCGGAGGCACGCGCCAGTTCCTGGGACAGGCGCAACACCGCATCACGGCTTTGATCCACACGTAGATGGCCTTCGCGGGTTTCGCTGCCGGCCTGGTCGGCGGCCTTGGATGCCTGCTGCGCATGGTTGGCCATTTCGGCCACGCTGGCGGCCATCTGGTGGATCGCCGCCGCCACCTGGTCGGTCTGGGTTTGCTGAGCCAGGCTGCTGACGTGGCTGCTGTCGAGGTGCCGCACCAATTGCGCGGCATGCCCGGACAGGCGCTGAGAGGCATCGCCGATACGGCCCACCACGGCACCCACCTGGGCTTCGAGCATATGCAGGGCAAACTCGATTTGCCCGCACTCGTCGCGACGTCCGGTATAGATAGCCTGGCTCAGGGGATTGTCGGCGATGCGGCGCGCCCGTTCTTGCAAGTGGGCCAGGGGCCGCAGGATCGCCCGCACACCCACAGCCCCGACCGAACATCCCGCCAGAAGCGCCAGTAATTGCCAGGCCAACGCGTGTTCCGCCAGGCCCAGGCCCAACGCCCAGGTCGCACCACAGGTGACGGCGACCCAAGCCAGCAGTTTCATACTCATGCCGATGGCCGGCAACGTCGGGCGCTGGCCGGCTCGCAAGCGTGCGTAGACCCGCTCTGCCAGGGCAATCCTGCGGGCATCCGGCTTGGTGCGCACCGATTGATACTCCACCGTCGCTCCGTCGCGGGTGACCGGCGTGGCATAGGCGCTGACCCAATAGTGATCGCCGTTCTTGCAACGGTTTTTCACCATGCCCATCCACGACCGCCCGCCCTTGAGGGTTTGCCACATGTGGGCAAATGCCTCGGGCGGCATATCCGGGTGGCGCAGCACGTTATGCGGCATGCCCAGCAGTTCGTCACGGCTGTAGCCGCTGATGTCGATGAAATCCTGGTTGGCGTAGGTCATCGCGCTGGTCAGGTCGGTGGTCGAAAGGATGTTGGCGTCGGGGGCAAAGTCCACATTCCGACCGGTGACCGGCAGATTGATCTTCATGGAGAAGCGCGCTCGTAATTATTGGAGGAGTCGGCAGGGCGTCGACTCTAAGCGCACCGAGAGGGCAAATACTGATCCAGCTCATGTTCCGCGCAATTAATTGGCCATCATGGTGGGTCCAATCGATAAGGCGCAAGGATCCGTTGGTATTCACCATTGTGCTTGAGTTGTTCGAGGGCGCGGTTGAGTTCAGTACGCAACGCAGTGTCCGTGTTGCGCAATGCGATCGCGATGCCGTCGCCCAGCAGCTCAGCGGAAACAGCAGGGCCCAGGAAGTCGAAATCCGCGCCGGCAGCGGTGTCGAGCAGTACGTTGCGGATTTCCACGGGGCCCTGCAGTGTCGCATCGATATGCCCTGCCACCAGGCTACGGACCAGTTCGTCGTTGAGCCAAAAACTTCTGATGATCACGCCTTCGCGAGCCCACTGAGACAAGGCAAAGGCTTCGCGATTACTCCCCAGCAAAACGCCGACACGCTTGCCTTTGAGTGACTTTGTAGTCGGCATGAGACCCGAGGCCCTGTGCGCAACGAGGCGCGTGGTGAACGGGTAGAGGTTGTCGGTGAAACTCACCCGGCGGCGCCGTAGAGGTGTGGAGGCAATGCCCATGATTGCATCGAATTTCCGGGCGTCAAGGTCGTCGAAGTTTTCGACCAGCACCTGATCGATCCAGGTACAGCGCACATTCAATTGCTGGCACAGGGCATTACCGAGCTCAATGTGCATGCCGACCAGTTGCCCTTGCGGATCGCGACTCTGGAAGGGAGGGAACAACGCGGCAACCGCAAAACGGATTTCGCGCCGTGGTTGATCAATGCCTGCGACGGCATCCACCGCGAGCAATAGGACAAGCGCTACACAAAGGTGTATCAGAGCCACAGGAAACGTCCTTTTCCAGAAAGTGCACGCTGCGCTCCCCCACTAAAAACCTAGGGAAGCGCGAAAGCTGTGCAAGCTTTCAAGAAACGGTCGCATGCCTACAAGCAGAATCATCAACGGGAGCTGTAGGCAACATCCGCCAAATATTACAACCGATTGATCTTAACGTTTACCCATGGAGCGGCGGGTGCCCGGCGGGGCCATGCCCGGGGATTTGGTGTGGCCGTTCTTGGCTCCATTCTTGTACCAGGGCTGGGCGGCATTCTTGGCCCCTGCCAGTTCACCCGGCTTGAAGGGAAACTTGAACGCCGGGATCTCGGCTTTTTCAACGCCTTCGGCGCTGGCCGGATCGACGAGGTCGGCCGCTTCAACAGGGGGTTGTGTCGGGGAAGTCATGGAGGCTCCGGAGCGTGCAAAAAAATGACGCGGGACCTGCTTGCGGGCCACGCTGGCGCGCAGTATACCTGCCCGCCTCGGATCTTTAACCATCGCCTGTACGAATGGTCGGCCTTTACTGACAGCGCCGTCAGTTAGCAGTCACCGTGCTGACCCGGTTGACCGGCTATAAAGGCCTCACACACCTCCAATCCTTTGCCCTGGCGCCTCACCCCATGCACATTCAACGCAAAACCGCCCTGATCGTGGGTGTCCTCGTGGTGTTGGCCGTTGCAGCCTGGGCACTGAGCCGCCCAGCCAAGTCCAAACTGGCGGCGCCCACTGCAATTCCGGTACGGGTGGTAAGCGTGGCGCAACAGGATATTCCGCGCTTTGTCAGCGGGATTGGTTCGGTGCTGTCGCTGCACAGTGTGGTGATTCGCCCGCAAGTGGACGGCATTCTGACTAAATTGCTGGTCAAGGAAGGCCAGTTGGTCAAGGCCGGTGACCTGCTGGCGACCATCGACGACCGCTCGATCCGCGCCAGCCTGGACCAGGCCAAGGCTCAACTGGGCGAAAGCCAGGCGCAGCTGCAGGTGGCGCTGGTCAACCTCAAGCGCTACAAGGAATTGAGCGTCGACAATGGCGTATCCAAACAGACCTATGACGAGCAACAAGCCCTGGTCAACCAGCTCAAGGCCACCGCGCAAGGCAACCAGGCCGCAATCGATTCGGCGCAGGTACAACTTTCCTACACCCAGATTCGTTCGCCGGTCAGTGGTCGTGTCGGTATTCGCACCGTGGATGAAGGCAACTTCCTGCGCACCGCCGACACCCAGGGCCTGTTTTCCGTGACCCAGATCGACCCGATTGCCGTCGAGTTCTCCCTGCCGCAACAGATGCTGCCCACCTTGCAGGGCCTGATCGCAGCGCCCACAAAAGCCAGCGTCGATGCCTACCTGGGTGCCGACACCGATGGCCAGACCGGCGACCTGCTCGGCGAAGGCCACTTGAGCCTGATCGACAACCAGATCAGCTCCACCACCGGCACCCTGCGCGCCAAAGCTGAATTCAACAACGCCTCGCAGCGCCTGTGGCCGGGGCAACTGGTGACCATCAAGATCCAGACCGCCCTCGACAAAAACGCGCTGGTGGTTCCGCCGACGGTGGTGCAACGCGGCCTGGATTCGCACTTCGTATACCGGGTCAACGGTGACAAAGTGGATGTGGTCCCAGTGCAGGTCACCTACCAAGACAGCGACATCAATATCATCAAAGGCGTGCAGCCCGGCGATGTGCTGGTCAGCGACGGCCAGTCGAGGCTCAAGGCCGGCGCCCAGGTGGAAGTCCTCAAGGAGCCGCCGCAGGTGATCCAGACCGTTGATGCCAAGGTGCAGCCATGAGCCGTTCGCCGTCAGCCTGGTGCGTCGACCACCCGGTCGCCACCCTGCTGCTGACCTTTGCCCTGGTGCTGCTTGGGCTCATTGCCTTCCCCCGCCTGGCGATCGCCCCACTGCCGGAAGCGGAATTTCCGACGATCCAGGTCACCGCCACCTTGCCCGGTGCCAGCCCGGACACCATGGCCTCGTCCGTGGCCACGCCGTTGGAGGTGCAATTCAGTGCCATCCCCGGCATGACCCAGATGACCTCCAGCAGTGCACTGGGCTCCAGTTTGCTGACCCTGCAATTCACCCTGAACAAAAGCATCGATACTGCCGCGCAGGAAGTGCAGGCGGCGATCAACACCGCCTCCGGCAAGCTGCCCAGCGATATGCCGAGCCTGCCGACTTGGAGAAAGGTCAACCCGGCGGACAGCCCGGTACTGATCCTCAGCGTCAGCTCCAACAGCATGCCCAGCACCGAACTGAGTGATTACGTGGAAACCCTGCTGGCCAGGCAGATCAGCCAGATCGACGGCGTCGGCCAGATCAACATCACCGGCCAGCAGCGCCCGGCGATCCGCGTACAGGCCTCGCCAGACAAACTCGCCGCCATCGGCCTGACCCTGGCCGATATCCGCCTGGCCATCCAGCAATCGAGCCTCAACCTGGCCAAGGGCGCGATCTACGGCGAGAACAGCGTGTCGACCCTGTCGACCAACGACCAGTTGTTTCATCCGGAGGACTACGCGCAGTTGATCGTGTCCTACAAGGACGGAGCACCCGTTCAACTGCGGGATATCGCCAAAGTCATCAACGGTTCGGAAAACGCCTACGTACAGGCCTGGTCCGGCGACACGCCTGGCGTCAACCTGGTGATCTCGCGCCAACCCGGCGCGAACATCGTCGAGACCGTGGACCGCATTCAAGCCGAGCTGCCGCGTCTGCAAGCCATGCTGCCGGCGTCGGTGCAGGTCAGCGTGTTGACCGACCGCACCAAGACCATCCGCGCCTCCCTGCATGAAGTGGAGGTGACGCTGCTGATCGCCATCCTGCTGGTGGTGGCGGTGATGGCGCTGTTCCTGCGCCAATTGTCGGCAACGATGATTGTGTCCAGTGTGCTGGGCGTATCGCTGGTCGCCAGCTTTGCATTGATGTACCTGATGGGCTTCAGCTTGAACAACCTCACGCTGGTGGCGATTGTGATCGCCGTGGGGTTTGTGGTGGACGACGCCATCGTGGTGGTGGAAAACATTCACCGCCACCTGGAAGCCGGGCTCGACAAGCGCGAAGCGGCGATCAAAGGCGCCGGTGAAATCGGCTTTACCGTGGTGTCCATCAGCTTCTCGCTGGTGGCGGCGTTCATTCCGCTGCTGTTCATGGGCGGGGTGGTTGGGCGGCTGTTCAAGGAGTTCGCCCTGACGGCCACCTCGACCATCCTGATTTCGGTGGTGGTCTCGCTGACGTTGGCGCCGACACTGGCCGCGCTGTTCATGCGCGCGCCCACTCATCCTGCCCACGACAAACCCGGTTTCAGCGAGCGACTGCTGGCCGGGTATGCACGTAACTTGCGTCGTGCCCTGGCCCATCAACGCAGCATGGCGGCGATCTTCGTGGTGACCCTGGCCTTGGCCGTGGTCGGCTATGTGTTTATCCCCAAGGGCTTCTTCCCTGTGCAGGACACCGGCTTTGTGCTGGGCACCAGCGAAGCGGCGGCCGACGTGTCCTACCCGGACATGGTCGCCAAGCACAAAGCCCTGGCCGAGATCGTCAAGGCCGACCCGGCGGTGGAGGCGTTTTCGCACTCGGTCGGCGTGACGGGCAGCAACCAGACCATCGCCAACGGCCGTTTCTGGATCGCCTTGAAAGATCGCGGCGACCGCGATGTGTCGGCCAGCCAGTTCATCGACCGCATCCGCCCGAAACTGGCCAAGGTGCCGGGCATCGTGCTGTACCTGCGCGCCGGCCAGGACATCAACTTGAGTTCCGGCCCCAGCCGCGCCCAGTACCAGTATGTGCTCAAGAGCAACGACGGCCCGACGCTCAATACCTGGACCCAGCGCCTCACCGAAAAACTGCGCGCCAACCCGGCGTTTCGCGACCTGTCCAACGACCTGCAACTGGGCGGCAGCATCACCCACATCAGCATCGACCGCCAGGCCGCTGCGCGCTTTGGCCTCACCGCCACCGATGTGGACCAGGCGCTGTACGATGCTTTCGGCCAGCGCCAGATCAACGAGTTCCAGACCGAGATCAACCAGTACCAAGTGGTGCTGGAACTGGACACCCAACAACGCGGCAAGGCCGAGAGCCTCAACTACTTCTACCTGCGCTCGCCGCTGACAGACGAGATGGTGCCGCTGTCGGCCCTGGCCAAAGTCGATCCGCCCACCGTGGGGCCGCTTTCGATCAGCCACGACGGCATGTTCCCGGCCGCCAACCTGTCGTTCAACCTGGCGCCGGGCGTGGCCCTGGGCGACGCGGTGATCATGCTCAACCAGGCCAAGAATGAAATTGGCATGCCGACCACCATCATCGGCAACTTCCAGGGCGCGGCCCAGGCGTTCCAGAGTTCGCTGGCCAGCCAGCCGTGGCTGATCCTGGCGGCACTGGTGGCGGTGTATATCATCCTCGGCGTGCTGTACGAGAGCTTCGTGCACCCACTGACGATCATTTCGACCTTGCCCTCGGCAGGGTTGGGCGCGCTGATCATGCTGTCGCTGATGGGCCAGGACTTTTCGATCATGGCCTTGATCGGCCTGGTGCTGTTGATCGGTATCGTGAAGAAGAACGGCATCCTGATGATCGACTTTGCCCTGGAGGCTCAGCGTGTCAGGGGCCTGTCGCCGGAAGATGCGATCTATGAAGCCTGTGTCACACGGTTCCGGCCGATCATCATGACCACCCTCGCCGCCCTGCTTGGCGCGGTGCCGCTGATGCTCGGCGCCGGCCCCGGTGCAGAGATGCGCCAGCCGCTGGGTATCGCGGTGGTCGGCGGCCTGCTGGTGAGCCAGGCACTGACGCTGTTCACCACACCGGTCATATACTTGTACCTTGAGAAGTTTTTCCACCGGCCCACACCAACGCCTGCGTTGGTGACCACAGCTTGAGGCGGTGATATGCGCGTCCTGATTATTGAAGATGAAGAAAAAACCGCGGACTACCTGCACCGTGGTCTGACGGAACAAGGCTACACCGTCGATGTGGCCCGCGAAGGCGTCGAGGGCCTGCACCTGGCGCTCGAAAACGACTACGCAGTGATCGTGCTCGACGTGATGCTGCCCGGCCTCGACGGCTTTGGCGTGCTGCGCGCCTTGCGTGCGCGCAAACAGACACCGGTGATCATGCTGACCGCTCGCGAACGCGTGGAAGACCGCATTCGCGGCCTGCGCGAAGGCGCCGACGATTACCTGGGTAAACCCTTCTCCTTCCTGGAACTGGTCGCCCGCCTGCAAGCCCTGACCCGCCGCAGCGGTGGGCATGAACCTGTGCAGGTGACCGTTGCGGACCTGTGGATCGACCTGATCAGCCGCAAGGCCAGCCGCAACGGCCTGCGCCTGGACCTGACCGCCAAGGAGTTCTCGCTGCTCAGCGTATTGGCGCGGCGCCAGGGCGAAATCCTGTCCAAGACCGCAATTGCGGAAATGGTCTGGGACATCAATTTCGACAGTGACGCCAACGTGGTGGAAGTGGCAATCAAGCGCCTGCGCGCCAAGCTTGACGGGCCGTTCGACACCAAGTTGCTGCACACCATCCGGGGCATGGGGTATGTGTTGGAGAGCCGGAGTGGCAACTAACTCCATTGCCCTGCGCCTCAGCAGCCTGTTCACCCTGGTGGCGGCGCTGATCTTCCTGTTGATCGGCGGCGCGCTGTATCAACAGGTGGACCGCAGCCTGGGCTTGTTGCCGGGCGCCGAGCTGGATGCGCGCTACAGCGTGTTGGAGTCCTCGGTAAATCGCTTTGGCACGCCGGACCATTGGGTGAAGATGCAGGCCAAGCTCAAGCTCTTGGGCGAGGAGGACAAACGCATCCGCTTCTGGGTCGTGAGCAGCGATCCAAACTACGAGTATGGCAACCCCGACGCACAGATCCGCGCCTTTGCCGAAGGGCCGACGGGCAAGCGCGACCTGCGCCTGCCGGGGCGCGAATATCCGCTCAAAGTGCTGGTGAGCCAGTTCCCAGCCAAGGATCAACGCCCGCCGCTGCGCTTCATGATTGCCATCGACACCGAAAACTTCCGCGCCACCCAGCACCACCTGCTGGTAGCGCTGGTCAGTCTCGCATTGGTCGGTGTGGTGCTGGCGTCATTACTGGGTTTCTGGGTCGCCCGTATCGGCCTCAAGCCGTTGGGCAAGCTCTCGGATGAGGCACAGAAACTCGCACCGCCCAAGCTCTCCGGGCGCCTGCAACTGTCGCCGCTGCCGCCGGAATTGAGCCAGTTCGTCAACTCGTTCAACTCTACGCTGGACCGCGTCGAGCAGGCCTATTCGCGCCTGGAGTCGTTCAACGCCGATGTGGCCCACGAACTGCGCTCGCCGTTGACCAACCTGATCGGCCAGACCCAAGTGGCCCTGACCCGCGGGCGGTCGGCCGAACATTACTTCGAGGTGCTGCAATCCAATCTTGAAGAACTGGAGCGCCTGCGCTCGATCATCAACGACATGCTGTTCCTGGCCAGCGCCGATCAGGGCAGCAAGGCCACCAAGCTGATCGAAAGCTCGCTGGCAGATGAAGTGGCGACCACCCTCGACTACCTGGACTTCATCCTCGAAGACGCGCAAGTCGAGGTACAGGTACGCGGCGATGCCACGGTGCAGATCGAAAAAGCCCACCTGCGCCGAGCGCTGATCAACCTGCTGAGCAACGCGGTACAACACACCGCGCCGGGTCAGGTCATCGTTGTGAACATCGAGGTGCAGGAGCATCAGGTGGCCATCGGCGTGACCAACCCTGGCGATGCGATTGCCAGTGAGCATCTGCCGCGCCTGTTCGAACGCTTCTATCGGGTGGACGCGTCGCGCAGCAACAGCGGGGCCAATCATGGCCTGGGGCTGGCCATCGTCAAGGCGATTGCCCTGATGCACGGCGGCGATGTGTTCGTGCGCAGCGACGGCGGCGGGAATACGTTTGGCATTACCCTGCCGGTCTAATGCCTGACTGTTGCGATTTGGGCAACAGTCATTATCTTGTTACACTCTGTATCGTACCGCTCGCCTGCGTTAATTTGACGCATCGATGAGCGCGACGGCAAAGGCAGTCTCCGCTTACCCGAATTTCCCTCGACTTTTTTCCAGGGCTCTACACTGGGAATCTGTCTTAAAGCCGCTGACTTCAGCGGCTTTTTTTTGCCGTAAAAAAGGCCGGGCACACCCAACGACACTGGCCGTTTTCGATTGACCAAAGGAGCTCCACCGGTGAAGAACTCGCTGACGTTCACCCCGTTATTCCTCGCGATTGCAGCAACGATTGCCCCCCTTGCCCACGCGGCAGACACCACCCCCGCCGACGGTTTCGTCGAAGGTGCCCACCTCACCATCAACACCCGCAACTACTACATGAACCGCGACCGTCGCGACATTCACACCGATGACAGCAAGGAATGGGGCCAGGGTTTTCTCGGCACCTTCGAATCCGGCTACACCCAAGGCACCGTCGGCTTCGGCCTGGACGCCCACGCCATGCTCGGCCTCAAACTGGATGGCGGTGGCGGCACCGATGGGTCCAGCATCCTTCCGTACGGCGGTGGCAACGGCAAGGCGCCCGGTTCGTTCTCGACGGCCGGCGGCACCCTGAAAATGCGCGCGTTCGACACCGAATTGAAGGCCGGTGACCTGTTCCTCAACAACCCCGTGATCGCCGGTGGCATGACCCGCATGCTGCCGCAGACCTTTCGTGGCGCCAGCCTGACCAATCACAGCTTCGACGGCTGGATGTTCGAAGGCGGCCAGGCCAGTTTCACCAAGCTCTATAACCAGAGCGGCCACCGCCGCATCGGCACCAGCTACGGCGCTCTGCCGAATAATACCGACAGCCAGCACATGAACTGGGCCGGAGTGTCGTTCAGCGGCGTTGAAGGGCTGACCAGCAACCTCTACGCCTCCGAACTCAAGGATGTGTGGAACCAGTACTACTACGACCTGGACTACACCTACGCACTGAATGACCTGGTCAGCCTCAACCCGGGCCTGCACTACTACCACACCCAGGACACCGGCCAATCCCTGCTCGGGGATATCGACAACAACACCTACAGCCTGCATTTCACCGTCGGTGTGGGAAACCATAGCGTCACTGCCACCTACCAACGGGTCAACGGCAACACGCCGTTCGACTACATCGCCCAGGGCGACAGCATCTACCTGGACAACTCCCAGCAGTACTCCGACTTCAACGGCCCCAACGAACGCTCATGGAAGCTCAAGTATGCCTACGACTTCGCCGGCCTCGGCATGCCCGGCTTGACCTCGGCCGTGTCCTACATCAGCGGTAAGACCGACCTGACCAAGGTCGACCCGCAAAGCCGTGGCTACAGCGCCTGGTACAGCGCCGATGGCAAAGACGCCAAGCATTGGGAACGGGACATCGACCTCAAGTACGTGGTACAGGGCGGCAAGGCCAAGGACTTGTCCGTGCGTCTACAGTGGGCGACCAATCGCGGCGGCAACGGGTATTCAGCGGTGGATCGGGATGTGGATGAGTACCGAGTAATCGTCGATTACCCGATCAACGTGTTCTGACGGACACATCTTTCTTTTTAACCAAGTATTTAATTTTCATCGGGTAGAACTAAACTGCCAGCATCCTCACCGCTGAAGTCTGCCCGATGAGTCAAGCCAGTTCTCGCACCCCGCCGGCCCGCCCGGAGCTGTTTCTGATGCTGGGCAGTGGTTTCACTGTCGTCCTGATCGTGGTGATCGTCGCGGCGCTGCTGATCCGCGAGCACGCCAGCACCCTGCAGGCTGCCAAGCGCGCGACCAGCAACATCACTCAACTGATCAATGCCGACGTGCTGCGCAACGTCGAACTCTACGATTTAGCCCTGCAAGGGTTGATCGCCGCCACCACGCGCAAGGACTTGAACCAGGTGTCGCCGGACATCCGGCACCTTGTGCAATTTGATCAATCCACAGCGGCGCCCTTCAAAGGTGAGGTGCTGTTACTGGACGCCAACGGCGCAGTAATCGCCGACTCGTCGACGCTGTGGCCGACGCCGCGCAACTTCGCTGACCGCGATTACTTCCAGACTCATCAACGCACGTCCCAGGCCGGTTTGTTCATCAGCCGGCCATTCAAGGTCCGCTGCGCCTGCGACCAGGTGTGGCGCATTGCATTCAGCCGCCGGGTGACCGGGCCCAACGGCGAGTTTGCGGGCGTGGCCGTGGCGACCATGCGCTTGGCGTATTTCGATCAATTGTTCAACCGCCTGGCCATCGGCAATGGCAGCTCCGTCAATCTGCTGAATACCCACGGCATTCTCCTGGCCCAGCAGCCCTTGCTGGAGCGCGACATGATCGACAAAGACCTGAGTGATCGCCCCAACTTCAAACGCATGCTGCGCGAGGGCCAAGGCAGTTTCCGGGCGATTTCTGCCATTTCTGGCCAGGAACGGCTGTATACGTTCAGCAACGTCGGAGAGCTGCCGCTGATAGTGGTAGTGGCGTTATCCGCCGATGATGTGTTCGCCCCCTGGCAACGCGCCGCGCTACTGGTCAGTAGCGCCACCGGCATCCTCTGTATCGGCCTGCTGTGGCTGACCTGGATGCTGCGCCGGGAACTGCGCCGCCGTTATCGCACTGAGCGAGTGCTGTCAGAACTGGCAGCTACCGACGCGCTCACCGGCCTGGCCAACCGCCGTATCCTCGACGAGCGCCTGCGCTTGGAGTGGGATCGCGCGCAACGCTCGACCGAACCGCTGACCGTGTTGATGATTGATGTGGACCACTTCAAGGCGTTCAACGACCGTCATGGCCATCACGGCGGCGATGCAGCATTACGCACCGTCGCCCAGGTAATCGGCACCAACATCCGCCGCCCGGCCGACCTGGCCGCACGTTATGGCGGCGAAGAGTTTGCAGTAGTGCTGCCGGTGACCGACGCCCAGGGCGCCTGGGTGATTGCCGAGCATATCCGCAGCGGTATCGAGCACTTGCCGAGGGTGGGAGGGGATGAGCAGCCGATTACGGTGAGTATTGGCATGAGCACGTGGGACAAGCGCAGTCGACAGTCGTTGGAGGCGTTGTTGCTGAGTGCGGATCAGGCGTTGTATGAAGCCAAGCACACTGGGCGTAACCGAATTGTGGAGGCCTCGGTCCTTTAATGAACACGGCGTTTCTGTGATAAGCCTGCTTAATGTGGTGAGCGGGCTTGTTGTGGCGAGCGGGCTTGCCCCGCTCGCCACAACAGCCCACTCGCCATAGAACAAACCCGCAGGAATAAAAAAAGGCCACCCGAAGGCGGCCTTTCAAAACTAAAGAAAGAGAGTTGTTACTTACACCGCCGCAACGGGACGCATGTAAGAGATCGGTGCGGTGCTGGCATCTTCGAAGGTCACGACTTCCCAAGCGTCTGTCTGCTCAATCAACTTGCGCAGCAGCTGGTTGTTAAGGGCGTGGCCCGACTTGAAGCCTTTGAACTCGCCTATCAGGCTATTGCCCAGCAGGTAGAGGTCACCGATTGCATCGAGGATCTTGTGCTTCACGAATTCGTCTTCATAGCGAAGGCCGTCTTCGTTCAGTACACCATCCGCGTCGACCACAATGGCGTTTTCAACGCTGCCGCCGAGTGCGAGGTTGTGCTTGCGCAGGTACTCGATGTCACTCATGAAACCAAAGGTACGGGCGCGGCTGACTTCTTTTACGAACGAAGTGCTGGAAAAATCCACGCTTGCACTTTGGGTGCGGTCACGGAATACCGGGTGATCGAAATCGATCTCAAAGCTCACTTTAAAGCCTTCGAACGGGACGAAGGTGGCGCGCTTGTCGCCGTCTTCTACTGTCACTTCCCGCAGAATGCGAATGAACTTCTTCGCTGCGTCCTGTTCTTCCAGGCCGGCAGATTGAATCAAGAATACGAAGGGTCCAGCGCTGCCATCCATGATCGGGACTTCGGACGCGGAGAGCTCGACGTAGGCGTTATCGATGCCCAGGCCAGCCATGGCCGAGAGCAAATGCTCCACCGTGTCCACTTTGACGTCACCGTTGACCAATGTGGTCGACATCGTGGTTTCGCCAACGTTTTCCGCGCGAGCAGGAATATGCACGACAGGGTCCAGGTCGGCACGCACAAACACGATGCCGGTGTCGACAGGTGCAGGCTTGAGGGTCAGGTATACCTTCTCCCCGGAGTGCAGACCTACACCTGTGGCACGAATAATATTCTTCAGGGTGCGTTGTTTAATCATGGCTTGGACCGCTTCAGCGCAAATTGCGAACTGGTATCAACAAAGGCTGGCGATAATAGCAGACCAGACCTTTGCTGAACACCAATCACCTTCATAGCCCTGATACATTCCATTAATCGGCCTGACGACGCAGGAATGCCGGGATGTCCAGATAGTCCAGATCATCTTGCGGATTCGGGCTACGGGACGCCGCAGCACCGGCCTGAGCCTGGTTGCGCATCACGGTCGGACGGTCCAGATCACGGTAGTTCACCGACGGCAGTTCCTGGCGCGAAGGCGCTGGAGCGGCAGCCGCTTGGCTGGCGTGGCTGGCTTGGGCGTTGTGCAGGGTGTTGTCGATCACCTTCACAGGCTTCTCGATTTTTGCACCCAGGCCGGTCGCAACCACGGTTACATGCAGCTCGTCGCGCATGTCCGGATCGATCACCGTACCGACTTTGACCATCGCATGCTCGGAAGCGAAGGCTTCGATGATGCTACCCACGTCGGAGTACTCACCCAGGGACAGGTCAGGACCGGCGGTGATGTTCACCAGGATGCCGCGTGCACCTTGCAGGTTCACGTCTTCCAGCAACGGGTTGCGGATGGCCGCTTCAGTGGCTTCACGTGCACGGTTCGGACCGCTGGCGCAGCCAGTGCCCATCATCGCCATGCCCATTTCGCTCATCACGGTGCGTACGTCGGCAAAGTCGACGTTGATCATGCCAGGACGCTTGATGATGTCGGAGATACCGCGAACGGCACCGGCCAGTACATCGTCAGCCTTGGCGAACGCGGACAGCAGGCTTGCGTCCTTGCCCAGGATGGTCAGCAACTTCTCGTTGGGGATGGTGATCAACGAGTCGACGCTTTCAGACAGCAGACGGATGCCTTCGTCGGCGATCTGCATGCGCTTGCGGCCTTCGAACGGGAACGGACGGGTCACGACAGCGACCGTCAGAATCCCCATTTCCTTGGCCACTTCGGCGATGATCGGCGCAGCACCAGTACCGGTACCGCCGCCCATGCCGGTGGTGATGAACACCATGTTGGTGCCTTGCAGCACTTCGGCAATACGCTCGCGGTCTTCCAGGGCGGCTTGACGGCCGACTTCCGGGTTGGCGCCAGCACCGAGGCCCTTGGTCACGGCTGTGCCTAATTGCAGGATGGTCCGCGCGCCGATGCTTTTCAGCGCTTGGGCATCAGTGTTGGCGCAGATGAATTCAACGCCTTCAATGTTGCTCTTGACCATGTGGTTGACAGCGTTGCCGCCGCCACCGCCGACACCGATTACTTTGATAACCGGGCTTGCGGGGATGTTGTCTACGAGTTCGAACATGTTCCCTCTCCTTTCATTTCTCTAGTTTTTTCGCCTACTGCTTACAACGGTGTCGCGGTAAATCTTAAAAATTGCCTTTGACCCATGCCTGCAGACGTTCGAACAACGGCGCTTTCGCCTCGTCGTCGCTGCGGTAGCTGTCACGGTTGCTCGGGCCCGACAGGGAAATGCCGTCGGTCTGCTTTTGCAGCCCGTACAACAGCAAGCCCACACCGGTGGAATAAATCGGGTTGCGCACCACGTCGCCCAGGCCTTTGACTCCATGGGGCACGCCCAGGCGGACGGGCATGTGGAAGATTTCCTCGGCCAACTCGACCGCGCCTTCCATCTTCGAGGTGCCACCGGTCAGCACGATGCCGGCCGGGATCAGGTCTTCGTAGCCACTGCGGCGCAGTTCAGCCTGGATCAGGGTGAACAGTTCGTCGTAGCGCGGCTCGACCACTTCGGCCAGGGCCTGGCGCGACAGCTCACGCGGTGGGCGGTCGCCCACGCTTGGTACCTTGATGGTCTCGCCGGCACCGGCCAGCTTGGCCAGGGCGCAGGCGTAGCGAATCTTGATTTCTTCGGCGTACTGGGTCGGTGTACGCAGCGCCATGGCGATGTCGTTGGTCACCTGGTCGCCGGCAATCGGGATCACGGCGGTGTGACGGATCGCACCCTCGGTGAAGATCGCGATGTCGGTGGTGCCGCCGCCGATGTCCACTAGGCACACACCCAGTTCTTTTTCGTCGTCGGTCAGTACCGAGTAGGCCGACGCCAACTGCTCAAGAATGATGTCGTCGATTTCCAGGCCGCAGCGGCGCACGCATTTTTCAATGTTCTGTGCGGCGTTGACGGCGCAGGTCACTACGTGAACCTTGGCTTCCAGACGTACGCCGGACATGCCCAGCGGCTCACGAACGCCTTCCTGGTTGTCGATCACGTAGTCCTGCGGCAGGGTGTGCAGTACACGCTGGTCAGCCGGGATCGCCACGGCCTGGGCGGCGTCGAGGACGCGCTCAAGGTCGGCGGAGCTGACTTCGCGGTCGCGGATCGCCACGATGCCGTGGGAGTTCAGGCTGCGGATATGGTTGCCCGCCACGCCAACGAACGCCGAGTGGATCCGGCAACCGGCCATCAGCTGCGCTTCTTCGATGGCGCGCTGGATCGATTGCACGGTGGACTCGATGTTCACCACCACGCCCTTCTTCAGGCCCCGGGACGGATGCGTGCCAATACCGACGATTTCGATAACGCCGTCTTCCCCGACCTCGCCCACCAGCGCCACCACCTTGGAGGTGCCGATATCGAGACCGACGATCATTTTGCCGCTTTGCACGTTTGCCATGGGTCCTGCCTCTTCTTAATTCTTCGCGACAGCGGGTTGCGCTGCCGTGGGCGCAGCCGGTTCACGCCAGCCGACGGCAAGGCCGTTGGCGTAACGCAGGTCGACGCTCGCAATGTTCGTAATCTGTTCTTTCAAGGTCTTGTCATAGATGGCAATGAAGCGGCGCATCTTTTCCACCAAGCGGTCGCGTCCCAGCAACAACTGGATGCCCGGGCCGGAACTGCCTGCCCCGGTCGTCAAAAACCAGCTACCCCGCTCACGCAGTTCCAGGCGTGCGATGGAGAAGCCCATGGGACGCAGCATCTGGCTCAAAGCCTGGTACTGCTGCATCACTTGTTGCTGCGCCCGCTGCGGCCCGAACAACTGCGGCAGGTGCTCATAGTTGGCCAGTTCACGCGGGGTGAACGCCTGGCCCTGGTTGTTCAACAGCGCTTCGTCGCCCCAACGGGCCACGGGCAGTTGTTCTTCCAGGCGGATCGTCACCTGGTCTGGCCATACGCGGCGGACCTCGGCGTGGGCGATCCACGGCATCTGTTCCAGCTCTGCGCGCATACCGGCCAGGTCGATGGTAAAGAAGCTCGCCGCCAGGTACGGGCCGATGCGCTGCTGTACCGCTTGCTGGCTGATGTAGCTCAAGTCGCCCTGCACGCTGATCTTGGTGATCGGCCGGTCGGCATACGGCAACAGACGCTGCGCGCCTTCGTAGGTTCCGAAACCCAGCACCACCAGCAACACCGGCCAGAACAGCGCCTTGAGGAAACCAAAGTTGGCTTTCGGCAGGCGCGCCGACATCGGCTCTTTAGCCACCATTCGGCTGGCACCCCGTGGCACCGGCTTGCGGCTCGGTGCTTGTGGGGGCTGATGACGAAGCGATGCGCCTTTCATGTCCTTAGCCTCTTGGCTCAATGCTGTCGGCCAGGATCGCCAGCACCAACTGCTGGAAATCCAAACCGGCCGCACGGGCTGCCATGGGGACCAGGCTGTGGTCGGTCATGCCCGGTGCAGTGTTGACTTCCAGGAACCAGAAATTCCCTTGGTCATCCTGCATCACGTCTGCCCGCGCCCAACCGGCGATACCCAGCGCCTCACAGGCTTTCGCCGTGAGGTCCATCAATTCCTGTTCTTTGCTTGCGTCAAGGCCGCACGGGATCCGGTACTGGGTATCGGAAGCCAGGTACTTGGCGTCGTAGTCGTAAAAGGTGTGGGGCGTGCCCAATGCGATAGGCGGCAAAACCTGACCACGCAGGGTGGCGATGGTGTACTCGGGACCGGAAATCCACTGTTCCACCAACACTTGCGAATCGTAGGTACTTGCCGCTTTCCATGCGTCGATCAATTCGGCGGCCGAGTTCACTTTAGCCATGCCGATACTGGAGCCTTCATGGGCAGGTTTGACGATCAAAGGCAGGCCCAGTTCCTTGGCTGCAGAAATACAATCGTCTTCGCTGCACAGAACGCTGTGACGCGGGGTTGGAATGCCCAGGCTGTGCCACACCTGCTTGGTGCGCAACTTGTCCATCGCCAGCGCCGAAGCCAGGATGCCGCTGCCGGTGTAAGGGATGCCAGCGCACTCCAGCAGCCCTTGCATGCTGCCGTCTTCACCGCCACGGCCGTGCAGGATGATGAAGGCGCGATCAATCTTCTCGGCCAGCAGGCGAGCGAGGAAGTCGTCGCCCACGTCGATGCCGAAGGCGTTTACGCCGGCGCTTTGCAGGGCTTCGAGCACAGCGTTGCCGGACTTGAGCGACACTTCACGTTCAGCGCTTTTGCCGCCGAACAACACCGCTACGCGGCCGAAGTCAGCGGGTGCGATTGTGGAAAACAGGGAGCCGTAGTCGTTGATCATTTCGACTTCCCCTTTGCGGCGGCAAACAGTGGGCTCGCCAGTAATTTAGGGGCAAGGCCACCAATGTCACCGGCGCCCTGGCACAGCAAAATGTCACCGGCCCGCAGCAACGGCTTGACGATCGGCGCCAGGTCCACACCACGCTCGATGTAGATCGGGTCCAACTGGCCACGCTGACGAATGCTGTTGCACAGCTTGCGGCTGTCAGCGCCCGGGATCGGTTCTTCACCGGCCGGGTACACCTCCATCAACAGCAGCACGTTGGCATCGGCCAATACATTGACGAAATCGTCGTACAGGTCGCGGGTACGGCTATAGCGGTGTGGCTGGTAGACCATCACCAGACGGCGCTCCGGCCAGCCACCGCGCACAGCCTTGATCACGGCGGCAACTTCGGTCGGGTGATGACCGTAGTCGTCCACCAGCATCACGTCACCACCTTCTACCGGCAGTTGGCCGTAGACCTGGAAGCGACGGCCCACGCCGGCAAAGCGCGACAGTCCTTCGACGATGGCTTCATCGCTGACGCCCTCGTCGGTGGCGATGCAGATGGTCGCCAGGGAGTTCAAGACGTTGTGATTGCCCGGCATGTTCACCGACACATCCAGCGGCTCGCGGTCGGGACGCAGCACGGTGAAGAAGGTTTGCATGCCTTCCTGACGCACATTGATGGCGCGCACGTCGGCGTCTTCGCTGAAGCCGTATGTCACGGTCGGACGTTTGACCAAGGGCAGGATTTCACGCACCACCGGATCGTCCAGGCACACCACGGCCAAACCGTAGAACGGCAGGTTGTGCAGGAACTCGACGAAGGTTTTCTTCAACTTGTTGAAGTCACCATCGTAGGTCGCCATGTGGTCTTCGTCGATGTTGGTGACGACAGCGACCAGCGGTTGCAGGTGCAGGAAGCTCGCGTCACTTTCATCGGCTTCAGCGATCAGGTAACGGCTGGTGCCCAGTTGTGCATTGGTGCCGGCTGCATTCAGGCGGCCACCGATCACGAACGTCGGGTCCAGGCCACCGGCCGCGAACACCGAGGCGATCAGGCTGGTAGTGGTGGTTTTGCCGTGGGTACCGGCGACGGCGATGCCGTGGCGATAACGCATCAGCTCGGCCAGCATCTCGGCGCGTGGCACCACGGGAATGCGGCGCTCCAGGGCAGTGGCCACTTCCGGGTTGGAGGTGTTCACGGCGCTGGATACCACCAGCACGTCGGCCTCGGCGGCGTTCTCGGCGCGGTGGCCGATGAAGATCTGTGCACCGAAGGTTTTCAGGCGATCGGTGACCGGCGACTCTTTCAAGTCAGAGCCGGACACCTGGTAGCCCAGGTTCAGCAACACTTCGGCAATACCGCACATGCCCACGCCGCCGATACCGACGAAGTGGATGCGACGGATGCGGCGCATTTCCGGTTGCGGCATGGCTTTCTGATTCTCAACCATGGGCCACCTCCAGGCAGATATCGACCACGGTGCGGGTTGCGTCAGGTTTGGCCAGGCGGCTTGCGGTGCTCGCCATGCTATTGAGTCGTTCCGGTTGCATCAAAACCTCAGTCAGGCGTGCGGCCAAATCGGCGGCGCCAGTCGTTCTTTGCGGCAGCAGGAAGGCAGCGCCCTCCCCGGCCAAATATTCGGCGTTGCGGGTCTGGTGATCGTCGATCGCGTGGGGCAAAGGCACCAGCAAGGACGGCAGACCGGCGGCAGCCAGTTCACTGACGGTCAGCGCACCGGAGCGGCAGACCACCAGGTCGGCCCAGCCATAGGCGTGGGCCATGTCTTTGATGAAGGGCTGTACGTTCGCCTCAACACCGGCTTCGCGATAACGCGTGGCGGTGACTTCACCGTGATCTTTGCCAGCCTGATGGAAGACTTCCGGGCGCAATTCCACAGGGAGTTGCGCCAAGGCTTCCGGCAGCAGTTTGTTCAAAGGCTCGGAGCCCAGGCTGCCGCCCATGACCAGCAGGTGCGGCTTGCGCCCTTGCAGTGCTTCACGGGCGATGTCCATAAACAGTTCGGTACGCACCGGGTTGCCGGTGGTACGCAGTTTGTCCGAAGCGCCAAAAGTCTTCGGGAACGCTTCACACACCCGCGCAGCCAACGGCACCAGCAGGCGATTGGCGGTACCGGCGACGGCGTTCTGTTCATGCACGATCACCGGCACACCGGCGAGCTTGGCGGCGACACCACCAGGGCCGGTTACATACCCACCAAAACCGAGCACACACACCGGCTTCAGCTCACGAATGACTTTGCGCGCCTGCCACACCGCCTTGAGCAACACGAACGGCGCCTTGAGCAGGGACAACTTGCCCTTGCCACGCAAGCCCGTGACGTTGATCAGGTGCAGTGGCAAACCGGCATTCGGCACCAATTCGTTTTCGATGCCACGCGGCGTGCCCAACCAGTGCACGGTGTAGCCACGGTTCTGGAATTCGCGTGCGCAAGCCAGGGCCGGGAACACATGGCCCCCGGTGCCGCCCGCCATGATCAGCACGTTAGCGCCCATGGGTCGGCTCCTCGGCGAAGTCGCTTTCGCTGAACTCCATCTCTTCGCTGCCCAGGTGGGTTCGACTCTCCCACTCGATGCGCAGCAACAAGCCCAGGCACGCGCAGCAGATCACCAACGAACTGCCGCCATAACTGAGGAACGGCAAGGTCAGGCCTTTGGTCGGCAGCAGACCGACGTTCACCCCGATGTTGATCAGGAACTGGCCGATCCACAGGAACGACAAGCCGTACGCCACATAGGCAGCGAAATACTGTTTGGCCTTCTCTGCCCACAGGCCGATGTACATGCCGCGCACACACACGAACACGAACAGTGCGACGGTGCACAGCGAACCGACCACGCCCAGCTCTTCGGCGAGTACCGAGAACACGAAGTCGGTGTGGGCTTCCGGCAGGTAGAACTGCTTCTGCACGCTGTTGCCCAGGCCCACGCCCAGCCACTCGCCGCGACCGAAGGCGATCAGCGCCTGGGTCAACTGGTAGCCGGAACCGAACTGGTCGGACCAGGGGTCGGTAAAGGTAATCAGACGTGCCATGCGGTAGGGTTGCGCCTGTACCAGGATGGTCACGGCCGCCACGGCCAGCACCACCATCAAGGTGAAGCGGAACAGGCCGACGCCACCCAGGAACAGCATCGCCGCCGCTGCCCCCATCATCACGACGGTGGCACCGAAGTCAGGCTCCATCAGCAACAGGCCTGCCATCGGCAACAGCACGATGAAAGGCTTGAAGAAGCCCATCCAGCTTTCGCGTACTTCTTTCTGGCGACGCACCAGGTAACCGGCCAGGTAGATCACCACGAACACCTTGGCGATTTCCGACGGCTGCACGTTGAACGCGCCGAAGCCGATCCAGCGCATCGAACCGTTCACCTCCCGGCCAATGCCGGGCAGGATAACCATGATCAGCAGGCCGAACGCACCGATCAGCATCAGCCAACCCAGGCGCTGCCAGGTGGCGATCGGGATCATCATGGTGACGATGCACGCGCCAAGGCCGATCACCAGGTACACCAGGTGACGGATCATCATGTACAGGGTGTTGCCCGACTGCACGGCCGCCACTTCGGACGAAGCCGAGGTGATCATCACCAGGCCCAGGCCCAACAGCGCCAGGCAACCGGCAAGCATCGGGAAGTCGAGGTCGATACCGCGCCCGGTGATGATCGGCGACGGGTACGGCTTGATGATGTTCCGGAAATTGATACTCATGCCAAGGCCTCCACGGCGGCGGCGAACAGCTGGCCGCGCTCTTCGTAGTTCTTGAACATGTCGAAACTGGCGCACGCCGGCGACAGCAACACCGCATCGCCCGGCTGGGCCAGGGCTTTGCATTGCGCGATGGCATCGTCCAGGGAGGTGGCGCGCACTTGCGGCACGGCATCGCCGAGGGCGGCGGCGATCAAATCGGAGTCGCGGCCCATCAGCACCACGGCGCGGCAATGCTCGGCAACCGGGCCTTTGAGGTCCTTGAAGTCGGCACCCTTGCCGTCGCCACCGGCGATCAGCACCAGCTTGCCTTCGATATCGGCGCCAAGGCCTTCGATGGCCGCCAGGGCAGCACCGACGTTGGTGGCCTTGGAATCGTTGTAATAGCTGACGCCGTCGAGATCACGCACCCACTGGCAGCGATGTTCGAGGCCGCCGAACGTGCGCAGGGCCGACAGCATGGCGTCGAACGACAGCCCGACAGCATGGCCCAGCGCCAGAGCTGCCAGGGCGTTGGACTGGTTATGGGCGCCACGGATTTTCAGCTCGCGCACCGGCATCAGGTTCTGGAATTCGAAGGCCAGGTATTTCTCGCCGTTCTCTTCGCGAATGCCAAAGGCTTTGAAGTCGGGTTTGCTCAGGCCGAAGGTCCAGCATGGCAGGCCCTCGCCCATCAGCGGACGGCTCAACGCGTCCTGACGGTTGACCACCACTTGCTTGGCGCCCCGGAAGATCCGGTGCTTGGCCAAGTGATAGGCCGGCAGGCCGCTATAGCGGTCCATGTGGTCTTCACTCACGTTCAACACGGTGGCCACTTCGGCACCGAGGTCGTGGGTGGTTTCCAGCTGGAAGCTCGACAGTTCCATCACGTAAAGCTCGACGTCGTCATTTAGCAGGTCCAGCGCCGGCGTGCCGAGGTTGCCGCCCACGGCGACGCGCTTGCCGGCCGCAGCCGCCATCTCGCCGACCAGGGTGGTCACGGTGCTTTTCGCGTTGGAACCGCTGATGGCCACGATCGGCGCCTGCGCGTTACGCGCGAACAGGTCGATGTCGCCCGACAGCTTCACGCCACGGGCAGCGGCGGCTTGCAGGGCCGGTGTCGCGATCGCCAGGCCGGGGCTCACGTAGAGCTCGTCGGCACGGCACAGAAACTCGACATCCAGCTCGCCACAACGCACTTCCACGTGCGGGTAGTCACGGCGCAGCGTGACCAGCTCCGGTGGATTTTCCCGCGTGTCGGCCACGGCAAACGGCTTGCCCCGGTTCGCCAGGAAGCGAACCAGGGACATGCCGCTCTTGCCGAGGCCGACAACGATGCGGAAGTGGTCTGAAGCGATCAGGGACACTCGTTTCTACCTCAGTTTCAGGGTGGCAAGGCCGATCAGCACCAGAATCACGGTGATGATCCAGAAGCGGACAATCACGCGCGGCTCGGGCCAGCCCTTGAGTTCAAAGTGGTGGTGAATCGGCGCCATGCGGAACACGCGGCGCCCGGTCAACTTGAAGGACGCCACCTGGATGACCACCGACAGGGTTTCCATCACGAACACACCGCCCATGATGAACAACACGATTTCCTGGCGAACGATCACGGCAATGGTGCCGAGGGCCGCACCCAGTGCCAGTGCGCCGACGTCACCCATGAAGACTTGTGCGGGATACGTGTTGAACCACAGGAAGCCCAGGCCCGCACCGATCAGCGCACCGCAGAACACAATCAGTTCACCCGCGCCCGGCACATACGGGATCAGCAGGTATTCAGCGAATTTCACGTTGCCCGACAGGTAGCAGAAGATGCCGAGCGCGCCGCCCACCATCACCGTCGGCATGATCGCCAGACCGTCGAGGCCATCGGTCAGATTGACCGCGTTGCTGGAGCCGACGATCACGAAGTAGGTCAGCACCACGAAGCCGACGCCCAGGGGAATGCTGGCGTCCTTGAGCATCGGGATGATCAGGGTGGTTTCGACCGCACTTGGTGCAGTGGTGTAGAGGAATATCGCAGCGCCGAGGCCGAACACCGACTGCCAGAAATACTTCCAGCGACTTGGCAGGCCTTTGGAGTTCTTTTCGATCACCTTGCGGTAGTCATCCACCCAGCCGATGGCGCCGAACAACAGGGTCACCAGCAACACGGTCCACACGTAGCGGTTGTGCAGGTCAGCCCAAAGCAAGGTGCTGATGCCGATGGACGACAGGATCAGCGCGCCGCCCATGGTCGGGGTGCCGGATTTGGACAGGTGCGACTGCGGGCCGTCATTACGAACCGATTGACCAATTTGCAGGTTCTGCAGGGTGCGGATCATCCACGGCCCCAGGAACAGCGACAAACACAGCGCGGTCAGCACACCCAGGATCCCGCGCAGGGTCAGGTACTGAAAGACCGCGAAGCCTTTGTGGAACTGTTGCAGATACTCAGCCAGCAGCAGCAGCATTAATGTTTCTCCGTACTTGAGCCACACAAGGCCGCGACGACGTTTTCCATCACCGCGCTGCGCGATCCCTTGATCAAAATGGTTGTGTGTTTGTCGTGTTCAGCCGCCGTCAGCGCCTGGATCAGCTCGGCCTGGGTCGCAAAATGACGGGCACCAGGGCCGAATACGCTGACGGCGTGCGCCATGTGCGGGCCGACGGCGTACAGCGCGTCGACTTTGCTAGCGGCGTAGGCGCCAACTTCGCGATGGGACTGTTCGGCCCACTCGCCCAGTTCGGCGATATCACCCAGTACCAAAACCTTGCGGCCGTCGAAGCTTTTGAGCAGGTCGATGGCGGCGCAGATGGAGGACTGGTTGGCGTTATAGGTGTCGTCGATCACGCGCATGCCGTTGCTGGCCAACTGCGCCACGGTGCGCCCTTTGACCGGCTGTACCGCGCCCAGGCCCGTGGCGATTCCGAACAGCGACACGCCCAGGGCGTAAGCGGCGGCGGCAGCAGCCAAGGCATTGGCGACGTTATGGTTGCCCAGCAGGTTCAACTGCACGTGTTCGTTGCCTTGCGGGGTGTGCAAGGTAAAGGACGGGCAGCCACGCGCATCAACAGTAATGTTGGAAGCATGGAAATCTGCCGCGGCGTTGAGCACGGCAAACGTCAGGACCTTGCGCCCGGCGGCACGTACACGCCAGGTTTCGAAGGCCTTGTCGTCGAGATTCAACACAGCGGTGCCCGAGGCATCGAGGCCTTCAAGGATTTCGCCCTTGGCTTCGACGATTTTCTCCGGGCCACCGAACTCGCCAACGTGGGCGGTCCCGGCGTTGTTGATGATCGCCACGTGGGGTTTGGTCAGCGCTACGGTGTAAGCGATTTCGCCAACGCGCGATGCGCCCAGTTCGATCACGGCCGCCGTGTGTTCCGGGGCCAGTTCAAGCAGGGTCAGCGGAGCGCCGAAATCATTGTTCAGGTTGCCACGGGTCGCGAGGACCGGGCCGCGCGTGCGCAATACGCCGGCGAGCAGTTCCTTGACCGTGGTCTTGCCGCTGGAGCCGGTAATGGCTGCAACGGGCTTGTCAAAGGCCGCACGGTTCAGCGCACCCAGTTGGCCCAGCGCCAGGCGTGTGTCGGCGACCAGCAACTGCGGCAACGTTGAATCAGGCACTTCGCGCTGCACCAACGCACCGACGGCACCTTTGGCAGCGACATCATTCAGGTAGTCGTGACCATCGAAACGCGGGCCCGCCAGGGCAACAAACAACTGCCCAGGTTTGATGGCGCGGCTGTCGATACTGACACCGTCGAAGCTGCAATCGCTCGACAGCACACGGGCCGACAGGGCCTGGGTCAGTTCGCTGAATGTCATCGCTTTAAGCATGGGCGACCTCCCAGGCGGTCAAGGCGTGATCGGCCTCGACCAGATCGGAGAAGGCGTGGCGCTCGCCGTTGATTTCCTGATAGTCCTCGTGACCTTTACCGGCCAACACCACCACGTCGTCAGCACCGGCGCTGGCGATCAATTGTGCGATGGCTGCACCGCGACCGGCGACAAACGTGGCCATGGACACGTCTTTGAAGCCGACACGGATGTCGTCGAAAATCTGGCTCGGGTCTTCACTGCGGGGGTTGTCGTCGGTGACGAGCACGCCATCGGCCAGGCGTTCGACAATCTCGGCCATCAACGGGCGTTTGCCGCGGTCGCGATCACCGCCGCAACCGAACAGGCACAGCAGTTTGCCCTTGGCATGTGGGCGCAGGGCGACCAGGACTTTTTCCAGGGCATCCGGCGTGTGGGCGTAATCGACCACCACCAGCGGCTGCTTGCCGCCGCCCAGACGCTGCATGCGACCGACCGGGCCTTCCAGCTTCGGCAGTACACGCAGGATTTCGTCGAGGGCGTAATCCAGGCCGAGCAAGGCACCGACGGCCGCCAGGGTATTGCTCAGGTTGAAACGACCGAGCAGGCTGCTGCGCAGATGATGCTCGCCCTGCGGCGTCACCAGTGTGGCGCGCACGCCTTCATCATTGAAGTGGGCTTCGCGGCAATACAGGTACGCGCTGGAATCCTCCAGGCTGTAGCTGATCAGGCGCGATTCACGGTCTTCGGCAGCCAGTTGGCGGCCGAACGCATCATCCAGGTTTACCACGCGGCACTTGAGGTCGTTCCAGGCAAACAGCTTGGCCTTTTCAGCAGCGTAGGCTTCCATGGTGCCGTGGTAGTCGAGGTGATCGCGGGACAGGTTGGTCATCACCGCCACATCAAACGCCAACGCAGCCACGCGGCCCTGGTGTAAACCGTGGGACGACACTTCCATGGCAACCGCCTTGGCACCGGCCTTTTTCAGGTCGGCCAGGGTCGCTTGCACGGCGATTGGATTCGGCGTGGTGTGCAGGCCGCTTTGCAGCGCGCCGTAGAAACCGGTGCCCAGTGTGCCGACGATGCCACAGTGCTGACCCAGCAGGTCAAGCGCCTGGGCAATCAGTTGAGTCACGCTGGTCTTGCCGTTGGTGCCGGTGACACCGACCAGATTGACGTGTCGACTCGGATCACCATAGAAACGCCCGGCGATATCCGAAAGTTGCTTGGACAAGCCTTTGACCGGAATCAACGGCACGTCGGTGATCGGCAGCACAGTAGCGCCTTCCACTTCATAAGCCACGGCGGCCGCACCGCGTTGCAACGCATCCGCGATATGCGCGCGACCATCGAATTTACCGCCAGGCACGGCCAGGAACAGGTCACCGGCACGCACATTGCGGCTATCCAGACTCAATTCGCGAATCAGCAGATCGCGACCGGCGTGGGCAAAAATCTTGTTCAGGCTAAGAGACATCAGCCGCGCCCTCCATTGGCTTTTACGGCAGCGGCCGGTGGTCCGGCGTTCGCTTGTTGGGTCGGCGGCAGGTTGTCCGGCGTGATGTTCATCAGGCGCAGGGTGCCGGACATCACTTTGCTGAACACCGGCGCCGATACCAGGCCACCGAAGTAACCGGCTTTGCTCGGCTCATCAATCACAACGACGATGGCGTAGCGTGGATCGCTCATCGGGCCGAAGCCGGCGAACAGTGAACGGTAGGAGTTTTCGGCGTAGCCCTTGGTGCCCACCGAGGTTTTACGCGCAGTACCCGACTTGCCTGCCACGTGATACGCCGGCACCTGGGCACGGAATACGCCGCGCGGTGCTTCGATCACTTGTTGCAGCATGCCTTGCATGGTCTTGGCGACGTTTTCCGGAATCACCTGGGTGGCTTTCGGCGCTTCGTCGACGTGGATCAGGCTCAGCGGAACCATCCGGCCATTATTCGCCAATACAGAGAAAGCGTGGGCCAGTTGGATCGCGGTCACCGACAGGCCGTAACCGTAGGAAAGTGTGGCGGTCTCGGCCTTTTTCCAGTCGCGGTAGTTCGGCAGGTTACCTACACGCTCGCCTGGGAAATCCAGGCCGGTAGGCTGGCCCAGACCGATCTTCTGCGCCAGGTGGTAGATGGTTTCGCCACCGATATCGAAGGCGACCTTACTCATGCCCACGTTACTGGAGTTGATCAGGATACCTGTCAGATCCAGCACCGGACCTTCGGTACGCGACACGTCACGAATGGTGTATTTGCCCAACTGCAAGGTGCCTGGATACACCTCGACCTTGTCGCTGGGCTTCCAGCGTCCGGTTTCGAGGGCGGCACTCATGGAGATGGCTTTCATGGTCGAACCCGGTTCGAACACGTCGATCATCGCGCGGTTGCGCATCATCGCCGGCTGCAGGTTGCGACGGTTATTCGGGTTATAGGTCGGCTGGTTGACCATGGCGAGGATCTCGCCGGTCTTCACGTCCATGATCACCAGGCTGCCGGCCTTGGCGCCGTTCTCGATGATCGCGTTACGCAGCTCGCGGTTGGCCAGGTATTGCAGGCGCAAGTCAATCGACAACGCCAAGGGCTTACCGGCCTTGGCGTTTTTGGTGACTTGGACATCCTTGATCAGTCTGCCACGCCGATCCTTGATGACTTGTCGTTTGCCGGGAACCCCGGCGAGCCATTCATCGTAGGCGAGTTCCACGCCTTCGCGGCCATGGTCATCGATGTCGGTGAAGCCGACCATATGCGCAGTGGTTTCACCCGCCGGGTAGAAACGACGGAATTCCTCGATGCCGTAGACACCGGGGACTTTAAGGTCGAGCACTTGCTGGCCTTGTTCAGGGGTCAGCCCGCGAACCAGGTAGATAAACTCTTTATTGGCCTGGGCTTCCAGGCGCTCAGCCAAGGCTTTCGGGTCTTGTCCCAACGCAGAGGCAAGGGCCGGCCAACGATCCTTGGCGACCTGCAATTCCTTTGCGTTCGCCCACAGGGTGGTCACCGGGGTACTAACGGCCAAGGGCTCGCCGTTGCGGTCGGTGATCAGGCCGCGGTGTGCAGGAATCGGGATATGACGCAAGCTACGGGCGTTACCCTCGCCGATCAGGAAGTCACGGTCGACCACTTGCAGGTCGATGATCCGCCAGGCAATCGCACCCACCATCAATGCCAGCAAGCCGAGCATCAGGCGGAAGCGCCAGGGGTAGAGTGCGCCCTCAAGTTTCATCATGGCGCCACCATGCGGACTTCAGCCGCGCCAGGAATGTGCATTTTCAGCTGTTCGGTGGCCAGCACTTCGATACGGCTATGGGCCGTCCAGGTGCTTTGCTCCAGGATCAACCGGCCCCACTCCGCTTGTGCCTTGTCACGCACACTCAGTTCCCCGTACAGGGTATTGAGCAGTTGACGGTTGTAGTGGGCGCTGTAGGACACCGCAATCGCGGAAACCAGCACACCGACAAACAGCAGCATCATAAAGAAGCTGCCGCCCGGGAGGGGCTTGGCAAAAAGCTTGCTCACCGCAGCTTCTCGGCAACGCGCATGACGGCGCTGCGGGAACGTGGGTTGGCCTTGAGTTCGGCTTCGGAAGCGAACTGCGCTTTGCCATGGATTTTGATTTTCGGCACAAAGGCTTCGAAACGTACCGGCAGGTTGCGCGGCAGGTTGTCGGACTCACCCTTGACCAGGCGACGCATGAACAGTTTGACGATGCGGTCTTCCAGGGAGTGGAAGCTGATCACCACCAGGCGACCGCCCACTTCCAGCGCTTCGAGGGCAGCCTCAAGGCCAGCCTCCAAGTCACCCAATTCGTTGTTGACGTGAATGCGCAGGCCCTGGAACGCACGGGTCGCTGGGTTCTTGCCTTTTTCCCATGCCGGGTTGGCGACTTTCAGCACTTCGGCCAGATCAGCGGTGCGTTCGAACGGCTGGATTTCACGACGTTCGACCACGGCACGGGCCATACGGCCGGCGAAGCGCTCTTCACCGTATTCCTTGAACACGCGGGTGATTTCTTCATGGGGTGCGGTCGCAATGAACTCCGCTGCGCTGATGCCCCGAGTCGGGTCCATGCGCATATCGAGCGGGCCATCGTTCATGAAACTGAAGCCGCGCTCCGGGTCGTCGAGCTGTGGCGAAGACACACCCAGGTCGAGCAGAACCCCAGCCACCTTGCCCGCCATGCCACGCTCGGCGACTTCGGCGCCCAGCTCGGCAAAGCTGCGCTGCACAACGACAAAGCGGCCGTCTTCGGCCGCTAGCGCTTGCCCGGTGGCAATCGCTTGAGGGTCTTTGTCGAACCCGAGGAGTTTGCCGTCGGACCCGAGCTGGCTGAGTATCAACCGGCTATGCCCGCCTCTGCCGAAGGTGCCATCCAAATAGCAGCCATCCGCGCGTACGGCGAGAGCCTCAACGGCTTCGTCAAGCAGTACGGTGATGTGGTTAAAGCCGCTATCAATAGTCACAGGATCAAATCACGCAGTTCATCAGGCATAGCGCCCGGTTGTTGAATAGCAGCCAGGTCAGCTGCAGAAACAGCATCCCAGGCATCTTCGTCCCACAATTGGAACTTGTTCAGTTGGCCGACCAGCATTGCGCGCTTGTCCAGCTTGGCGTACTCGCGCAGACGCGGAGGCACCAGGAAACGCCCGCTGCCATCCAACTCGAGGTCGACGGCATTACCGATCAGCAAACGCTGCAGGCGGCGGTTCTCTTCACGCAATGAAGGCAAGGCGCGCAATTTGGTTTCAATCAACTCCCACTCATCGAGGGGGTAAACACATAAACAAGGGTCAACGGCATCGATCGTGATGATCAACTGTCCAGAACTTCGCGAAATGAGCTCGTCACGATACCGGCTCGGCATGGCGAGACGGCCTTTTGCGTCGAGACTGATAGCGTTAGCTCCGCGAAACACAGATGCGTTTCTCCAAATTTTAGCGTTTTACGTTCAAAAAACCCACTTTGTGCCACTTTCCGCCACTTGCGCACACTATAGGAATGCGCCCACCACACCGTCAAGGCGCGGATTCAAGGAAAAGCCTTACAGAACGGAGATTTAGGAGCGTAAAGGGAGGAGAAACCAGAGTTCGGCGATGTTTTTGGCCCAACAAGCGCAAATAGCTCAAAGAGCTATAGCTCGAAGTTAAAGTAATTTATTAAGAGTAAGATTTTTTTGGTATTACGAAGATGCATCTGCCAATGATTCGGCAGGGAGGGATTCTTGCGTTACTACCGGTTTTCTGCCCGAGATTCGGACAGAAGGAAAAAGGTGGAGAGTCGATCTGTAAGCCGGGTTCTGTCTTGAACAGTCATTCGTCTACGATGGCCATCACTGGACATCTTTAGCAACCTACCCGGTCCCAGCGCGGGCCACGCCTTGGGACCCTATTTGGTCTTGCTCCAAGTGGGGTTTACCTAGCCACGAACTGTTGCCAGTCGTGCGGTGCGCTCTTACCGCACCTTTTCACCCTTACCGGCACCGAAATGCTTAGGCGGTTATTTTCTGTGGCACTTTCCGTAGGCTCACGCCTCCCAGGCATTACCTGGCACTTCGCCCTATGGAGCCCGGACTTTCCTCCCCCCCCTAATTTTCATAGAGGGCAGCGACTGTCCAATCGACTCTCCGCCGCGCAGGTTAACGGCACGGCGGACTTAGGACAAGTAATAAAAGTTCAGAATTGCCATCACGTTCAGACGGAATACAGGTTTAACGCCGGAACTATTCCGCTTTCTGCTTATCCAGCGCTGCTTGATACAAGAGATTCTTGCGCACGCCGGTAATTTCCGCCGCCAGGGCCGCAGCCCGCTTGAGCGGCATCTCCTTGAGCAGCAGGTCCAGGATGCGCATGGCCTCGCTGCCCACCGCGTCTTCATCCTCAGGCGCCGTCCAGCCCGCCACCAGCACCACACACTCGCCGCGCTGCTGGTTGCTGTCGCCCTCGACGAACCCACGCAGCTCTTCCAAAGGCAGGCCCTTGAGGGTCTCGAAGGTCTTGGTCAGCTCTCGCGCCAGCAAGGCCAGGCGTTCGCCGCCGAACACCAGCTCCATGTCCTGCAGGCATTCAAGGATGCGATGCGGGGCTTCATAGAAGATCAAGGTGCGGGGTTCTTCTTTCAGCGCCTGAAGGCGTGCGCGACGCCCAACAGCCTTGGCCGGCAGGAAACCTTCAAAGATGAAACGGTCGGACGGCAGGCCCGCCGCCGACAATGCAGCGATCAGCGCGCACGCTCCCGGAACAGGCACTACATTGATACCAGCGGCTCGCGCCTGGCGTACCAAGTGGTAGCCGGGATCGGAGATCAGCGGCGTGCCCGCGTCGGAGATCAACGCTACATCGTCGCCGGCCAGCAGGCGCACGATGAAGCGACTGCCTTCCTCGCGCTCGTTGTGCTCATGGCAAGCCGCTAATGGCGTGCTGATACCAAAATGCTGCATTAACCGCTGGGAGTGCCGCGTGTCTTCAGCCGCGATCAATTTAACCTCGCGCAACACTTTCAATGCCCGGGCACTGATGTCGTCCAGGTTGCCAATGGGCGTCGCCACGACAAAAAGCGAGCCTGCAGTGGAATTCAAAGGACCTGGAGCAGTCAAAACGCACACCTCGATGGTTGGCAAAAGCGACATTGTAGCGCGTAGGCGCCTGGAAAATATGCCATCACGGCCGATGCCTTTTCAGCCGTTTAACGCCCGTTGCAACATTTGCACGACCTAAATCGACGGTTTCACGCCAGTAACATCGCGCCTGGGCCAGTGCTTGGGTACAATTCCACGCTAATTTGATCGGTATCAGGAACACTTACATGATCGCTTGCCTGCGGCTGCTCTCCGCCCTCTGCCTCGCTGCCTTATTGGCCGCGTGTGCCAGCTCGCCCTCGTCCAGCCTTGGCGACCTTCCACGGACCCCGGACGCCAGTATCGAGCAACTGCTCGAACAGGCCACCACCGCCAAGACGCCAGAAAAGGCCGCGCTGCTGCGCCTGAGTGCGGCAGACATGGCCTATAAACAGAACAACCCTGGCCGCTCGTCGCAGATTCTTGCTCAGGTGCCCTTGGATGTCCTCAAGCCCGCCGCGCAAGTGTTTGCCAGCACCCTGGCCGCCGAACTGGCCATGGCGCGCAACCAGCCCAAGGCCGCGTTGAGCGCCCTGAACCACCCGAGCCTGCAAAACCTGAAGGACCTGCCGCCTGAACAGCAACTGCGCACCGGCAGCGTGCACGCCCGCGCCTATGAGGCCGATGGCCAGACCTTGGCCGCCGCGCGCGAACGTGTCGCCATGGCCCCACTGCTCACAGGCGATGCCGCCAAAAACAACCACGAAGCCATCTGGGTACTGATTGCCGCCCTGCCGGCTGAACAGCTGCAAGCCAGCGGCAACCCGACGCTCGACGGCTGGATCACCCTGGCACAGGCGGTCAAAGGCGCCGGCACGCTGGAGCAACAACAGGCTGCCATCGATACCTGGCGTGCACAGAACCCGAGCCATCCGGCCGCGGTGCAATTGCCGACGCCACTGACCAAGCTCAAGGAGCTGGCGAGCCAGCCCCTGACCAAGATCGCCCTGCTGCTGCCACAGGACGGCCCGCTGGCTTCCGTTGGCAAGGCGCTGCGCGAAGGTTTCATGGCTGCGCACTACCAGGCTGAACAAGCTGGGCAGAAGCCGCCGGTGATCGAGTTCTATGACAGCTCGCGCCTCAATTCCCTCGACGACTTCTACGCCAAGGCCCAGGCTGCCGGCGTGCAACTGGTGGTCGGCCCGCTGGAGAAGCCGCTGGTCAAACAGCTCAGCGCACGCCCGCAGTTGCCGATCACCACCCTGGCGCTGAACTACAGCGAGACCGATCGTAGCCCGGCGCAATTGTTCCAGTTCGGCCTGGCCGCAGAAGACGAAGCCCGCGAAGTATCGCGCCGCGCCCGTGCCGATGGCCTGCATCGTGCGGCTGCAATGGTGCCCCGTGGCGAATGGGGCGAGCGTGTCTACAAGGCCTTCCGCCAGGACTGGGAAGCCAATGGCGGCCAGGTCATGGGGGTTGAATATGTCGATCAGCCCGTTGCCCTCGCCCAGCAAATTGCCGATCTGTTCCAACTGCGCAAAAGCGAAGGGCGCGCCAAGAGCCTGCAAAGCACCGTCGGCACCGACGTCGCTGCGCAACCTTCGCGTCGCCAGGACATCGAGTTCATCTTCCTGGCCGTGACCCCGCAACTGGCCCAGCAGATCAAGCCGACCCTGAACTTCCAGTATGCTGGCGATGTGCCGGTGTACGCCACGTCCCACGTGTTCAGCGCCAGCGGCGACAAGAACCAGTACCTGGACATGACCAACGTGATGTTCTGCGAAACCCCTTGGCTGCTCAACACCACCGACCCGCTGCGCAACCAGGTTGCCGCACAATGGCCGCAAGCCAATGGCAGCCTCGGCCGCCTGTACGCAATGGGCGTCGATGCCTACCGCCTGGCGCCGCGCCTTGGGCAACTCAAGGCACTGCCGGACACCCGTGTTGACGGTCTGTCGGGTAACCTGGGCATCAGCGCCAACCAGCGCGTTGATCGCCAGATGCCATGGGCCAAGTTTGTCGGCGGCGAGGTCCAGCGCCTGCCGGATACCCCGCGCTGATGCCCGAGCGGTCCAGCGCACAAAGCGGCAAGGATGCCGAACTACAAGCTCTGAAACACTTGCAACAACAGGGTCTGCGCCTGCTGGCGCAGAACTGGTTGTGTAAACGCGGCGAGCTTGATCTGGTCATGCTTGACGGCGATACAGTAGTATTCGTCGAAGTCCGCTACAGAAAACACGCACAATGGGGTGGCGCGCTCGCCAGTATTGACGGGCGCAAGCGTCAAAAGCTGATACTCGCCGCGCAGTTTTTCCTGCAGAAAGAGCATCGCTGGACCGACGCCCCCTGCCGTTTCGATGTGGTTGCCATAGAAAGCACACCGTCTGGTCAGGCTGATCTGAACTGGCTCAAAGATGCCTTCGACAGCTGATTCGCCGGACATCTTCACCACACACTTTTGCTCTTTGCTTTGCGGGCTGCACATTCCTGTGCCAAACAGCCGCGCCACTTAAGGTCACACAGATGGACATGCAATCCCGAATTCGCCAGCTTTTCCAGGCCAGCATCGACACCAAGCAACAGGCGATGGACGTACTTGCACCGCACATCGAGCAAGCCAGTCAGGTCATGGTCAATGCCTTGCTCAACGAGGGCAAAATGCTTTCGTGCGGCAACGGCGGTTCGGCCGGCGATGCCCAGCATTTCTCATCCGAGCTGCTCAACCGCTTCGAGCGTGAGCGCCCGAGCCTGCCAGCCATTGCCTTGACCACTGACTCGTCGACGATCACCTCGATCGCCAACGACTACAGCTACAACGAAATCTTCTCCAAGCAGATCCGCGCCCTGGGCCAACCAGGCGATGTGCTGCTGGCGATTTCTACCAGCGGCAACTCGGCGAATATTATTCAGGCGATCCAGGCCGCACATGATCGCGAAATGATTGTCGTAGCATTGACCGGGCGCGATGGCGGCGGCATGGCTTCGCTGCTGTTGCCTGAAGACGTGGAGATCCGTGTCCCGGCCAATGTCACCGCACGTATCCAAGAAGTCCACCTGCTGGCGATCCACTGCCTGTGCGATCTGATCGACAGCCAACTGTTTGGGAGTGAAGAATGACCGTTAACCGCCTCAGCCTTTTGGCCATCACCCTGTGCCTCGCTATCAGCGGCTGCAGCACGGCCATCACTGCAACACGCGACACCCCTATTCAGGATGACAAGGGCACCCGTACCTTCGGCAGCAAGATCGATGACTCACTGATCGAAACCAAGGTTGAGGTCAACGTCGCCAAGGCCGCTACCGACCTGGGCAACGGCGCCTCGCGCATTGTGGTTACCAGCTTCAACGGCGTCGTGCTGCTCGCCGGCCAGACGCCACGTGCCGACCTCAAGGCCCAGGCCGAACAAGCCGCCGCCGCTGTACAGCGCGTGAAGAAGGTCCACAACGAACTGCAAGTGATGGACCCGATCACCCTGCTGGCCATCAGCAACGACGCGCTGCTGACCACCAAGATCAAGGCACAGATGCTCACCGATAACGCGATCCCAGGTTCGCGCATCAAGGTCGTGACCGACAACGGCATCGTCTACCTGATGGGCCTGCTCACCCAGGCCGAAGCCACTCGCGCAGCCAACTTGGTGCAGGGTGTGTCCGGGGTACAGAAAATCGTGAAGGTGTTCGAGTACATCGACTGACCGAAACGACAGCCACGAAAAAGGGCGCCGCATGGCGCCCTTTTTTATCAGCGAATATTTACTGGTACTGCGAGTACGGATTGCCCTGGAACTGGTTGTTTTGTTGTGGCGCCTGTTGCTGGGTACCTGGCTGGCCATACTGCTGGCCTGGGATCGGGCCGAGGTTGACTTCAACACGACGGTTCTGGGCACGACCGTTGACGTCGGCGTTGCTGGCAATCGGGTTATCCGGGCCGGCACCGCGGGCGCTCAGGTTGGCGCCGTTGACGCCTTGGGACGTCAGGTAGTTGGCCACGCTCTGCGCACGACGCTGGGACAGGTCCATGTTCAACTGGCGGCTACCGGTGCTGTCGGTGTAGCCGACGATCTGGATAGTGTTCTGGTTGAATTGCTTGAGCGAGTTGGCCAGGTTGTTCAGCGGCTGGTAGAAGCTGCTGGAGATCGCGTCCGAGTTGGTCGCGAAGGTGATGTTGCCCGGCATGATCAGCTTGATCTGGTCGCCCTGGCGCTGAACCTCAACACCGGTATTGGCCATACTTTCACGCAGTTTCTTTTCCTGTTGGTCGGCATAGTAGCCGTAACCTGCAGCACCAGCACCCGCAACGACCGCACCGATCAGCGCGCCCTTGCCACGGTTGTTGTGATCGATGGCCGCACCCGCCAATGCACCGGCCAGGGCGCCCAGGCCACCGTACTTGGCGGTCTTGCTCATACCGCCGGATTCATTACTCGCCTGTCCCTGGCTGCTGCCGTCATAAGGGTTAGGTGATGCGCAGCCGGACAACAAGGCTACGGCGGTAGCGACAACAAGCAGACGACGCGAAGTGAACATGAAGGGAGCTCCTACTTTTGCATTCTATGGTGCAAAGGACATTGGCAATGGACCTGTGCCGAGTTTGGAACGCGACAAACGGTAAAAATTCCGTGGCTACAGAAACCGTAGCAGACGCGCGCTGAACACGACCTGAGTTTTTGCTACAAGGTTTGCCTGTTATAGAACGCGTTCAGCCCGGCAATTATTCCTTCATGCCCGCACAAAAGGGTTCTCACGCATTTCATCGCCCAGCCGGGTATCCGGCCCGTGCCCGGTCACCACCGTCGCACCCTCGTCCAGGGTGTACAGCCGCTGCTTGATAGAGCGCACGATCGTAGCCTGGTCACCGCCCCACAAATCTGTTCGCCCTATGCCTCGGCGGAACAGCGTATCACCAGCAATCAGCAACTTGGCATCGGCAAACCAGAAGCTCATCGACCCTGGCGTATGGCCGGGCGTGTGCAACGCCACACCACAACCGCAGGGCAACTCTTCATCATGTTCCAGCCAACGGTCCGGCGAAGGCACCGGGATGTAGGGCACACGAAACATCTGGCATTGCATTTCCAGATTGTCCCAAAGGAATTGATCTTCTTTGTGCAGGTGCAAGGTGGCACCGGTCTTTTCTTTCAACTGGCCGGACGCCAGGAAGTGATCAAGATGAGCATGGGTGTGGATGATGCTCACCACCTTCAGGCCCAGAGCATCAAGCCGTGCCAAGATCAGCTCATGGTTGCCGCCTGGATCGACCACGATGGCCTTTTTGCTGACGGGGTCGCCGATGATGGTGCAGTTGCACTGCAGGGGGCCGACGGGGAAGGTTTCGCGAATCAGCGTGGGGGCTATGAGCGTCATGGGTGATCCTCTGAATCCTACTCAGTGCAATTAAACTAAAACTTCCAAGCCAATATCGCCAAAATAATTGCACTTTCAGAAGCCAGTTAAAGTGCTATTATTTTTTCACTTACCGCAAAAAAGTGCAGGAATAATAGCATGGCAAAAAAAACATCTCCGCTGCTACCTGCTACAGAACGCTTGCTTGCCGGCCTCGGCGAGCGGATCAAACTTGCTCGCATGCGCCGAAAAATCACCGCCAAACAAGCCGCTGAACGTGCCGGCATGTCCCAGATGACGCTTCGCGCCTTGGAGCGAGGATCTTCGGGTAGCACGATGGGCGCTTACTTGGCGATCTTGCAGGTCCTTGGCCTCGAAAAAGACCTGAACACCGTCGCATCGGAAGATGAACTGGGTAGACATCTTCAGGATGCAAAGCTGCTATCCGCAAAGACATCAGTTACCCGAACGAATACGTCGATGGCGTCAGAGAAAGTTACAACTAAGCCCGCCAGCGTTCGTACGAAGCCACTACCTTCAAATCCTATGCCCCCTCCCGACAAGGGCACGATCAGCAGCGATGCGCTGGCTGCGCTGATCCCACCACGGCAAAGGAAAGACACATAATGACCATGATTGGGGTTTATGCCGACTGGGAAGGTATCGACGGCCCATTACGGCTTGGCTGGCTGCACGCAAGAAAAACCCGACAGACCGAAAAGTTCGAGTACGAACACGATCCCCTGGCCTTGCAAAACCGAGCACTGAGCGCCATCCGGATTGATCCTGGCATTGGCCCCTTTGCAGGTGCTCAGTTTCCCGCTGAGGGGCGGAACATGTTTGGTGTGTTCAGCGATTCCTGCCCGGATCGCTGGGGTCGCCTGCTGATGAAACGCCGTCTGGAACGCGACATCCGCGACGGGCTGTACGACGCGAACACTCGGCTCGGCGAGTCGGACTACTTGCTGGGCGTACATGACGTCTTTCGCGCAGGCGCACTGCGTTACCGACTGAACGACACCGGCCATTTTCTCGACGACCAGGACGCCATTGCTGCGCCGCCTTTTATCGAGTTGCACGCGCTTGAAAGAGCCAGTCGCGAACTGGAGAACGATCCGGATAATCGGGCGCCAGAAGGTCGGGAGTGGTTGCGCATGTTGATTGCACCCGGCGGTTCCCTGGGTGGAGCACGCCCGAAAGCCAGTGTGGCCGATCGCAATAATCATCTTTGGATCGCCAAGTTTCCCTCTACCCGCGATACCTACGATGTAGGTGGTTGGGAGTTGGTCATCAATGCTCTTGCCAAGGCATGTGGTTTGAGAGTCGCCTCGGCAGTCGCCAAACGCTATGCCAGCGACTTTCATTGTTTCATGGTCAAGCGGTTCGACCGCACGGCCGCGGGCGGCCGCCTGCATTTTGCATCCGCTATGACCCTCACCAGTCGAGTCGATGGTGACGACGCGAGCACGGGCGCAAGCTATCTAGAGTTGGCTGAAGTACTGATGCGCAATGGCTCGAACACTGATCAGGATTTGCAAGAGCTATGGACACGCATCGTGTTCAATATTCTGGTTTCAAACACCGACGACCACCTGCGCAATCATGGTTTCATCCTGGAACCAGGTCACGGATGGCGCCTTTCGGATGCGTATGATTTAAACCCGACGCCAATGGGAGACGGCCTGAAACTTAATATCACCGAACATGACAACGCACTGGATCTCGAACTGGCGAGAGAGGTCGCCGGCTTCTTTCGTGTGAACCTTGGAGATGCGGATGAAATTATCGCTGATTGCATCAGTTCCGTTAGCCACTGGCGAACCGTCGCCCAAGCAGTGGGCTTTTCACAAAGAGAACAAGACTACATGGCTCCGGCTTTTGCAAAAGCCCAGGCTTAACCAATCAGCCTCAACTCCTGCGCCCTAGCCACCGCCTGGGTGCGCCGCTCGACGCCCAGCTTGCTGTTGATGTGGCTCGCGTGAGTCTTGACCGTGTGCAGTGAGATAAACAACCGGTTGCTGATCTCCTGATTCGAGCAGCCCTGAGCGATCAATTGCAGCACCGCCAGCTCTCGGGCGCTCAATGTCTCATGAGTCGAAGCTGCCTCCACCACTGCAACCGCCGGTAACAGCGCCAGCAGGCTCTGGCTCAGCAACCCATGGGGATCTTTGGCAAGCTGCTCGCGCATCCAGTCCGGGTGGGTTTCCAGCAATCGCTGGAAGGGTTGCAACGCGCCACCTGTACCGGCTTCAAGGGCCTGGACAAACACTGGGCGCGCCTTTGCCTCCTGCCCCTCCTCCAGCAACAGTTGTACCCGTTGGGTCAGGGCCATCAACGCGATCATCTGGCGCCCACTTTTGTGCGCCTGCTGCGCCAGTTCTTCAAGTCGCTGCAACGCCGCCGCCGGTTGGTGTCGAGTAGCATCCAACGCTGCCTGTTGCAGCCCGATATGCTGTGGCAGATGTGGGTGAAACTCTGGCGCGGCGGCGGCGTTTTCGCCATTGTAGGTTTGCCCCAGACGCGTCAACCAGGCGTCAGCCAAGTCGGTACGGCCCTGGGCCAGCCACAGCTCGCACTTGATCAGGGTGATCATCGCCAGGTAGTAGATTGGCGGCACGTCCCAGATATGCATCAACCGCTCGGCCTCGGCCAGCTCGGCGAAGGCTTTGGCAAAGTCGCCACGGCGCCCTTCGAAATTGGCGATCACGCAGTGGCCGATCAACACACTGATGTCGCGGCAAGCCCTGGCTTCAGCAAGACCGGCGCGCAAACGGGCGAGCCCGGCTTCGGGCTGGAGGCGCACCAGCAGCAGAAAACCCTCATAAAGCGATAACCGCGCACGCACCGCATACAAGCGCTGCGGTGCCAGGCCATGCAGACGTTGCAAGCCTTGGCGCACTTCATCCAGGGAGCGCAGGATCTCGCCGCGCGCCTGTAACACCCGCGCACGGTCGTAATGGGCCAGGGCTTCGAACAAGGGGTTGCCGACGCGCTGCGCCAGTTCCAGGGATTCTCGGTTCAAGCCACGCGCACGCCACAGGTCGGCATCGACAATGGCCAGGTTGGACAGGGTCGACAAGCACATCAACCGTTGGCCGTAACGCCGTTGCGGCAAGCTTTCCAGCGCTTCGCTGCAATATCGCTGAGTCAGTTCGCGATCGCCACGGCCACGGGCGATGATCCCGCTCAATGCCAGCCACTGGGCCAACATCGACTTTTGCGCAGTGGCCGACGGCGCCGGCAAGAAACGACTGAGGTAGCTGGACAGTTCTTCCGCCGCATCCAGTTGGCAGGCCAGGCCCAAGGCCCAGCTGTAGAGCACGATCAAGCGCGGCGTGCTGATCAGCAAGCTGTCGGGCAAGTCCATTTTCCAGCGCAGCAACATGCCCACGTTCTGCTCGGCCAACAGTTGTTCTTCGGAAAGGTTTTGTACCAGATTCGCAGCCACATCCAGGTGACCGGCGCGCAATGCCTGCTCCACCGCCTCGTCGATCAAACCCTGGGCATTGAACCAGCGACACGCGCGCAGGTGCAGGCTGGCCGCCGGCAACACGTTGCTGCTGGCACGCCGCGTGCGTAGCAAGTCCGAAAAAAGATGGTGATAACGGTACCAATGCCCCTGCTCGTCAAGCGGCACCAGGAATACTTGGTGCGCCTGCAGGTAACGCAGGATTTCGGCACTGTCGTGGGCTTCACGCACCGCATCGCAAAGTTCGCTGCAAAATCGGTCCTGAGGGGCGGTATCGTACAAAAACGCCTGCACTTCGGTCGGCAGGCAGTCGATGACCTCTTCCAGCAGGTAATCGCGGATCAGTCCTTCGCCGCCGTGCAGACTCTGCGGCAAGGCGCCGTCGCTGCCGGCCTCGGAGGCGGCCAGCAACCAGAAGCGCAGGCCGGCGACCCAGCCTTCGCTGCGGCGGATCAGGTTGTCGAGGGCTTCACCGCGCAAGGAACTGCTGTGGCGATCCAGCACGGCCAGTGATTCGTCGTGCGTCAGACGCAAATCCTGTTCGTGCAGTTCCAGCAGATGACGCGACAGCCGCAGCCGCGCCAGATGCCAGTCCGGACGCTGACGGCTGGTGACCAATACCACAAGGCCATCAGGCAAATGATTGAGGAAAAACTGCAGGCAACGGTCGAGCACCGGCCCCTGGGCCAGATGGTAATCATCCAGCACCAGCAACAGCGGCGCACGGGCGGACAGGTGCACAGCCAGCTCGTCGAGCAGGCCGTCAAGCCATTCTTCAAAGGCAAAGGGTTGATGACGCTGGCGCATTTTCAGCAGGCCCAGGGATTGGGCGCCGAGTTGCGGGAAGAATTGCTGCAAACCGTCGAGCAGGCGTTCAAGGAAACGCCCGGGGTCGTTATCCCGTGGGCTGAGGCCCAGCCACAGGCTTTGCCAATGGGCCGGCAAGCTCTGGCAGAACTCCACCGCCAACGAACTCTTGCCAAACCCAGCCGGTGCGCTGACCAGCAGCAACCGCCCTTCCAGCCCGGCGCTCAGGCGTTCGCACAGGCGCGGACGCAGCACATAGCCGTCAGGCAGAGGTGGCCTGTAGAAGCGACCTTCCAGGGTCGGAATCACCGCACTGGCAGGCCCTTGGATTCGGGACAGATCAGTCATCGCCGGGCTCTTGTAGAAGGCTGTTGTCGGCATTGCAGATGTCCGCAGACTAGCGGTAAAAGCCGCCGGTTTGTAGATCTTTGCAACATTTGCCTGAAAAAGAACTGCGACAAAAAAATACGCGCACAAAAAAGCCCCGAACCGGTCGGGGCTTCTTTGCGAGGATGCGGCCTCGGTTAACGCACGTTAGCGAACACCATCCTGGCGCAAGGCCGCCGGGGTGAAGTCGCTGGTGGTGGCGGTGAAGCCAAAGTCATACGCCTGCTTCTCTTCGTTCTTCATGCCCAGCGCCAGGTAGCGGCCGGACTGCAGGTCGTAGAGGGTTTCCAGGGCGTACCACGGCACTTGCTTGTCGTAGTAGTTCTCGGCATGGGCCTCCGCCACGCGCCACAGTTGGCCACGACCGTCGTAGTGATCGATGACCGCTGCTTGCCAGGTGTCTTCGTCAATGAAGAAGTCACGCTTGGCGTAGATGTGGCGCTGGCCTTCCTTCAAGGTGGCGACCACGTGCCAGACGCGGCGCAGCTCGTAACGCGTCAGGTCCTGGTTGATGTGGCCGGCCTTGATGATATCGGCGTACTTGAGCTTCGGATCGTCGATCTTGTAGCTGTTGGAGGCGATGTAGATTTCTTTCTTGCCGTCCAGCTTCCAGTCGTAGCGATCCGGTGCACCGTTGTACATGTCGAGGTTGTCGGAGGTACGCAGGCCGTCGGCTGCGGTGCCTGGCCCGTCATAGGACACTTGCGGCGCTCGGCGCACACGGCGCTGGCCGGCGTTGTAGACCCAGGCCGAACGCGGTTCCTTCACCTGATCCAGGGTTTCGTGCACCAGCAATACACCACCGGCCAGACGCGCAGGTGCAGTCACTTGCTGCTTGAAGTAGAACAGCACGTTGCCCGGATTTTTCGGGTCGTAGTCTTTCATTTTGTCGCGGAACACAAACTGGTCACGGAAATACACCAGGCTGTAGGAACCGTTGGTTTGCGGCGTAGCCTGGGTTACCAAACGGGTTACGCTGCCGCCGCGATAGCGGGTGATGTGGTTCCAGATCACCTCGACACCGCTTTTCGGGATCGGGAACGGCACGGCCGTTTCGAAGTTTTCCAGGCCGTTACCGCCAGACACCAGATTGGTGTTGGTGGCGTTTTTCTTGATGGACGCAAACACCTCCGCCGGCACGGTGGCACCGCGATGGGTCGGGTAGACCGGCATCTTGAAGGTTTCCGGGTAGCGCTTGAACATCGCGTACTGCCCCGGCGCCAGCTTGTCCTTGTACTGCTCGACGTTCGCCGCAGTGATGGTGAATTGCGGTTGTTCACTGGCGTATGGGTTGGCCAGGAACCCACGGGCGTCAACAGCGCCTGCGTTGGTGGGCAGCGGCGACCATTTTGGAATAGTACCCGCCGCGTTACCGGCCATTTCGGCGCCCATCGGTGTCAGGGTCGTGCCCAGCTTGGCGGCTTCATCCGCCGACACTGCCGCCATGACGTTGCTCGCCAGGATCGACAGCCCAAGCACACCCACGTGCAACAGACTTTTGGTTATTTTCATGTTCTGGTCTTCCTGAAATGCAGTGTGCTTAGAAGTTGGCGCCGAAGCTCAAAGCGACGAAGTCGCGGTCATCCACCGTACTGAACTTGCCACCAAAGAAGTTGGTGTAGGCCAGGCTGGCGGTGTAGGTGTTCTGGTACTCGGCATCCAGGCCCAGGCTGACCGCCTTGCGACCTTCTTCGAAGTTACCGCCAGGGCCTGGCGAATAACCGCTGACGTCATGGGACCAAGCGACGTTGGGCTTCAGGTTCACACCGGCGAAGACGTCCGGATATTCCCAAATGGCACGGGCGCGGTAGCCCCAGGAGGTGGAGGTGGTGAAACCGTCGTTGTTGCAGTTAGTGTTCAGGTCCGCAACGGGCACACCGGCACCTGCGGCGGTCGAGGCGTTGAGGCCATTGCAGAAACCGGCAGGCAGACTACCAGGGCCGAAAACCGGGTCGCGGCCATAACGAGTCTTGGACTTGCTTTCCAGCCCGCCCACATGTGTGACGCCGATTTCGCCCACCGTCGTCAGGCGGCTTGCCCCCATGACCTGATCAAAGAAATGCGTGAATGTTGTTTGTAGCTGGGTAATTTCCTTACGCCGATAACCATTGAGATCCTGTCCTGGAACGCCTTTGAGCACAGAGGCATTGGAATAACCGTTCAACGGTGTGACACCGGCAAATAGAATATCCGTCGAGTTCAGTTGCACCGGCGCATTCGGACGATAACTCACCTCACCACTCCACGCAGTGCCGGTAGGCAGGGTGGTGGAGAAGCTCAAGCCATACAAACGAATATCTTCTGGATACTCGACAAAATACTGGGAGTTGCCGGCGATTATCACAGGCGCCAATTGCCGTAACGCCGCGGGCGCGCCTGGGTTATTGAGCAGGTTATAGAGGGACTGGGAGGCGCCGCGAGCACTGAAGATAGGTGCCCGGCTATGGTAATTCATGAAGTAAGCGCCGAACTCCGTGTCCAACGGCTCATAGTTGTAATGGAAGGCAACGCCGAACTGCCCGCTGTCCCGGGCATCCCTGTCACCGCCACGAGCAACCTTTACCCCTTCTTCGTTTACATCAACACCAAAGCTGTTGAGGGTCGGATAAGCTGCGGGGTTAATTCGAGAACGCTTGTTCAATACACGCAGGTTATCGGTACAGCCATCTGAAATAATATCGGGCTGGGAGAAGAACGTTCCGCAGTTATCCGTTACCGTCTGGTCCCACTCCAACTGATAAAACGCCTCCGCCGACAAATTATCCGTCAGCGTTTGCGACACATAGAACATGTTGACCGGAATCAAACCCTCTTTGACTTCTGCACCCGGACGACGGAACGCCGATACATCGATCGGGTTGATGGAGTTGATGCCGCCGCCGATGAAGGTACTTTCACCCCAGCTCACTACTTGCTTACCGAATCGCACGTTACCGGGCTGATCGGCAATGGAATAGTTGTGGTAGATGAACGCATCGAGAATCTGCCCGCCAGAGGACTTGGCGCCTTCTTTACGGTTGTTGTCACTGATGTCCTTGAAGGGGCGACTTTCGTCCTTTAGCTCAAAGTCATACCAGTACTTGCCTCGTACAAAAACACCGGTGTCTCCGTACTTCAGTTCCAAATCATGGATGCCCTTGAAGATCTTCGAAAAGGTCTCGCCGCGCTTGAAGTTAAGGTGGCCGTCGTCGGAAGTCTGGGACAGGCCACGACCGCCATTGTTGGCGCCGATCAGGTCCTTGTTGGGCTTGGCTGTCGACCAGCTCGCCCCCACGGAAAGCGACGAGTCAAAGCTCCCTTCGATTTCACCAATGTTGAAACTGACGCCGAATGCGGGCCCGGCGAGCGTAGAAGCGAGACTGACGGCCAGGGGCAGTCTTGCCCGGCGCCAGAACTGGTTTACTGAGGTCATCGACGCTACTCCATGTGCATTATTGTTATGGCAGTGAGTTCTTTCTGTGATGCATGTAACGGCCGGAATACAACGATTCCAATGCCGCTCGGCAGCCGAGCCCCCATGGCCCGAAGCGGAACATCCTTGAAAAACTCTGGAAGGGACTATAGCCAGCGGGGGGTAGTGCTTGATCCCTCTAAAGTGTGATTTGCATCACCAACCCGTCTGCCACGACCCTTTCGCCACGTCGACGAAGGCCGACGCGGCAAGGATGGCTGAAAATCGGCAAATCACAAGTGAAGGCGCGAGATAGAGCATTGCCGTGCCAAAAGGGCACGGCGGATCAGCTCAAAGGGTGGATAGGAACGTGCTGTTGTTGGCCTGCCATTCGATGATGTCGATACGGATACGTTTTTTGTCGAGTTTTCCTACGCTGGTCTTGGGAATTTCGGTAACAACGGCGATCTGGCTTGGAATCGCCCACTTGCTCAAGTGCCCCAGCTCCACGAACGGCTTGAGGTGTTCCTTGAGCTCTCGGGCCCCTATCACATGGCCATCACGCACCACCAGCAACGCGAACGGACGCTCGCCCCACTGCGGATCGGCGATGCCCACCACCGCTACTTCGCGTACCGCCGGGTGACGGCTGACCAGGTCTTCGAGGGCCAGGGAGGAGACCCACTCGCCGCCGGTCTTGATCACATCCTTGATGCGGTCGCGGATGTCGATCACGCCGAAGGCATCCAGCGTGGCCACGTCGCCCGTGTGCATCCAGCCGCCTTCCCACAGCTCGGCGCCTTTTTGCGGCTCGTTGAAATAGCCTTCGCTGAGCCACGGCGCGCGCAGCACCAGCTCACCTTGGGACTCACCGTCAGCCGGTAGGAAGTTGCCGTCGCCATCAATGATCGCGGCCTCCACCAACGGTCCGGGGACGCCGGCCTTGATGCGGTAAGTGGTGCGCTCATCCTCGCTGCCAGCCATCAACTCTTCGTTGAGATGGGCGCAGGACACCAGCGGCCCGGTCTCGGACATGCCATACGCGGCGGTCAACTGAATGCCACGGGCCTTGGACGCTTCGTACAGCGAACGGTTAAGCGCACTGCCACCGATGACGATTTTCCAGCCACCGAAATCCACGTCCTGGGCCGCTTTGGCATTGAGCACCATTTGCAGGATGGTCGGTACGCAATGGGAGAAAGTGACCTTTTCCTTGCGCCACAGCTCCACCAGATATTCCGGGTCGTAGCGGCCAGGGTAGACCTGTTTCAGCCCGAGCATGGTCGCCACGTACGGCAAGCCCCAGGCGTGCACGTGGAACATCGGCGTGATCGGCATGTACACGTCGTTGGTGCCGAGCAACCGCACGCTGTCGACGCTGCCCATAATGGTCGCCACGCCCATGGTGTGCAGCACCAACTGGCGGTGGGTGAAATACACGCCCTTGGGGTTACCGGTGGTACCGGTGGTGTAGAAAGTGGTGGCGACAGAATTTTCGTTGAAGTCTTGGAAGTCGTACTTCGGGCTGGCGGCGGCCAGCAGGGTTTCGTACTCGCCCACCAGGTTGGGCAGTTCGGCGTTCTTGGACTCGCCGTCGGTAAGCAGCAGGGTCTTGTCGACCGTGGTCAGTTGCCCGGCAATCGCCTGGTAAAGCCCCACGAACTCACTGTTGACCAGCACGAAGCGGTCCTCGGCGTGGTTCATGGTGTAGAGGATCTGTTCCGGCGACAGGCGCACGTTGATGGTGTGGATCACCGCGCCAATCATCGGGATGGCGAACATGCATTCGAGGTAACGGTGGCTGTCCCAGTCCATCACCGCCACGGTATCACCGGCCTTCACACCCGCTTCAGTCAGCACATTGGCCAGGCGCGCAACGCGCTCGATCAGGGTGGGGTAGGTGTAACGCAGTTTGTCGCGGTAGACGATTTCCCGGGTCTTTTCATAGCGGGTGCCGGACATCAACAGGCGTTTGATCAACAGCGGGTATTGGTACGCACCTTCGGCGGGCGGGATAACACGGGTCTGCAACATACGAATCCCTTTTATGACTGCATGGTCTTGGCTGAAAGAACTGCACTGTAGAGCGCATATGTTTCAGCCAAATCAGCCAAAGGAATGATTTGCAGCCCCCAATGAATGCTAGCTTTGCGCCAGCATTCAGCTTATTTCATGCTGGTGAATGCCAGTTTCACGCCGATGGCAATCAACACCGCGCCCATGGTCCGATCAAACCAGTGTCCCATCCGCGCAAACCCGGCGCGCACGCGCTGCTGGCTGAACAGCATCGCCACCAAACAGAACCACAGCGCCGTCGCCACCGCCAGGTACACGCCGTAACCGGCTTGGATCGCCAGCGGTGTATGGGGGTTGATCACCACGGTGAACAACGACAGGAAGAACAGCGTGGCCTTGGGGTTCAAGCCGTTGGTGACAAAGCCTGCGGTAAACGCACCACGTGGGGTGCGCTCGCCCGCTTCGCGGTGCAGTTCGCCTTCGGCGACTGGCTTGGCCGGCTGCGCGCGCAGGGCCTTGAAACCGATGTACAGCAGGTAGGCGGCGGCCGCCCATTTCAGGGCGTTGAACAGCACGATGGACTGGGACACGATCAAGCCGATACCGAGCAACGAATAACCTACGTGCAGGAAAATCGCCGAGCCGACGCCCAGCGCAGTCCAGGTCCCGGCGCGACGGCCGTGGGTGACACTCTCACGCACCACCACCGCGAAATCCGGGCCGGGGCTGGCCACCGCCAACAAGTGAATCAGGGCTACGGTCAAAAATTCGGCGGCGTACATGCTCACTCCAATTAAGTAACTGATTATTTCATCTGATAGGCTCGGGAGATTACGCCTTCGAACCCTGTCGCAAAAGGTACAGTTGATGACGAACAATCGCCGCGCCGTCTTCCTTGATCACCCGTCCCTGGACCTGGGGGACCTCGACCTCAGCGAGCTGCGAGACAGCTTCAGCGAGTTGCAGTTGTTTACCGGCACCACGCCGCAGAACGTGATCGAACGCGTGCAAGGCGCCCACGTGGTCATCAGCAACAAAATCGCCCTCAACACCGAAACTCTGGCGGCCTGCCCGGACCTCAAGCTGATCCTGGTGTCGGCCACCGGCACCAATAACGTCGACCTCGACGCCGCCCGCGCCCATGACATCACCGTGAGCAACTGCCAGGGCTACGGCACGCCGTCGGTGGCGCAACATACAATCATGCTGTTGCTTAACCTGGCGACGCGCTTGAAGGACTATCAACGGGATGTGAGTGCCGGCAAGTGGCAGGAGGCCAAGCAGTTCTGCCTGCTGGACCACCCAATTGTCGAGCTGGAAGGCAAGACCCTCGGCCTGCTCGGCCATGGTGAGTTGGGCGGCGCCGTCGCGCGACTGGCCGAAGCGTTCGGCATGCGTGTCCTGCTCGGCGCGATTCCAGGCCGCCCGGCCCGTGCGGACCGCGTGCCACTGGATGAATTGCTGACCCAGGTGGATGCACTCACCCTGCACTGCCCGCTCAACGAGCACACCCGCGACTTTATCGGCGCCCGCGAGCTGGCGCTGCTCAAGCCTGGCGCGTTTGTGGTGAACACGGCGCGCGGTGGTTTGATCAACGAACAGGCCCTGGCGGACGCCTTGCGCAGCGGCCATTTGGGCGGCGCGGCCACCGATGTACTGAGCGTGGAACCGCCGGTGAATGGCAACCCACTGTTGGCCGGTGATATCCCTCGACTGATCGTCACCCCGCACAATGCCTGGGGCAGTCGCGAAGCGCGCCAGCGCATCGTCGGCCAACTGGCGGAAAACGCCCGGGGCTTTTTCAACGGGGCCCCGCTGCGCGTCGTCAGTTGATAAACTGCGCCCCTTTTCAAGGAGCAGACCATGGATCCGCGCAGTGAAGTACTGCTTCGTCAGGCCGAACTTTTTCAAGGCAACCTGCTGCTGGTGGGGTTGCCTGCCGACGACCTGCTGGGTCGCCTGCCCAATGCCCACGGCTGGTGCTGGCATGCCGGCGATCAGGCGGCGCTCGACGCACGTTTCCCTGAGCGCAGCCAGTTCGGCGTGAACGTGCCTGACCGGGCGTTTGATACGGCGGTGATCTTCCTGCCCAAGTCCAAGGACCTCACCGACTACCTGCTCAACGCCGTGGCCTCGCGCTTGCCCGGCGCCGAGCTGTTTTTGGTCGGCGAGAAGAAAGCCGGTATCGAAAGCGCCGCCAAGCAGCTGATCCCCTTCGGCAAACCGCGCAAGCTCGACAGTGCGCGGCATTGCCAGTTGTGGCAGATCACCGTGGCCAACGCCCCGCAAGCCGTCGAGCTTGAGAGCCTCGCGCAGGTCTTCGACGTGCCGCTGGCCGAGGGCCCGCTCAAAGTGGTGAGCCTGCCAGGCGTGTTCAGCCACGGGCGCCTGGATCGTGGTACCGAGTTGTTGCTGGAACATCTGGACAAACTGCCAAGCGGCCATTTGCTGGACTTCGGTTGTGGCGCGGGCGTGCTGGGGGCTGCGGTCAAACGTCGCTACCCGCACAACACGGTGACGATGCTCGACGTGGATGCCTTCGCCGCCGCCAGCAGTCGCTTGACCCTGGCCGCCAATGGTCTGGAAGCCGAGGTGTTGACCGGTGATGGCATCGACGCAGCACCGATGGGTTTGAACGCGATTTTGAGCAACCCGCCGTTCCATGTCGGCGTGCACACCGATTATTTCGCCACTGAGAACCTGCTGCGAAAAGCGGCGAAACACCTGGCAAAAGGCGGCGAACTTCGTCTGGTTGCCAACAGCTTCCTCAAATACCAACCACTGATCGAAGAGCACCTGGGCGTGTGTGCGATCAAGGCCGAGGGCAACGGTTTTCGCATCTACCGCGCCAAGCGCGGCTGACGGGCGTTTGAAAAAGAAGGCTTGCCGAATGGATTTTGCCTAGGCAGAATCCGCTCCGTCCTAGGGGAGTAGTCTCCCACGAGCGCCACGCTCGTCCGGCATACGTCAACATACTTGGTCAGCAGACCATGGCGTATGCGACCCAGGAGTCCGCACAGACGGACCGGGGTTTGACAAGACCTATGACACGCACACCTTACCCGGGGCGGGAAGGCTGTACGTGTCATAGCCGTGTCGACCCGCCCCTGGAAACCTACCTGATGCTGGATTCACTACTCGTTCCTACCGCAATCGTTGCCTTGGCCGAAATCGGCGACAAGACGCAACTGCTCGCGCTCATCCTGGCCGCACGCTTTCGCAAACCCTGGCCGATCATCGCCGGCATCGTCGCCGCGACCCTGGCCAACCATGCGGCCGCCGGTGCCGTGGGGGCCTGGTTCGGCAGTTTCTTCTCGGATGCGGTGTTGCACTGGATCCTTGCGGCGAGTTTCTGCGCCACGGCCTTGTGGACCCTGGTGCCCGACAAACTCGACGATGACGAAGCCAGTACCACGCGCAAATTCGGTCCGTTCCTGACCACGCTGATCGCGTTCTTCCTCGCGGAAATCGGTGACAAGACGCAGATCGCCACGGTGATGCTGGCGGCGCAGTACCCGGAGTTGTGGCTGGTGATTATCGGGACAACCCTGGGCATGCTGATTGCCAACGTGCCGGTGGTCTTGGCGGGGAATTTTGCAGCGGAGAAACTGCCGTTGACGCTGATTCGTCGACTGGCGGCGTCGGCGTTCTTCATCCTGGCGATTGTGGCGGTTTACAAGGCCATGCAGAGCAGCGGTTGGATCTAAATCTGTAAACCCGATCCCTGTGGGAGCTGGCTTGCCTGCGATGGCAGCAACCCGGTGCAACTGAAAGACCGAGCCGCCTGCATCGCGGGCAAGCCCGGCTCCCACATTGATCTGCGTTAACTCAGGACTTTTTGGCCTGCTGGTAAAGCGGCATCACCTTCGGAATTGCCGCCTGCAACGAGGCGATTCGGCTGTCGGAGGCCGGGTGAGTACTCATGAACTCCGGCGGCGCACCTTCCGAGGCTTTAGCCATCTTGTTCCACAAGGTGATGGCAGCGTTCGGGTTATAGCCGGCACGGGCCGACAGCTCCAGGCCGATCAGGTCCGCTTCGTTTTCATTGCTGCGGCTGTTGGGCAAGGTCATGCCGTAGTTGGCCACGGTATCGGCCAATGCCAAGCTGTCTTGGCCGAGGCCGAACAACGCACCGGCGCCCTGCTTCGCCATCTCGATCCCGTAGGCCTTGGACATGGCTTCACGGCCGTGTTCACGCAAGGCGTGGGCGATTTCATGACCCATCACGGCGGCCAGTTCGTCATCGGTGAGCTTGAGGTTATCGATCAATGCGCTGTACACGAAGATCTTGCCGCCAGGCCCGCAGTTGGCGTTCATCTCGTCGCTCTTGATCAGGTTCACTTCCCACTTCCACTGCGCGGCATCCGCACGGAACGTCGGCGCCTGGGCGATCAAGCGGTTGGCGATGGCCTGCACGCGCTTGGCGTTGGCGCTGGTCTTGTCCAGTTGGCCCTTGCTGCTGGCCTCTCCCAGGGTCTGCTGGTAGGACTGGGCATACATCTGGTCGACTTCCTGGCTCGACAGCATGCTGAACATGTACTGCTTGCGCTCAACCCCAACGGCGCCGCCGCTGGTGGTGTTGACCGACTGACACCCGGCCAGCAGCATCGCTGCAACCAGGCCGCTAACTGCCAATGACTTCTTCATGAACCTCTCCCTGAAAACACGCCCTTAAAACATGGCGCGTATCGTAGGCGCTCGTTTGTATCGACGCCAGATACACCAGACGTGTAACCGCTGATTTTCAGATACATCCCACGGCGCCAACGCCAACAACGGCGGCGGGCATTCCATTTGCGACACCCCAAACTTTTTTGTAGGACAACCCCTAATGCCCTGCGCGCCCGTGGCCGATACAAAAAGGCGGATTCTCTCCCCTGTGCCCGGAGCTTTCATGAAATTCAAGTCGATCCAATTTTCTGTCGCGGCACTGGCCGGGGCGATTGTCCTGAGCGTGGTCGCGGTGCTGGTGCTGTACGCCTTGTTTGCCGGAGCGCGGACCCAAGAGATGGTGCAGGATCGCACCCAGGTGCAATTCGAACAGATCATCGAGCAGCGCCTGACCGCCTTGGCGCAAACCCAAGCCACCTTGATCCAGCGCGAACTGGAAGCACCCTTGGTGACTGCCAAGAGCCTGGCCACCGCCAACGCCCTGCTCGGCATGAAAGACGCCAAGGGCGAACCGGCCCTGCAAGTCGGCCGCGAGCAACTGATCAACCTGCTGCATGAAACCGTGGTGCGCAATCCGAAGATCCTCGGCGCCTACATTGGCTGGGAGCCCAACGCGATCGATCATAACGACGCGGCCTATGTGAACAGCCCCATTATCGGCATGGCCGCCGACGGCCGCTTCCTGCCGTGGTGGTATCGCAACGCCGATGGCAGCCTGGGCCTGGACAAGCTCGCCGACGTCAACGACCAGAACATCCTCTCCACCGGCGTACGCGCCAGTGAGTACTACCTGTGCTCCAAGGAAAACAAAAAGGCCTGCGCCATCGACCCCGCCCCTTACAAGGTGGGCAACGCGATGGTGATGCTGGCTTCGTTCATCGAGCCGATCATGATCGACGGCACCTTCCAGGGCATCGTTGGTGCCGACCTGTCGGTGAACTTCATCCAGGACATGCTCACCAGCGCCGATCAAAAACTCTACAACGGTGCTGGTGAACTGGCGCTGATCTCCAGCAACGGCCGCCTGGTGGCCTACACCAAGGATGCCAGCAAGCTCGGCGAAAAGGCCAGCGACCTGCTCGACAGCAATGAACTGGCCAACCTCGGCCAACTGAAAGTCGGCGAAGTGCGCTACGACATCGACAAGGAACACGGGCACATCGAGCTGTTCCTGCCGTTCAACATCGGCCAGGCCGACGCGCGCTGGACCTTGATGCTGCAACTGCCCCTCAGCGCCGTGATGGCCGATTCGCAGAAGCTGCAAAGCGACCTGGAAGCCCAGCGCAAGACTGACATCTTCGGCATGACCATCGCCGGTTTGTTGATCGCGGGTATTGGCTTGCTGGTGATCTGGCTGGTCGGCCACGGCATTGCCCGTCCGCTCAAGCAAATGGTCGCGATGCTCAATGACATCGCCCAGGGCGAAGGTGACCTGACGCGGCGCCTGACCAGCGACCGCGTCGATGAACTGGGCGCGATCGCGAGCGGCTTCAACACCTTCCTGATCAAGCTGCAGGGCATGATCACCCAGGTGGTGAGTTCGGTGCAGAAAGTCAGCGACTCCTCGGAACACACCGCCGACATCGCGATACGTACCAACCAGGGCGTGCACAAACAGATGGTGGAAATCGACCAGGTCGCCACCGCTGTACATGAGATGACCGCGACTGCACAAGATGTTGCGCGCAACGCCACCCAAGCCGCCCAAGCCGCCAGCCATGCCGATCAGGCCGCAAGCCAAGGCATGCGCATCGTGCGCGACACCTCCACCTCCATCGGCGCACTGGCTGAAGAAATCGGCAAAGCGGTCAGCGTGGTGCAAACACTGGCCAAGGACAGCGAGAACATCAACGCCATCCTCACGGCGATTCGCGGGATTGCCGAACAGACCAACCTGCTCGCGCTCAATGCCGCCATCGAAGCGGCGCGGGCCGGGGAGCAAGGCCGTGGTTTTGCGGTGGTCGCCGACGAAGTGCGCAACCTGGCGCAAAAGACCCAGAAGGCCACCGAAGAAATCCAGACCATGATCCAGCAGTTGCAACAAGGCACGCGGGACGTGGTGCGGGTGATGGAGGACAGCCAGAACCGCACCGATGAAAGCGTGCAACACGCGGCCAAGGCGGCCGAAGCGCTGGAGACGATCACCCAGGCCGTCTCGGTGATCAACGACATGAACACCCAGATCGCCAGTGCCGCCGAAGAACAGAGCGCGGTGGCCGAGGACATCAACCGTAACGTGATCAATATCGGCCAGGTGGCCAATGAAGTAGCAGGCGGCGCGGATGAATCCAGCGCGGCCAGTGCGGACTTGACCAAGCTGGCGGAACAGCAGCGCCGGCTGATCAATCAGTTCAAGGTCTAAGCCGGGGTCAGGCACTCCGGCCCATTGAGCTTGGGATCGTTGACCATGTTGGCCAGGACTCTTTCGCGCAGCGCGACGGGCTCACTGGCCAGCAGGCCTTGCAATACATGCAACGGCGTCTCGGGATCGAGCCAGGCTGCCTGCCCGGCCTCATCCAGAATCAGCGGGCGACGCTGGGCCTGCGCCGCCTGGGTCACTACCGCCGTGCTCAACCACACCTGTTCCTGCACCGGATACGCTTCCCAGATCGCGGCGAAAAACAACGTGGAGCCCTCCCCCGTCGTCAGCCAGTACGGGCGTTTGCGCTGGGTGCCGCGCCATTCGTAGAACCCATTGGCGGGCAGCAGGCAACGGCGCAGACGGAACGCTTCGCGGAACATCGGTTGTTCGGCCAGGGTTTCGGCGCGGGCATGGGCGGGCGTGCGGGAAAGATCGGTCAACCACGGCGGCGTGAGGCCCCAGCGAGCGCGGGCCAGGGTGCGCTGGCCATCGGTGACGCGCTGGATCAGCACCGAATCATTCGGGGAAATATTCCACTGGGCCTGCTGGTCGGCCGGAAAGCCCGGCAAGGCAGCAAAGGCGGGGTTCCAGCGAAACAGGGCATAACGTCCACACATGGGGCAACACGACTCTTGGGTAAACCGACCGACAGCCTAACAGACCAGCACGTCAGGGAAGCTGTCAGGTTCATCGCCGGGCAGCGGTTGTGCGCCGATATAGGCAGTGATCAGCTCGCGGGCGTGCATGGCCCGGTCATTGTCCACCTCCAGGCCCAACAGACCAAAGATCGGCAGCTCGCCAGTGCCGCCGAGCAAATGCCGGCCCACCAGGTGCGCCTCGATGCCCTCGCTGGCGAGCATCTGTTGCAGCAGCTCGCCTTCCATCAGGTTTTCCGGTTCGTAGATTCGCTGCATGGGTGTATCCGTTATTCGTTTTCACTTCGGGTTTCGAGCATCCACTCTTCCCCATGCACCTGCAGATCGAAAATGATCGGCCGGCAACATACTTGGCAGTCTTCTATATAGATCTGGTCACCGCCAGACAAATCCACGGTTGTCTCGACCTCTTCACCGCAATAAGGACAATCGTACGTCGCATTTTCCAGCATCGCAGCCTCCAAGGTGACTTGTGCGTATAATCGCCGGTCTATTTACAGGGCTATTTCCGGCTGGGCCATTCCTCAGTCCGCCCCCTGGTATTTCCTTTACTTACCCTAGCCGTTTCTAACAAGAGAGCATGATGGGCGAATTCGATACCATCCGACCTTACAACGACAGCGAAGTCCCGGCAGTGCTGGCACGTCTGTTCAGTGACAAGGCCTTTCTGGACATCCTGACCCACTTCCGCTTCCCGCGCTTTGCCGGCGCCCTGGGCTGGCTGCTCAAGCCGATGATCGCCCGCAAACTGCGCCGCGAGTTCGCTGGCGTCACCACCGTGGCCACGCTGCAGGACAAAGTCGAGTACTACGTCGACCACACCATCGATCGGGCGACCGACGGCGTGACCTACACCGGCGTCGAGCAACTCAAGTCCGGCACGGCTTACCTGTTCCTGGCCAACCACCGCGATATCGTGATGGACCCGGCCTTCGTCAACTACGCCGTGTACCACGCCGGCCTGCCGACGCCACGTATCGCCATCGGCGACAACCTGCTGCAAAAGCCGTTTGTCAGCGACCTGATGCGCCTGAACAAGAGCTTCATCGTGCACCGCTCGATCACCGGGCGCAAAGAGAAGATGGCGGCGTATCAGTTGCTGTCGGCGTACATCAACCATTCGATCCGCAACGACGTTGCATCGATCTGGATCGCCCAGGCTGAAGGGCGCGCCAAGGATGGGGATGATCGCACCGAGTCGGCGATCCTCAAGATGTTCCACGTCAGCCGCAAGGATGAGCCGTTTGCCGAGGTGATCCAGTCGCTGAACCTGACGCCGGTGTCCATCAGCTACGAATACGACCCCTGCGATTCAGCCAAGGCCCGCGAACTGTACATCCGCGCTACCACCGGTACCTACAGCAAGGCGCCGGGCGAGGATGACGTGAGCATTGCGCTGGGCATCACCGGCTACAAAGGCCGGGTGCATGTGAACTTCGCGCCGCCGATCACCGAGCGTTTCGAAGACACCAAGCTGCTGGCCGCCGAAATGGACCGGCAGATTCTCGGCGGATACCGCTTGTTTCCGGTGCATTACCTGGCCTACGCCCAGTGGAGCGATGCCGACCCGCAATTGCAGGTGCCGACCGCCGCCGAAGTGTTCCCGGCGGACGAACTGGCCAAGGCGAAGGCGGAGTGGGAGCGACGCTTGAACGAGTGCCCGGCCGAGCACCGCCCCTTCCTGGTGGTGCAATATGCAACGCCGGTGCGTAATCAATATCGAGTCAAGGCCGGCATACCTCTCTGACGCTACGAGAGCTGGCTTCTGTGGGAGCTGGCTTGCCTGCGATGCGGACGCCTCGGTGGATCAGTCACACCTCGGTGATGCTTTCGCAGGCAAGCCAGCTCCCACATTTGTTTTATGGCGTTTTTAGAGGCGGGTGCTGAGCCAGGAGATGGCCAGCGCCAGCGCCAAACAGGCAAACCCTACGCGGTAAGCCAGACGATGCGCCCGTTCGGTGCGCACATCCAGAAACAACATCGGTTGGTCGATCGCGCGGTCTTCGCCCTGCGCGGTCAGGTCGGCCATTGCGCGCTGTTCGCGCAGGCGGGTAATGAACAGCAGCGCAGCGCCCGGGCAAGCCACGGCTAACGCAACAACGTTGATCAAAAGTGCAGGCAGCGCCATCGCAAACCTCGGTAGAACAGTATTTTGGTATCGATTCAGATACAAACCTGAACGATAGTGGCCTCCGGCGCCGTAAATGCTCCCTCCCCCATTGACGGCTAATGTATCCAGTAATTTACGCCGTCACCTGAACGTCACCTTAACAAGCCACTCTGTTGCCCTTCGACGCTTAGGAGCTTGTCATGCTGCACGCGCAAAACCAGGATCGGCTGTACCTGATCACCCAAAGTGATGAGCAAGAAGCACTGGTCGGCGGCCTGGCCTTCAACGTCCAGGACCGCCACTGGCTGGTGTATTGCGCCCTCGGCGGGCACCAGCACGCAGACCTGCCGGAGACCGATCTGCTGACAGGGGTGAGCCTGCTGGATTTCTGTATCGACACCGCCGCGTGAAACTGGAGGCGAAAAAAAGCCGGGCTCATCACTGGGCCCGGCTTTTTGTTGAATCGGTTATTGCGAGCTGAGCAAGGAACCGATGCTTGGGTCCTTGAACAGGCGGGTCAACGCATCACTGAGGACGTCGCTGACCAGCTTGGTGTTGGTTTCCTGGTTTGGCGACATGCCGAAGCGCTGGTTCAAGGACGCACCGTAGCGACCGCTGTAGCGACGGGTGCCGGCGCTGACGTCGGACTTGAAGGTCGCACCGATGGACGCTTCGGTCACGTACAGGCCGTCTTTAGGCGACTGGTATTTCAGCTCGGCCAGGGTAATGGTCAGTTGCGGCGCACCCGGCGCATTGGGGCTTGGGGTGAAACCCAGCAGACGCACGGCGGCTTCAGCCTGGGCCTGCAGCTTGGGCAGTACGTCCTGGGCATTCACAGAAACCAAAGCGGTCTCAGGGTACAGGCCACCGCGCGAGCCGAGGGTCGGCGATGGACGGCCATCCACCACACGCACCGACACCGGCTGGCCATGCCCGACAGGCGCCAGCTGCGAGGTGACTTTCGGCTCTGGGCTGAGTTGTTGCGGGCTGTTGGCGCAGCCAACCAGGGTCAAACTGGTCACAGTGATCAAACCGAACAACAGGCGTTGCAACATACTCATTTCTCCAAGACTAGGCGCAAACAGGCCAGCAGTATAACGGTGCACGCACGCCACTCACCAGCCATCCTGAACGGGAGCTGAAGCCGCGTTGAAATTACAACTTCGCATAAATTCGTCATTCCAATGTCATGACACACTGGCAACCTTCAAGCATGTAACACCATAGGTACAAAGCCATGCGCCTTCTCAAATCGCTGTTCATGCCAAACGCCCGTCATCGCCACTATGCCTTGCTTGACGCACGCGGCCATTGCCTGGCGTTCAAACAGTGCAGCCTGCCTCCGGTCGGCGAGGGCTGGGTGGAAGTAGCGGAGACCCATCTGGGTTGGATGCACCGTCCGCTGCCGGCCAGCGCCCGGGTGAACTCGATGTCGACACATGGGCACCCACGCCACGCGCTGGCTTCCTGACCAGATCCTTAATAAAAGTCATAAAACACGCCCATTTCCCTGGCGTTCTTCGCTACAATCTCCCCCCGATTATAAGGACGTCTCCTGATCGGGCCTCGCAGCATCGTTAATGCCTCGGCACTAACCCCCAAATCGCCCACAGAGAGCCGCCCACACAGATCGAGTGAAGCTGGCGTGCTTGCTGTTTTCCTTGCAAACCATCCGCCTTTACCGAATCTGCCAGAGCTGCCATTGCGCTCGGCCACTTGAGTTGTTTGCCCGTTTTGCCGCGTGTCGGCAGGAGTCTCGGGCCAGGTGCCAGGCTGGGGCAGCCCTTTTTTGAGGTTCACGTCTTCAAAAGAGCGTGAAAAAACGGGTTTTCACAACTTCACAAGAGTGTGGCGAGCAAATGAATAGTTTGGCGTTTGTACAAGCACCATCAGCGTCTGGAACAGCCCAACCACACAGGACCGAGCACGCCTTAAAAACCGGAGCTTGAGCCTGTCCGCTACGGATTGGTTGCACGAATCGCACGCTTTGACCATAAGTCGAATTGCCACAGGCGCCCATGAATGCGTTCATAGGCAGATTAGCCCGGCAGGAAGCGTGCGCTGAACATGCAAAGAATTGCGAATCGGACATGGCGATCCTGGCCATGGGTAACCTGGGGCAACACGTGAACCGCCCCGTCACTCCTGGCAGCCATGCCGTCAATTTGGTGCTGCAGATTTTGGAGACGCGTTAAATGGCGCATAACGAAGCAGTCGACGTAGTACTGGTAGGGGCCGGCATCATGAGTGCCACCCTGGCCGTACTGCTCAAAGAGCTCGACCCCGGCCTCAAGCTGGAAGTCGTTGAGCTGATGGATTCGGGTGCCGCGGAAAGTTCCAACCCGTGGAACAACGCCGGGACCGGCCACGCCGGGCTGTGTGAGCTGAACTACACACCCCAGGCCGCCGATGGCTCCATCGACATCAAGAAAGCCGTGCACATCAACACTCAGTTCGAGGTGTCGAAGCAGTTCTGGGCGTACCTGACCAAAAAGGGCACCTTTGGCTCGTCCAAGTCCTTTATCAGCCCGGTGCCGCACCTGAGCTTCGTGCAGGGCGACAAAGGCGTGGACTTCCTCAAGAAGCGCTTTGAATCCCTCAGCCAGCACCACGCGTTTTCGGACATGCACTACACCGAAGACCGTAGCGAAATGGCCGAGTGGATGCCGCTGATGATGCCGGGCCGCCCGCTCGATGAAAAAATTGCGGCCACCCGTGTCATGAACGGCACTGACGTCAACTTCGGCGCACTGACCAACCAACTGCTCAGCCACCTGACCAGTTCGCCCGACGCCCAGGTCAAGTACTGCAAGCGCGTGACCGGCCTCAAGCGCAACGGCGCGGGCTGGACCGTGAGCATCAAGGACGTCAACAGCGGCAACAGCCGTGAAGTCGACGCCAAGTTCGTGTTCCTCGGCGCCGGTGGCGCGGCCCTGCCGCTGCTGCAGGCCTCGGGCATCGAAGAGAGCAAAGGCTTTGGCGGCTTCCCGGTCAGCGGCCAGTGGCTGCGTTGCGACAACCCGGAAGTGGTCAAGCATCACCAGGCCAAGGTCTATAGCCAGGCTGCCGTAGGTTCGCCACCGATGTCCGTGCCACACCTGGACACCCGTGTGGTGGATGGCAAGAAATCCCTGTTGTTCGGGCCATACGCCGGTTTCACCACCAAGTTCCTCAAGCACGGCTCGTTCCTTGACCTGCCGATGTCGATTCGTGCCGGTAACATCGGCCCGATGCTGGCTGTGGCCCGCGACAACATGGATCTGACCAAGTACCTGGTCAGCGAAGTGCGCCAGTCCATGGAACAGCGCCTGGAATCCCTGCGTCGCTTCTACCCGGAGGCGAAAGCCGAAGACTGGCGCCTGGAAGTGGCCGGCCAACGGGTGCAGATCATCAAGAAAGACCCGAAAAAAGGCGGCGTGCTGCAATTTGGCACCGAGCTGGTCGCGGCCAAAGACGGCTCGCTGGCCGCACTGCTGGGCGCATCCCCGGGTGCTTCGGTGACCGTTTCGATCATGCTGGAATTGATCGAGAAGTGCTTCCCAGGCAAAGCCGCGGGTGAATGGGCCGCCAAGCTGCAGGAAATTTTCCCGGCACGGGAAAAGGTCCTGGAGACGGACGCCGAGCTGTATCGCAAGATCAACGCGCAGAACAACATCAGCCTGGAACTGGTTGAACCCGTAGGAGCGAGCTCGCTCGCGAAAAACGTCAACGATAACGCAGCGCATATGGATTAACGCAGCGCTCTCTGGTTTTTCGCGAGCAAGCTCGCTCCTACAGTAGAAAGCAAAAACGCCCCGCTCTCGCAATGAGAACGGGGCGTTTTTTATGTCTCGGATAATCAGCCGCGAGCGTTTTCGATCAGTTCGATGTACTCGTCCGCATTGCGCTGGTCCTTGATCAGGTCGACGAAGGTCTGGCCATGCTCATCCTTGCCGTCGAGGTCCAGGCCCGCGGCCTTGAAAAAGCCCAGGAACCGCTCGAAATCGTCGATACGCAGGCCACGGTAGGCCTTGATCAGTTTGTGCAGGGACGGGGAAGTCGCGTCGACCGGCTCGAAGTCCAGGAACAACTTGATCTGATCGTCGCCGATCTCGTCACCAATCACCTGTTTCTTATCTTTACGCATTACCGACTCCAGCCTGCAGACATTTACACGGGGTTTGAAGTCTACCTGCGAGGCGCAGGCTTGTGTAGGCGGGGCTACCTGGCCTTTACAGCACCGGTGTGCAGGTCCGCCCAGATGTGGCCATTGGTGTAGCTGAGAAACTGCACGTACACCGTGTCATTGCGCAGCAGGTCGACAATCACACGGTATTGGGCCACCGGGTAGGACAGTGTCAGGGTTTTGCTCTTGTCATCGTAGGCCGGTTTTTTCAGGCTTTTGCTTTCGGCGTCGAAATTGAGCACCACTTGGGCGATGGACGCGCCTTTGTTCAGGGACTTGCCTTTGAGGCGGATCATCAGCGGCGAAGTCACCGGGATCGGCTGCTGGCTGGACTGGCGCTGGTTGCCGACCACCACCGCGTACTCGGTGACTTGCAGCAATTGCTGCTGATCCGGCGCTTCGGCGCGCAGGGTCAGGTCGTCCGAGGGCAGGAATTGGCTGTGCATCGGTGCCGGCGCCGCGGCCAGCGGCAGGCTGAGGGTCAGCGCCAGGGCGGCGCAGGTGCGTATCAACAGACTCATGGGCCGCTCCGGCAAGATGGGCCCAGCACTGTAGCTCAATCGAACTGGGCAAGCATCCAGCGTTGATACTCGGCCACCCCAGCATCGCCTTCGCGGGGCGCCCAGTCGGCCAGTTCACCCTCGCCCACCGGGCGATAGGGCCCCGCTTTGCACTCGAACATCACGGTGTCGGGCTCCAGCACCACCAAACCGTGGAATACACCGGGCGGAAGATCGACGCCGGCGCATTCACCACCGGCCTGCATCACACGCTTGGCGAGCACTTCGCCCGTTTCGCTGAACACCAGCAACCCCAGGCTGCCTTGCAGCACAAGCAAGGTTTCGGCCTTGTCCGCGCTCAGGTGCCGGTGAGGCGGCACGTAGGTGTCCGGTTGCAGGCCCACCGCCAGGCGATGGCAGGGCTCTTCCATCTGATGGAAATTGTGATGGTGGCGGCCACGAGGGCTCGCGCCCGCTTTCTCGGCCAGTTCGGCAAACAGCGTCTGATCAAGAAAACGGGCCATGGCTCACATCCCTTTGACGGCGTAGATCCCGTTGGCATTGCGCCAGTAGCCTTTGTAGTCCATGCCGTAACCGAAGATGTAGCGGTCGATGCATGGCAAGCCGACATAATCAGCCTTCAGGTCTGGGCGGGCCTTGCGGTCGTGGTCTTTGTCGATCAATACGGCTGTGTGCACTTTGCGCGCGCCAGCGTGCTTGCAGAAGTCGATGATCGCGCCCAGGGTGTGGCCTTCATCGAGGATGTCATCGATGATCAGCACGTCGCGGTCGATGAACGAGACTTCCGGCTTGGCTTTCCAGAACAGGTCGCCGCCACTGGTTTCGTTGCGATAACGGGTGGCGTGCAGGTAGGACGCTTCCAGCGGGAATTGCAGGTGGGTCAGCAATTTGCCGGCGAAGATCAGGCCACCGTTCATCACGCAGAAGACCACCGGGTTGGTGTCGGCCATTTCGCGGGTGATGTGCGCGCCGACCTTGGCGATCGCCTCTTCGACTTGCGCTTCAGTGTACAGGCAGTCAGCCTCGCGCATGATTTGACGGATATGCTCGAGATCAGCGGACATGGCGCTCTCCAAGGGGGTGCTGTGGCAAGAAAAGCGGGCGAAGGTACGCTTCTCGTGCGCTCCGAGCAAGCGTTAATGGACTAACGTACTAGATGTCTATAGGACAACACCCTCGGATAGATTAATCTAGGCCGGTTTTTTTGCCCGCCGCCGGAGCCTTTCCCATGCCCACTCGCGAGATCCGCCACCCGCTGATCCGACACAAGCTCGGCCTTATGCGCCGCGCCGACATTAGCACGAAGAACTTCCGTGAGCTTGCTCAGGAAGTCGGAGCGTTGCTCACTTACGAAGCCACCAAGGATTTGCCCCTGGAAACCTACGAGATCCCCGGTTGGGCCGGTCCCGTCCAAGTGGAGAAAATCGCTGGTAAGAAAATCACCGTGGTCCCGATTCTGCGCGCCGGTATCGGCATGCTCGAAGGCGTGCTCAGTCTGATCCCGGGCGCCAAGGTCAGCGCCGTGGGCGTAGCCCGCAATGAAGAGACGCTGGAGGCCCACACCTACCTGGAAAAACTCGTTCCGGAAATCAACGAGCGCCTGGCGATGATCATCGACCCGATGCTGGCCACCGGCAGTTCCATGGTTGCCACCATCGACCTGCTGAAAAAAGCCGGTTGCCGGGACATCCGCGCCATGGTTCTCGTCGCTGCGCCCGAAGGCATTGCGGCCGTCGAGAAGGCCCACCCGGACGTGCAGATCTACACCGCGTCCATCGACGAGCGCCTGAACGAACACGGCTACATCATCCCAGGCTTGGGCGATGCCGGTGACAAGATCTTCGGCACCAAGCAGAAGGACGCGTGAGCATGCAGGATGAATTCAACGACCCGCTTTGGCGCCAGATCCTGTCTGGCGCACAAATGCTCTTCGTGGCATTTGGCGCGCTGGTGTTGATGCCGCTGATCACAGGTCTTGATCCAAACGTTGCATTGTTCACCGCCGGCCTGGGCACGTTGTTATTCCAGGTCGTAACGGGCCGCCAGGTGCCAGTCTTCCTGGCGTCGAGCTTTGCCTTCATCACCCCGATCATTCTCGCCAAGCAGCAATTCGGCCTCGCGGCGACCATGGGCGGGGTGATGGCGGCCGGCTTCGTCTACACCTTCCTGGGCGCTGCCGTGAAGATCAAGGGCACCGGTTTCATCGACCGACTGCTGCCTCCCGTGGTCATTGGCCCGGTGATCATCTCCATCGGCCTCGCCATGGCACCGATTGCCGCGAATATGGCGATGGGCAAAGGCGGTGACGGTGCCGAACTGATCCCCTACAGGACAGCGATGCTGATCTCGATGCCGGCGCTGCTGACCACCTTGATCGTGGCGGTGTTCGGCAAGGGGATTTTCCGCCTGGTGCCGATCATTTCCGGCGTGCTGGTGGGTTTTGCCATGTCGTTCTACTTTGGCGTGGTCGACACGGCGAAGATCGCCGCCGCACCGTGGTTCGCCCTACCCCACTTCACCGCGCCGGAATTCAACTGGCAGGCGATCCTGTTCATCGTCCCCGTGGCCCTGGCGCCGGCGATCGAGCATATCGGCGGTGTGATTGCGGTCGGCAGCGTGACCGGTCGCGACTACCTGAAGAAGCCCGGCCTGCACCGCACCCTGCTGGGCGACGGCATTGCCACCACGGCCGCCGGCCTGTTTGGCGGCCCACCTAACACGACCTACGCGGAAGTGACCGGCGCGGTGATGCTGACCAAGAACTACAACCCGAGAATCATGACCTGGGCGGCGGTGTTTGCCATCAGCCTGGCGTTCATCGGCAAGTTCGGCGCACTGCTGCAGAGTATCCCCGTGCCAGTGATGGGCGGGATCCTGTGCCTGCTGTTCGGTTCGATTGCTGCGGTGGGCATGAACACGCTGATCCGCCACAAGATCGACCTGGGCGAGGCGCGCAACCTGGTGATCGTGTCGGTGACGTTGGTGTTCGGGATTGGCGGTGTGCTGGTCGGCACCGGCACCGGCCCGGATGATTTCGGCCTCAAGGGCATCGCCCTGTGTGCGGTGGTGGCGATTGGTTTGAACCTGCTGCTGCCGGGCAATGATGGTTGGAAGAACAAGAAGCCGGATGAGCCGTTGATTTAACTACCAACGCAAAACCAATGTGGGAGCGGGCTTGCTCGCGAATGCAGTGTGTCATTCAGCACATCAGTGACTGAACCACCGCATTCGCGAGCAAGCCCGCTCCCACATTTTTTTGATCTCCAGTGTGGCTTAGAGCTCGCCAAGCCCATCGATCAACGCCTGATTCTGCTCCGGCGTACCAATGCTGATCCGCAGGAACTGGGCAATCCGTTCCTGCTTGAAGTGCCGCACGATCACACCTTGCTCTCGCAACTTGGCCGCCAGGCCGGCAGCGTCGTGCTTGGGGTGACGAGCAAAGATAAAGTTCGCTGCCGACGGCAACACTTCAAAGCCCTTCGCCTCCAACTGCCCGACCACCTTGTTGCGGCTGTCGATCACCAACTGACACGTCTTGTCGAAGTACTCACGGTCCTCGAACGCCGCCGCCGCGCCGACAATCGCCAGGCGATCCAGCGGATAGGAGTTGAAGCTGTTCTTGACCCGCTCCAGCGCCTCGATCAGGTCCGGATGGCCCACGGCCAGGCCCACCCGCAAACCGGCCAGTGAGCGCGATTTGGACAGGGTCTGGGTCACCAACAGGTTCGGGTAACGGTCCACCAGGCTGATTGCGGTTTCGCCACCGAAGTCGATATAAGCTTCATCGACCACCACCACCGAATCCGAGCTGGCCTTGAGGATCTGCTCCACCGCGTCCAGCGCCAGCACTGTGCCAGTCGGCGCGTTCGGGTTAGGGAAGATGATTCCGCCGTTGGGCTTCGCGTAATCCTCCACACGAATCTGGAACTGTTCGTCCAGCGGCACCGGGTCGGATTGGATGCCATACAGGCCGCAGTACACCGGGTAGAAGCTATAGCTGATGTCCGGGAACAGCAGCGGCAGGTCGTGCTGGAACAGGCCGTGGAAAATGTGCGCGAGGACTTCATCGGAACCGTTGCCGAGGAACACCTTGCCGGCATCAATCCCGTAATACTTGGCGACCGCCTGTTTGAGCAGGTCGCTGTTGGGGTCCGGGTACAGACGCAGGTTATCGTTCAACTCGGCTTGCATCGCGGCCAACGCCTTGGGCGATGGGCCGTAGGGGTTTTCATTGGTGTTGAGCTTGACCAGTTTGGTCAGCTTGGGTTGCTCGCCGGGCACGTAAGGCACGAGGTCCTTGACGAAAGGGCTCCAGAATTTGCTCATGTCTCAGTTCCCCTTCTCTTCAAGGATGCGGTATTCAGCGCTACGGGCGTGAGCGCTCAGGGACTCACCACGGGCCAGCACCGAGGCGGTCTTGCCCAGTTCGGAAGCACCCTGTGGCGAACAGAAGATGATCGACGAACGCTTCTGGAAGTCATACACCCCCAGCGGCGAGGAGAAACGCGCGGTACCGGACGTCGGCAGAACGTGATTCGGGCCCGCGCAGTAGTCGCCCAAGGCTTCGCTGGTGTGGCGGCCCATGAAGATCGCGCCGGCGTGGCGGATCGACGGCAGCCAGGCTTGCGGATCGGCGACGGACAGTTCCAGGTGCTCCGGCGCGATGCGGTTGGCCACTTCAATGGCCTGTTCCATGTCGCGTACCAGGATCAACGCACCACGGCCATTGATCGACTTCTCGATGATCTCGGCGCGGTCCATGGTCGGCAGCAGCTTGTTGATGCTGGCGGCGACCTGGTCGAGGAACGCGGCGTCCGGACTGACCAGGATCGCCTGGGCGTCTTCGTCGTGCTCGGCCTGGGAAAACAGGTCCATGGCGATCCAGTCCGGATCGGTCTGACCGTCGCACACCACGAGGATTTCCGACGGGCCGGCGATCATGTCGATACCGACCTGGCCAAACACGTGACGCTTGGCGGTGGCGACGTAGATATTCCCAGGGCCGACCACCTTGTCGACTTTCGGCACGCTCTCGGTGCCATAAGCCAAGGCCGCGACGGCTTGGGCGCCACCGATGGTGAACACGCGGTCGACACCGGCGATGCAAGCGGCGGCCAGCACCAGCTCATTGATTTCCCCGCGCGGGGTCGGCACCACCATGACCACTTCGGTTACGCCCGCCACTTTCGCCGGGATCGCGTTCATCAACACCGACGACGGGTACGACGCCTTGCCGCCCGGGACGTACAGGCCAGCGCGGTCCAGCGGTGTGACCTTCTGGCCCAGCACGGTGCCGTCGGCCTCGGTGTAGCTCCAGGAGTCCTGTTTCTGCTTTTCGTGGTAGCTACGCACCCGCGCCGCCGCGACTTCCAGGGCTTCGCGCTGAGGTGCAGTAATGCGCGTCAGGGCCAGTTCCAGGCGTTCACGGGGCAGGATCAGATCGGCCATCGACGCAACGTCCAGGCCATCGAACTGGCGGGTGAAGTCCACCAGCGCCGCATCACCACGCTCGCGCACGGCCTTGATGATGTCGAGCACTCGCCCGTTGACCGACTCGTCGGACACGCTTTCCCAGCTCAGCAGATGATCCAGATGATGGGCAAAATCCGGATCGGCAGCGTTGAGTCGGGCAATTGCAGTGGACGTGGTCATAGCGAGGGCCTCATAGGATTGGCAAAAATGCTCAGGCGCCGAAAGTTAGCAGTCGATCCGCTTGGGCACCTGAGAATTCTGGCTATGAGGCGGATAGACGGGCGCGACCTAGGGCCGCGCGGGTAAGTCAACCGCGGTGTCGCGACTCCACTGCCTTGCGCAGGGTGTCGATCAACGCCTGGATACGGGCGTGCTGCATCTTCATCGATGCTTTGTTGACGATCAGGCGGGAGCTGATGTCGGCAATGAATTCTTGCGGCTCAAGACCGTTGGCACGCAGGGTGTTGCCGGTGTCGACCACGTCGATGATCTTGTCGGCCAGGCCAATCAGCGGCGCCAGCTCCATCGAACCGTAGAGCTTGATGATGTCGACCTGGCGACCTTGTTCGGCGTAGTAACGCTTGGCAACGTTGACGAACTTGGTCGCCACGCGCAGGCGGCCTTTAGGCTCGACGTCGCCGACACGGCCAGCGGTCATCAGCTTGCACAGGGCAATACGCAGGTCCAACGGCTCGTACAGGCCCTGGCCGCCGTATTCCATCAGCACGTCCTTACCGGCGACACCGAGGTCGGCCGCACCATGCTCAACGTAGGTCGGCACGTCGGTAGCCCGCACGATCAACAGGCGAACGTCGTCCTGGGTCGTGGGGATGATCAGCTTGCGGCTCTTGTCCGGATTCTCGGTCGGCACGATGCCCGCTTCAGCCAGAAGCGGCAAAGTGTCGTCAAGGATGCGGCCCTTGGACAGTGCGATGGTCAACATGGGAAACGTCAGTCCTTCATCAGGCTATTGCTGCCCGGTCGCAAACGGCGCCGGACACAGATCGAGGCCATAACAGCCTCGATTTGGAACAAATCTGTATTTGTAGGAGCGAGCTTGCTCGCGAAGAACTCATGGACACCGCGTTGATTCTGGATAAACACGTTATCGTTGAAGTTTTTCGCGAGCAAGCTCGCTCCTACAGCGCAGCAGGGACTAGCCCGGTACGCGGCGGATTTTTGCGCCGAGCATCTGCAGTTTTTCTTCGATGCACTCGTAGCCACGGTCTATGTGGTAGATGCGGTCGATCAGGGTGTCACCTTCGGCGATCAGCGCCGAGATCACCAGGCTGGCCGAAGCCCGCAGGTCGGTGGCCATCACTGGCGCGCCCTTGAGTTTCTCGGTGCCGGTGACGATGGCGGTGTTGCCTTCAACCTGGATCTTCGCACCCATGCGGTGCAGCTCGTACACGTGCATGAAACGGTTTTCGAAGATGGTCTCGATCACGGCGCCGGTGCCTTCGGCAATGGCGTTCAAGGAGATGAACTGCGCCTGCATGTCGGTCGGGAACGCCGGGTACGGAGCGGTACGCACGTTGACGGCTTTAGGACGCTTGCCGTGCATGTTCAGCTCGATCCAGTCTTCACCGGTGGTGATTTCGGCACCGGCTTCGCGCAGTTTTTCCAGGACCGCTTCCAGGATGGTCGGATCGGTGTCCTTGACCTTGACGCGGCCACCGGTCACGGCGGCGGCAACCAGGTAGGTGCCGGTCTCGATACGGTCTGGCATGACCTTGTAGGTAGCGGTGTGCAGGCGCTCTACACCATCGATGGTAATGGTGTCGGTGCCGGCGCCGGAAACCTTGGCGCCCATGGCGTTCAGGAAGTTGGCCAGGTCGACCACTTCCGGCTCGCGCGCGGCGTTCTGCAGCACACTGCGGCCTTTGGCCAGGGCAGCGGCCATCATGATGTTCTCTGTACCGGTCACGCTGACGGTATCAAAGAAGAAATTCGCGCCACGCAGGCCGCCTTCCGGCGCCTTGGCCTTGATGTAGCCGCCTTCGACGTCGATCACTGCGCCCATGGCTTCGAGGCCACGGATGTGCAGGTCCACCGGACGCGAGCCGATGGCGCAGCCGCCAGGCAGCGCGACTTCGGCCTCACCGAAACGGGCAACCATCGGGCCCAGCACCAGGATCGACGCACGCATGGTTTTCACCAGTTCGTACGGGGCGATCAGGGTCTTGATGGTGCGCGGGTCGATTTCGACAGCCAGTTTCTCGTCGATCACCGGCTCAATGCCCATGCGACCGAACAGCTCGATCATGGTGGTGATGTCGTGCAGGTGCGGCAGGTTGGCCACGGTAACCGGGCCATCGCACAGCAGGGTCGCCGCCAGGATCGGCAAGGCGGAGTTTTTTGCACCGGAGATGCGAATCTCGCCATCTAGGCGGGCACCGCCGGTAATAATCAATTTATCCATAAGAATCTCGACGCCTTGGGGGCTCAGGTGCGCTCGGCCCAGGCCGCGCGGCTGAAAAATTTCATAGTGACCGCATGGATGCTGCCATCGGTGATCCACGGGTTCAAATGGGCATAGATCTGCTGTTGACGCTTGACCGGGCTCAATGCCGCCAGTTCATCGCTAATCACGTTCAGCTGGAAGTTGCAGCCTTCGCCTTCAACTTCAACGGTCGTTTCCGGCAGCTTTCCTTCAAGAAAGCTCTTAACTTCTAGGGCCTGCATGCTCAACCTCTATCGGCGCCCAGTGCGCACGGGTCGCACATCATACAAAAAAGCCCCGCGCCTGCGAACCCCGCATAGCAGGACTCTGACGGGGGGCCTCTTTAATAATGTGTATTAAGGATGGGCCAGCAGCTCGGTCAGCCCGGAAACTTCGGCGATTTCACGCATGTCTTCGGGCATTGCACGAATGCTGACCGGCTTTTTGGCCGCCTCAGCATCGCGCAAGAAGCACAGCAGCAACGACAAACCCACGCTGCTGGACTTGGTCACCGCCGAACAATCCAGCACCAACGCGGGCGCGGAGCTGGTCTTGATCAGTGCCTGGCCCTGCTTGCGCAGGTCAGGCCCGGTGCGGTAATCCAGCACGCCGCTGATGAACAGCTCGCCGGCATCGCCAAGACGAACAGCCGCTTCAGTCATTGTGCAGGCTTCCCGGCTTCTTTATCGGACGTTTCCTTGGCCTTGGCGACCTCACCGGCCCAACCATTGATGGTTTTATCCAGGTCGTTGCCATTGCGCTGCATGGCATCGGCGAACTGGTCACGGAACAGCTTGCCGATGTTGATGCCATTGATGATCACGTTACGCAGCTTCCACTCGCCGTTGACCTTCTCCAGCGTGTACTGCACCGGGTAGACGGCACCGTTGTTGCCCTTGACGCTCATGTTGACGCTGGTGCGATCACCGGACTCGTCACCGGCCGGAGCGACGGTAATGCCCTGGTTGTTGTACTCAAGCAAAGCGTTACCGTAGAACTGGAACAGGCCACGCTTGAAGTTTTCCTGGAAGGTCTGCATCTGCGCCGGGGTCGCCTTGCGCGAATACTTGACCGTCATGATGCTGCGGGAAATGCCCTCGGCATCGACGACCGGGCCGACAATGGTATTGAGTGCGTCGTAGAACTTACTCGGATCTTGCTTGTACTGCTCTTTATTGGCAGTCAGGTCAGCCAGCATCTTGCTGGTCGTGTCCTGCACCAGGTCGTGCGCAGAACCTGCAGCGTTAGCCATCAGCGGCAGCGCTGCCAACAACACCAGCAGGCCACGTCGCAAGGTAGAGATCATGAACAGATTCCTCATTTGGCGTCTTTATTGACCGTATTAAGCAGGAATTTACCGATCAGGTCTTCAAGCACCAGCGACGACTGTGTGTCGTGGATTGTCGAGCCATCCTTGAGCAGGGCTGTTTCCCCGCCCACGCTGACACCGATGTATTTCTCGCCCAGCAGACCCGCAGTGAGGATAGATGCAGTGGAGTCGGTCGGCAGATTATCTACCTTCTTGTCCAGTTGCATGGTCACTCGCCCGGTGAAGCTGTCGCGATCCAGATCGATTGCCGTGACCTTGCCGATGGTCACACCGGCCATGGTCACTTTAGCTCTGACAGTCAAACCGGCGATATTGTCGAAGTACGCGTAAAGTTTATAAGTATCGGCGGTGGGGCTGGCCGACAGGCCACTGACTCGCAGGGCCAATAACAGTAAAGCCAGGATGCCAGCCAGCAAGAAAAGGCCGACACCGATTTCCACAGTGCGGTTTTGCATCAGAAATCTCCAAACATCAAGGCGGTCAAAATGAAGTCAAGGCCCAGTACCGCCAGCGAGGCGTACACAACGGTCTTGGTGGTGGCGCGACTGATCCCTTCTGAAGTGGGCTCACAGTCATAGCCTTGGAATACGGCGATCCAGGTCACTACAAAGGCGAAGACGATGCTCTTTATGATGCCGTTGAGCACGTCACCACTGAAGGTCACGCTGTTTTGCATGTTGGCCCAGTAGGAACCGTCGTAGACACCCAGCCAGTCCACCGCCACCCACGAACCGCCCCAGATACCCACCACGCTGAAGATCATCGCCAGCAGTGGCAGGGAAATGAAACCGGCCCACAGGCGCGGGGCAACAATGTACTTGAGCGGGTCCACGCCGATCATTTCCAGGCTGGACAGCTGTTCGGTGGACTTCATATTGCCGATTTCGGCGGTCAGCGCGGAACCCGCGCGCCCGGCGAACAGCAGCGCGGTCACCACTGGCCCCAGCTCACGCAGAAGCGTCAGGGCGACCATCTGCCCCACCGCCTGCTCCGAACCGTAACTGGAAAGAATATTGAAACCCTGCAACGCCAGCACCATGCCGATGAACACCCCGGAGACCACAATGATCACCAGGGACATCACGCCGACCGAATGCAGCTGCTTGATCAGCAGGCCAAAGCCGCCGCCAATGCCGCCGCGACCGAGCAGGGCGTGGAACAGGAAAATCGTCGAACGGCCGAGCACTTCGACAATGTCGATGCCCGAACGACCGAAAAGGCGAACCTTCTCGATGAGAGATGTCTTGCGCATCAGCGCTTCCCCAGAAGATCTGAGCGGTAATCCGCTGCCGGAAAATGAAAAGGCACCGGACCATCGGGATCGCCGGTCATGAATTGGCGAATGCGCGGGTTATCGGCGTTCATCAGCTCTTCAGGCGTGCCCTGACCCAGCACTTGGCCATCGCCAACAACATAGAGGTAATCGGCAATGCTCGCGGTTTCTGCAAGATCGTGGGAAACCACAATACTGGTGATGCCCAGCGCATCATTGAGCAAGCGGATCAAGCGCACCAGCACGCCCATGGCGATGGGGTCCTGGCCGACGAAGGGCTCGTCATACATGAGAATCTGCGGGTCGAGGGCAATGGCGCGCGCCAGGGCCACACGGCGCTTCATGCCGCCGGACAGTTCGTCAGGCATCAGGTCGATGGCACCACGAAGGCCTACGGCCTGCAGTTTCAGCAACACGATGTCACGAATCATTTCATCGGACAGCTGGGTATGCACCCGGAGCGGAAAGGCCACGTTCTCGAACACATCGAGGTCGGTGAACAGTGCACCGCTCTGGAACAGCACACCCATATGCTTGCGCGCATCGAACAGATCACTGCGCGACAGCGTCGGCAAGTTCTGGCCATTGACCCACACTTCGCCGGCGCTGGGACGCAATTGCATGCCCATCAGGCGCAACAGGGTGGTCTTGCCGCAACCGGAAGGCCCCATGATGCCCGTGACCTTGCCGCGCGGAATGCGGATATCGACGTTATTGAAGATGCTGCGCGTCCCGCGCTTGAAGGTCAGTCCCTTCAGCTCGACCGCGTAGGCGTTATCGGCACTCATCTAAACTCCTTGGGATGCAGCCTCTCACTCAGACACCACGCTTGTGACAAACGTTTGCAACCGTTGTGCAATAGTTGGCACGTGGGCTGGGCGGACCGAACTGGCGGCGAACTATATCACTGCTGGTACAAGGCGCCCAAGGCCGGAACAGCGCTTGTTCAGATTGGGGACAGGGAAAAGTCGTTACTCAGGATGAATCTCAGGTGCATTGCGAACAAACCCTGACGAACTAGCGTGAGGGAATTGATCATTACCGCTATAATCGCCGACTTTTCGTCAGGCTATACGATTTCAGACATGAGCCAATCCAGCGACCTTATTCAATCCGCACAACGCACCATCCGCCTCGAGCTTGAAGCCGTAGAAGGCTTGCTGGCGCATATCGACGCAGATTTCGTACGCGCCTGCGAGATGATTCTGGCCAGCAAGGGCCGCGTTGTCGTGGTCGGCATGGGCAAGTCGGGCCACGTCGGCAACAAAATCGCCGCCACCCTGGCCAGCACCGGGACCACGGCATTTTTCGTGCACCCGGCCGAAGCCAGCCACGGCGACATGGGCATGATCACCAGGGATGACATCATCCTGGCGCTGTCCAACTCCGGCACCACCAACGAAATCGTGACCCTGCTGCCGCTGATCAAGCGCCTGGGCATCCAGATGATCAGCCTCACCGGCAACCCGGATTCGACGCTGGCAAAGGCCGCCGAAGTGAACCTGAATGTTCACGTGGCCCACGAAGCCTGCCCGCTGAACCTGGCACCGACCTCCTCCACCACCGCCGCACTGGTCATGGGCGATGCCCTGGCCGTGGCGTTGCTGGAAGCCCGTGGATTTACCGCTGAAGACTTCGCGTTTTCCCATCCAGGTGGCGCCTTGGGCCGTCGCCTGCTGTTGAAAGTGGAAAACGTCATGCATTCCGGTGATGAGTTGCCCCACGTCCAGCGCGGCACCTTATTGAAGGACGCGCTGATGGAAATGACCCGCAAGGGCCTCGGCATGACCGTGATCCTGGAAGCCGACGGCCGCCTGGCCGGGGTCTTCACCGACGGCGACTTGCGTCGCACCCTGGACCGCACCATAGATATCCACACCGCGACCATCGATGCGGTGATGACCCCTCACGGCAAGACCGCCCGCCCCGAGATGCTGGCAGCCGAAGCCTTGAAAATCATGGAAGACCACAAGATCGGCGCGCTGGTGGTAGTCGATGCCAATGACCACCCGATCGGCGCCCTGAACATGCACGACTTGCTGCGTGCGGGAGTGATGTAAATGACCAGCGACCTGTTGCAACGCGGTAAAAACATCAAATTGGCGATTTTCGACGTGGATGGTGTGCTGACCGATGGCCGCCTGTACTTCCTCGAAGACGGCAGCGAATTCAAGACGTTCAACACCCTCGACGGCCAGGGCATCAAGATGTTGATGGCTTCGGGCGTGCAAACGGCGATTATCAGCGGCCGGAAAACGCCGGTTGTGGAACGTCGCGCACAAAACCTGGGGATTCCTCACCTGTATCAGGGCCGTGAGGATAAACTGGTGGTTCTGGACGAGCTTCTTGGCCAACTCAACCTAAGCTATGAGCAGGTCGCCTACCTGGGCGATGACCTGCCAGACCTGCCGGTGATCCGTCGAGTAGGCCTGGGCATGGCCGTCGCCAATGCGGCGGCGTTTGTTCGCGAGCACGCCCATGGCATCACCACCGCCCGTGGCGGTGAAGGTGCCGCCCGCGAGTTCTGCGAGCTGATCCTGCGTGCCCAGGGCAGCCTTGAAGCGGCCCACGCCGCCTACTTATAGAGCGTTTTATGCTGAGCAAAAAGATTCGCAACTTCCTGTTATTCGGGGCCATTGCCGCGCTGTTCCTGGCGGTAGGCTACTGGAATATCAGCCCGGAGCGCTTTCTCGACCAGCCTGCCGCGCAGGTTGACGAGGGTGCTATCGACTATTACGCCATCAATGCCAAGAGCGTGCAGTTCCTGCCCGATGGCAAGGTGCAGTACGAGATGACCTCGGACAAGGTCGAGCACGTGAAGGCCAGCGAAATCACGCTGCTGACCAACCCGGACATGAACATTTACCGCGGCACCGAGTTCCCGTGGCACGTCACCAGCAAGCGTGGCGAGGTCAACCCGGACGGTACCGAGGTGGAACTGATCGACTCGGTGCGCGTTGCGCGCACCGACGATAAAAATCGTGAGACCGTGATTACCAGCAGTCGCATGACCGTATTCCCGCAGAAGCAATATGCGCAGACCGAGCAAGACGTTAGAATCGACGGCGCTGGCGGTGTATCGACTGGCAAGGGAATGAAAGCGTATTTGAAAGAAAGCAGGATACACCTGCTATCGAACGTAAGAGGACAGTATGAGGCTCGTTAAAACTCTCCCTATTTTGCTCAGTCTGGGCGCAGCACTGGGAAGCGTGAGCGCCTGGGCTCTGCCGAACGATAGCCAGCAGCCGATCCACATTTCAGCTGACGATGCGCAACTGGATGACAAGCAAGGCGTTGCCACCTACACCGGCGGCGTGATCATTACCCAGGGCTCGATGAAAATCACCGGTAATACCGTCACGCTTACGCGCACCAAGACCGGCGATATCGATGTCGTGACCTCGGTAGGCAACCTGGCTTACTTCGAACAGAAGCAGTCGCCTACCGACACCGGCCCGATGAAAGGCTACGGCAAGACCATCCAGTATCACGCCCAGCAGAACCGCATCGTACTGATCGACCAGGCCAAGGTGCTCAGCCCCGATGGCAACTCCACGGAAGGTGAGAAAATCACCTATGACACCGTGAAACAGATCGCTAACGCCGGTCGTGCCAATGGCAACAAGGTCACCGCGCCCCGCCCACGCATCGACATGGTTATCCAGCCGAAGAAGAAGGCCGAGTAATGGCAACCCTGAAAGCCCAGCATCTGGCCAAGGCCTACAAAAGCCGTCAGGTCGTGCGCGACGTCAGCCTGTCGATCGACAGCGGCCAGATCGTCGGCTTGCTCGGCCCGAATGGCGCCGGCAAGACCACCTGCTTCTACATGATTGTCGGCCTGGTCCAGGCGGATCAGGGTCGCGTCCTGATCGACGACTTGGACGTGAGCCACCAGCCAATGCACGGTCGTGCGCGCGCCGGTATCGGCTATCTCCCGCAGGAGGCGTCGATCTTCCGCAAACTGTCGGTCGCCGATAACATCATGGCGATCCTCGAGACCCGCAAGGAACTCGACCGTGATGGCCGTCGCAAGGAGCTGGAAAGCCTGTTGCAGGAATTCCACATCAACCACATCCGCGACAACCTCGGCATGAGCCTGTCCGGTGGTGAGCGTCGTCGCGTTGAAATCGCCCGCGCGCTAGCCACTGCGCCCAAGTTCATCCTGTTGGACGAACCGTTTGCCGGCGTTGACCCGATCTCGGTCGGCGACATCAAGCAGATCATCCATCACCTCAAGGCCAAGGGCATTGGCGTGCTGATCACTGACCACAACGTCCGTGAAACCCTCGATATCTGCGAAACCGCGTATATCGTCAACGATGGCCAACTGATCGCCGAAGGCGATTCCGCCACCATCCTGGCCAACGAACTGGTCAAGGAAGTGTACCTGGGTCACGAGTTCCGCCTGTAAACACCGTGGTGTCACGGCCGTTTGCCGAGGTGCGCGGGAGTCAATGAAAACCTCCGGATTTTTATTGTTACCGCGCTCTAGGCAAAGCACCCGACATCAGGCATATAATTTGCTTATGTTTGGCGCTCACGCGCCCTGTCGTGGATGGCGCATTGCGCCGGCGAATAAGGTGTTAAGCCCCTGCCATGAAACCATCGCTAGTCCTGAGAATGGGCCAGCAGCTGACGATGACACCGCAGCTGCAACAGGCCATCCGCCTGCTCCAATTGTCGACCCTGGACCTGCAACAGGAAATCCAGGAGGCCCTGGAGTCCAATCCGATGCTCGAACGCCAGGAAGAAGGCGACGACTTCGATAACGCAGACCCGCTGGCCGATAACATCGAGCAAAAACCCAATTCCGACGTGCAGGAACCCTCCTATCAGGAAACCGCCCCTACGGTGGATAACCTTGAGGAAGGCGAATGGAATGAACGCATCCCCAACGAACTTCCCGTCGACACGGCCTGGGAAGACGTCTACCAGACCAGCGCCAGCAGCCTGCCCAGCAATGACGATGACGAGTGGGACTTCACCACCCGCACCTCCGCCGGTGAAAGCCTGCAGAGCCACCTGCTGTGGCAACTGAACCTGGCGCCGATGTCGGACACCGATCGCCTGATCGCCGTGACCCTGATCGACTGCATCAACAACCAGGGTTATCTAGACGAGACGCTCGAAGAGATTCTTGAGGCCTTCGACCCGGAACTGGATATCGAGCTGGACGAGATCGAAGCCGTCCTGCACCGCATCCAGCAATTCGAGCCTGCCGGGATCGGCGCGCGAACCCTGAGCGAATGCCTGCTGCTGCAATTGCGCCAACTGCCGGCCAAAACCCCCTGGCTCGCAGAGGCCCAGCGCCTGGTCACCGATTACATCGACCTACTGGGCAGTCGCGACTACAGCCAGTTGATGCGCCGTATGAAGCTCAAGGAAGACGACCTACGCCAGGTCATCGAGCTGGTACAGAGCCTCAACCCGCGCCCGGGTTCGCAAATCGAGTCCAGCGAAGCCGAATACGTGGTGCCTGACGTGATCGTGCGCAAGGACAACGAGCGCTGGCTGGTTGAACTGAACCAGGAATCGGTGCCACGCCTGCGCGTCAACCCGCAATATGCCGGTTTCGTACGCCGCGCCGATACCAGTGCCGATAACACCTTCATGCGCAACCAGTTGCAAGAAGCCCGCTGGTTCATCAAGAGCCTGCAAAGCCGCAACGAAACCCTGATGAAAGTGGCCACCCAGATTGTCGAGCACCAGCGCGGCTTCCTGGAATACGGCGACGAAGCGATGAAACCGCTGGTACTGCATGACATCGCCGAAGCAGTCGGCATGCACGAGTCGACGATTTCCCGGGTCACCACGCAGAAATTCATGCATACCCCACGGGGTATTTATGAACTGAAATACTTTTTCTCCAGCCACGTCAGCACCTCCGAAGGCGGTGAATGCTCGTCCACGGCGATCCGCGCGATCATCAAAAAACTGGTTGCCGCGGAAAATCAGAAAAAGCCATTGAGTGACAGTAAGATCGCTGGTTTACTGGAGGCACAAGGCATTCAGGTCGCCCGTCGAACCGTCGCCAAGTACCGCGAGTCCCTCGGGATCGCGCCTTCCAGCGAGCGTAAGCGTTTGATGTGACGGGCGGGCCACAGCGTTCCAGTGGCAGGCGCTTTTGCCTGCCGCTTTATGCACTGGCAACGAAGGAGAAGCTGTATGCAAGTCAACATCAGTGGACACCAGCTGGAAGTCACCAAACCCCTGCGCGAATACACCGAAAGCAAGCTGAACAAGCTGGCAGGGCATTTTGACAAGATCACCAACGTGCAGGTCATCATGGAGGTCGATAAGCTCAAGCAGAAAATCGAGGCCACCCTGCACGTACCGAATGCAAAGCTCGTCGCCAATGCGGAGCATGAAGACATGTACGCGGCGATCGACTCGCTCTACGACAAGCTGGACCGCCAACTCATAAAGCATAAGGAAAAGAATCTGCACCTGATGCAAGGTACAGGTCGTTAAATCTCCCCCCATGATCCGACTTGAAACCATCCTGACCCCCGGCCGTTCCCTCGTGAACGTGCCGGGCGGCAGCAAAAAGAAAGCCCTCGAACAAATTGCCAACCTGATCGCGCGCGAAGTGCCGGATCTGGAGATGCAAGATGTCTTCGATGCGCTGATTGCCCGTGAAAAACTCGGTTCCACCGGTTTTGGCAACGGCATCGCCATTCCTCACTGCCGTCTCAAGGGCTGCGAAACCCCCGTCAGCGCCCTGCTGCACCTGGAAGCTCCCATCGATTTCGATGCGATCGACGGCGCCCCGGTTGACCTGCTGTTCGTGCTGCTGGTCCCGCAAGCCGCCACCGATGCGCACCTGGAACTGCTCCGGCAGATCGCCAGCATGCTCGACCGCAAGGAAGTACGCGACAAACTGCGCAGTGCCAGCAGCAATGAGGCGCTGTACCAGGTTGTCCTGGATGAACAGAACGGGCAGTAATCATGCGTTTGATCATCGTCAGCGGCCGCTCCGGCTCGGGTAAAAGCACCGCCCTCAACGTACTTGAGGATAACGGTTTCTATTGCATCGACAACCTGCCCGCCGGCCTGCTGCCGGAATTGGCGGAACGCGCGTTGATTCACACCGAACTGGCGCAACCGCTGGTCGCCGTCTCGATTGACGCCCGCAACCTGCCCAGCCACCTTGAGCGTTTCCCGCAATTACTCGAGGAAGTGCGGGCCAAGCACATTCATTGCGACGTGCTTTACTTGGATGCCGACGAAGAGACGCTGCTCAAGCGATTTTCGGAAACCCGCCGGCGTCACCCCCTCAGCAGCCCTCATCGCTCCCTGGCGGAAGCCATCGAAGACGAAACCAAGCTGCTGGGGCCGATCATTGACCTCGCCGACCTCAAGATCAACACCACCAGCCTCAACCTGTACCAGTTGCGCGATGCCATCAAGCTGCGCCTTCTGAACCAGCCGGAGCCGGGTACGGCGTTTCTGGTGGAGTCGTTTGGGTTCAAGCGCGGCATGCCGGTGGACGCCGACCTGGTGTTCGACGTGCGTTGCCTGCCCAATCCTTACTGGAAGCCGGAACTGCGCGAACAGTCCGGTCTGGATCAGCCCGTGGCCGATTACCTGGCCGCACAACCGGACGTGGAAGAGATGTTCCATGACATCTCCAGTTACCTGCTCAAATGGCTGCCGCGTTTTGCCGCAAGCAACCGCGCCTATGTCACCATTGCCATCGGCTGCACCGGCGGGCACCACCGCTCCGTCTACCTGACCGAGCGCCTGGGCCAGGTCCTGCAAAAAACCCTCAAGAACGTCCAGGTCCGCCACCGCGACCTTAGCTGAAAGGAACACCTTCGCGATGCCCGCTCTGGAAATTGAAATCATCAACAAACTGGGTCTGCATGCCCGCGCTTCGGCTAAATTCGTGGGCGTAGCCGGGCAGTTTCCCTGCCAGATCCGCGCGGGTCGCACGCCGGAATCCATGGTCGACGGCAAAAGCATCATGGCCATGATGATGTTGGCAGCGGGCAAGGGCACCAAGATTCACTTGAAGACGGAAGGCGAGCAGGAAGACGAAGCGATGGCCGCACTGGTGGCGCTGATCAACAACTTCTTCGACGAAGGCGAATAACCCCCTGTAGGAGCCCGGCTTGCCGGCGATGGCGTCCTTCCATCCCGCGCAAGACTCGCGACCGATCGCCGGCAAGCCGGCTCCTACAAGGGAGCGATTTACCCCAAGGCGGTGTCCATCACCATCATCAAGCAGAATCCGATGCACAACCCCAAACTGGCGAGCTTTTCGTGACCATTGCGCCGCGATTCGGGAATGACCTCGTGGGTCACCACCAGTAGCATCGCACCAGCGGCCAGGGCCAGCCCCAACGGCAATAGCACCTCGGCCAGGCTCACCAACCAAGCGCAGAGCACGGCAAATACCGGCTCGACCAGGCCTGACGCCGCGCCGATCAGGAACGCCTTGACCCGCGACATCCCTGCCCCGGCCAACACCAACGCAATCACCAGCCCTTCGGGCACATCCTGCAAGGCAATGCCCATGGCCAGGCTGTCGGCATCCGGCATGCCACCGCCCGCCGAGACGCCGACCGCCATACCTTCCGGGATGTTGTGGGCGATGATGGCAAACACGAACAGCCAGATACGCGGTGGAATCACCGGCTTTTCCGGCGTGCCCACCAGCATTTCCGGGCTGGCGCCGGAGACCTTGCGGTCCACCAGATACAGCCCGAAAGCACCCAACATGATGCCAAAACTGATCAAACCACTGGCACCCCAGGGCGAAAGGCCCAGGCCTTCAGCCGCGGCAATGCCCGGCACGATCAGCGAAAACGCTGTCGCCGCCAGCATGACTCCAGCCCCAAACCCCAGCAGCGTATCGCTCAACGCCACCGGCATCCGTCGAATGACCAGCACCGGCACCGCACCGAGCGCCGTACCGAGAGCGCAGATAGATCCACCCTGGAGCGCACGCAGAATCCGTGGCTCCAGGTTCAGCCAGGCCAGCCCGTGGGCCACCAGCAATGCAGTACCTGCCAACAGCAACAACGAGCCAAACGCATAACGAAACATTCGCCCGCTGCTGATCGCCAGTGTTTCAGTGCCCATAGTTGGCCTTAGATCTTGTTATGAAGGTGAATGTCAGGCCACGGCGGCCTGATAGCGTGCAGCGACTTCCGGCCAGTTGATGACACTGTAGAAGGCATTGATGTATTCCGGACGGCGGTTCTGGTAAAGCAGGTAGTAGGCGTGCTCCCACACGTCCAGGCCGAGGATCGGCGTGTTGCCACCCATCAGCGGGCTGTCCTGGTTACCGCTGCTTTCCACCACCAGCGTCTTTTGCGGGGTGACGCTAAGCCAGGCCCAGCCGCTGCCGAAACGGGTCAGTGCAGCTTTGGTAAACGCCTCTTTGAAGCTATCAAAACCGCCCAATTGCTCCTCGATGGCTTTACCCAGTGCGCCTTCGGGCTTGCCACCGCCTTTGGGCGACATCACCGCCCAGAACAGCGAGTGGTTGGCATGTCCACCGCCCTGATTGATCACCGCTGCACGCAGTTTTTCCGGCAGTTGCTGCACGCTGGAAACCAGCTTCTCGACCGGCCAGCCGGCGAACTCGGTGCCCTCGACGGCAGCGTTGAGGTTGTTAATGTAGGTTTGGTGGTGCTTGGTGTAGTGGATTTCCATGGTTTGCGCATCGATATGCGGTTCCAGGGCGTCATAGGCGTAAGGCAAAGCAGGCAGGGTATAAGTCATATCAATGTGCTCCGTAATGAGGAGTGGCGGGTTGCGCCGCAGCGCCACCCAACAGGCGATGAGTGCGCGGGTACTCGCCGTGATCGCTGATGAAATTCAATAGCTCGACGTAGGTCTTGCTGCTCTGACGCAACGCCGCTTCGCGCAATTGCGGGCTCAGACGCGAGTCCTGCATGGTCTGCAACAAGCGCTGATGGATAGCGCACAGGTACTCCGCGCTCTCCTCGGGCTGGTTCAGGCGCAGGTGCAGGTCCGCCAGGTTGTGGTGGGAAATGACGCAAGCCGCCACTGCTTCGTCGGCATCCGCCCAGCGTTCGAACAACACTTGGGCCAGGGCCAGGGCTTGCAAATAGGCCTCGCGAGCGTCAACCAACTCGCCCGCCATAAAGCAGCGATTGGCCCGTTCGATCGTGCGTTTCCAGTGCTCCATGGTGAGCCTCCAAAGCAGGGACGATGATTACACGCCGCCGGCCGTGAGCTTTTCCGGATCCAGCAGGATCTCCAGTTGGCTACGTGGCAAGTCGGTGTGCTCAAGGGCGACATCAATCACCGGACGGCCTTGCTGATAGGCCTTCTTGGCGATTTCAGCAGCCTTTTGGTAACCGATGATCGGGTTGAGTGCGGTCACCAGGATGGGGTTGCGCGACAACGCTTCCTTGAGCTTGGCTTCGTTGACCTTGAAACTGGCGATGGCCTTGTCCGCCAGCAAACGGCTGGAATTGGCCAGCAATTCGAGACTGCTGAGCAGGTTCTGCGCAATGATCGGCAGCATCACATTCAACTCGAAATTGCCCGACTGACCGGCCACGGTGATCACTGTGTCATTGCCGATGACCTGAGCGGCAACCATCGCAGTTGCTTCGGGGATCACCGGATTGACCTTGCCAGGCATGATCGACGAGCCAGGCTGCAGGCCTTCCAGTTCGATTTCACCCAGGCCGGCGAGCGGACCAGAGTTCATCCAGCGCAGGTCGTTGGCGATTTTCATCAGCGACACGGCAGTGGCTTTCAATTGGCCGGAGACTGCGACGGCGGTGTCTTGGGAGCCAATCAGGGCGAACAGGTTCTTGCCGGGCGTGAATTTAACGCCGGTCAGGCTGCTCAGTTGCTGGCTGAAACGTGCCGCGAATTCAGGGTGTGCGTTGATGCCGGTGCCTACCGCAGTACCGCCCTGGGCCAACGCCTGCAAACTCGGCAGAAGGTCCTGCAAATGCCCGATATTGGCCTTGAGCTGCTGCGCCCAACCATTGAGCACCTGACTCATGCGCACCGGCATGGCGTCCATCAGGTGCGTGCGGCCGGTTTTGATGAACGGGTGAACCTCTTCGGCCTTCTGCTCAATCACCTGCACCAGGTGCAGCAGGGCCGGCAGTGTTTGCTCGTGCAGGACCAGCGCGGCACTGACGTGGATCGTGGTCGGGATGATGTCGTTGCTGCTTTGGCCGCAGTTCACGTGGTCGTTGGGGTTGACCGACTCGCCGAGCAAGCGGGTGGCCAGGTTGGCAATCACTTCGTTGGCGTTCATGTTGGAGCTGGTGCCGGAGCCAGTCTGGAAGATATCCACCGGGAAGTGCCGCATGAACTCGCCTTCCAGCAAGCCTTGGGCGGCGTCGACGATGGCTTTGCCCTGCCCTTCACTGATTTGCTTGAGGTCGACGTTGACCTTGGCGGCGGCGGCCTTGGCCAGGATCAGGGCGCGGATGAATTGCGCCGGCATGCGTTGGTGACTGATCGGGAAGTTGTTCACCGCGCGCTGGGTTTGCGCACCGTACAAGGCCTCGGCCGGCACTTGCAGTTCGCCCATGCTGTCGCGTTCGATACGGGTGTTACTCATCGTTAGATCCTTGCACCAGGTCGGAGTGAGAAATAGACGGCAGCAATTCGCAGGTCGCCAATCGCCACGCAAAGGACTGCCAGCGCTTGAGGCGGCAGGCGCAGTGAGAGAGTTTTTCCAGGTCGCGCAGCGGGCGCCAGGCTTGATCCAGGCACATGGAGCGCCAATGCCAAGGCAGCGCGATGTCGCTGGCGGTATCGAGCAGCAGGCGGAATGAGGTTTCTGCGATCGTCCACGGATGGGTCGCGGTGCAGCACGCCAGGTATCGCCCCTCATTGAGGTAGTGTTCGATCAGGCGCGGCTCGTTGGGGTCAAGGCCGCAGCGAATCTGGCGACTCATCCAGCGCCAGCTCTCCAGGTAAGGATCCTCATGCAGGACAGAACTCATGATCCACGCTCATTCGGTAATGATATTTATTATTAAATGATATTGAGAATCAAAACAATAGCTGCAAATTGATCCGCCTGTAAAACACCCACAAAAAAAGGCGCGCCACCCAATGGGTGGCGCGCCTTTTTTGCGTAAACCGTCGGAAAGATCAGCTACCGGCGACAGTCATCCGCTCGATCAACACCGAACCTGTGCGAATGTTGCTACGCAGTTCCAGGTCGTTTCCGACCGCGACGATCTGTTTGAACATGTCGCGCATATTGCCGGCGATGGTCACCTCCTGGACAGCGAACTGAATCTCGCCATTTTCCACCCAGAAACCTGCAGCACCGCGGGAGTAATCACCAGTCACCATGTTCAGGCCGTGGCCCATCAACTCCGTCACCAACAGTCCACGCCCCATGCGCCGCAGCAGCGCCGCCTGGTCTTCATCACCATGGGTGACGAACAGGTTATGCACGCCACCGGAGTTGGCGGTGCTTGGCAGGCCCAGTTTGCGACCGGCGTACGTGCCCAACACGTAGGAAACCAACTCGCCGTTCTCGACGAACGGTTTGGCATAGGTCGCCAGACCATCACCGTCGAATGACGTACTGCCCATGGCGCGCATCAAGTGCGGGCGCTCGTCGATGGTCAGCCACTCCGGGAACAGCTTCTGGCCAATCGCCCCCTCCAGGAACGAGGACTTGCGGTACAAGTTGCCACCGGAAATCGCCCCCAGGAAACTGCCAAACAACCCACCGGCCAGTTCTGCCGAAAACAGCACCGGCACTTCACAGGTCGGCACCGGCCGCGCGCCCAGACGGCTCGCCGCACGCTGCGCGGCGCGCTGACCAATGCTGACCGGATCCGCCAGCAACTCACCCTGGCGGCTCACGTCGTACCAGTAATCACGCTGCATCTGGCCATCGGCTTCGGCGATCATCACGCAGCTCAAGCTATGACGGGTGGACGCATAACCCCCGATAAAACCATGGCTGTTGCCATACACGCGGCAACCCTGGTGCGTGCTCAACGTGGTGCCATCCGCGTTCTTGATGCGGGCATCGGCGTCGAACGCGGCGGCTTCGCAGATCAATGCCTTTTCGATGGCCTGCTCGGGTGTGATGTCCCAGGCATGAAACAGATCGAAATCCTTCAAGTCCTTGGCCATCAGCGCCTTGTCGGCCAGGCCTGAGCTTTCGTCTTCAGAGGTGTGCTTGGCGATTGCCAGCGCAGCCGCCACCGTCTCGCGAATCGCTTCCGGACCGCTGGCCGAGGTACTGGCCGAACCTTTGCGCTGCCCGACATACAAGGTGATACCAAAGCCTTGGTCGCGGTTGAACTCAACGGTCTCCACTTCCCGCTGGCGCACCGACGTCGACAGCCCCTGCTCCAGCGACACCGACACTTCACAGGCACTGGCCCCCTGGCGCTTGGCCTCGGCAAGGATCTGCTCGACTTGTTCCTGCAGTGCCGGTAACGCTTGCGGACCGACGCTTTGGGCTGCACTCATGGTTTTCTCCAATCAAATTCTGCTTTCGGTTAAGGCCATCGAGCGACCGGGCCGGACAAGCGGCCCCCGACTGGTTATCATGGCGGCGTTTCTTTGCGGACTGCCACCATGGTTGATTCTTACGACGACTCCCTCGATGGGGAGAAAAGCAAAACCCAGGTCAAACGTGAGCTGCATGCTCTGGTTGACCTCGGCGAGCGCCTTACAACGCTCAAAAAAGACTTGATTGCAAAACTGCCACTGACCGACGAAATGCGTCGTGCGCTGGCCGATGCGCCCAAGCACACCGCGAATATCGCGCGTAAACGGCACATCTCGTTTATCGGCAAACTCATGCGCGATCAGGACATCGACGCCATTCTGACCTTGCTCGATCAAACCGATGCCTCCACCCGCCAGTACAACGAACGCTTCCATAACCTGGAACGTTGGCGTGACCGCCTGATCTCGGGCGATGACGCCGTGCTGGAGAAATTCGTGGTGGACTACCCGGACGCGGACCGCCAGCAACTGCGTTCCCTGATCCGTCAGGCCCAGCACGAACTGGCGCATAACAAGGCGCCGGCCACCAGCCGTAAAATCTTCAAGTACATCCGTGAGCTGGACGAGACTCAACGCGGCCTGCGTTGATCCTCTTCCCCGGGTGGCGGTTTTCGCCACCCGAAGCTCCACCTTTCTTACGACCCCGTGCCACCCACGGTGATCGCATCAATCTTCAGCGTTGGCTGGCCGACACCCACCGGCACCGACTGCCCGTCTTTCCCGCAGGTGCCCACGCCGCTGTCCAGCGACAGGTCGTTACCGACCATCGACACCTTGCTCATGGCTTCCGGCCCATTACCGATCAACGTTGCGCCTTTGACCGGCGCGGTGATCTTGCCGTCTTCGATCAGGTACGCCTCGCTGGTGGAGAACACGAACTTGCCGCTGGTGATATCCACCTGGCCGCCACCGAGGTTGGCGCAGTAGATACCGCGCTTCACCGAAGCGATGATTTCGGCCGGGTCACTTTCACCACCGAGCATGTAGGTATTGGTCATGCGCGGCATCGGCAGGTGCGCATAGGATTCGCGACGGCCGTTACCGGTGCGCGCCACGCCCATCAGGCGGGCGTTGAGCTTGTCTTGCATGTAGCCCTTGAGCACGCCGTTTTCGATCAGGGTGGTGCACTCGGTCGGCGTGCCTTCGTCATCGACGCTCAGCGAGCCCCGGCGCCCAGCCAGGGTGCCATCATCGACGATGGTGCAGAGCTTGGAGGCAACCATTTCACCCATGCGCCCGCTGTAGGCTGAACTGCCCTTGCGGTTGAAGTCACCTTCCAGGCCATGGCCGACCGCTTCGTGCAGCAGCACGCCGGACCAGCCCGAGCCCAGCACCACAGGCAAAGTACCCGCCGGTGCCGGAATGGCTTCCAGATTGACCAGCGCCTGGCGCAACGCTTCACGGGCGTAACCCATGGCACGGTCGTCGGTGAGGAAATAACGGTAGTCGGTACGCCCGCCGCCACCATGACCACCCCGTTCGCGGCGACCGTTCTGTTCGACGATCACACTGACATTGAAACGCACCAACGGGCGTACATCCGCCGCCAGGCCACCATCGGTGGACGCCACCAAAATGCGCTCCCACACACCGGCCATGCTCACGGTGACCTGCTGGATGCGCGGGTCCAGCGCACGGGTGGCGGCGTCGATGCGCTTGAGCAGTTCGACCTTTTCCGCACGGCTGATCACTTCCAGGGGGTTATCGGGCGCGTACAGTTGCGCTACGTCCTGAGTGCTGAACGCCTGCACCGTGCCATTTTGCCCGGCCCGGGAGATCGAGCGCGCGGCACGCGCGGCCAGGCCCAAGGCTTCCAGGGTGATTGCGTTGCTGTAGGCAAAACCGGTTTTCTCGCCGGATTGCGCGCGCACGCCCACACCCTGGTCGAGGTTGAAACTGCCTTCCTTGACGATGCCGTCTTCCAGGGCCCAGGACTCGGAAATCTGGCCCTGGAAATACAGGTCGGCCGCGTCGATGCCCGGACCGGCCAGGTCGCCGAGTACGGTTTGCAAGCTTTCGATGGTCACGCCACCGGGTGCCAGGAGGTGATCACTGACTGAGGACAACAACTCGCTCATAGGTATGGCCTTAAATTCATCGTTCCGAAGCAGGTCGCTGTGCGCCCTGCGAGAAAAAGCGCCGATGGTTGACCACCGGCATGCGCGTCCGTATCGACGCCTGTTCACTACTATCGCGTTCGGCCAGCAACACCGCTTCGCCTTGATCCTGTTGTGTCAGCACACGCCCCCAAGGGTCGACAATCGCCGCATGACCATAGGTTTCCCGTGGCCCCGGATGCACACCGCCTTGAGCCGCCGCCAGCAGGTAACACTGGGTCTCGATGGCGCGTGCGCGAATCAGCACATCCCAATGCGCCGCGCCGGTCACCGCCGTAAACGCCGAAGGCGCGGTAATCAGCTCAGCCCCCGCCGCACGCAACTCGCTGTACAGCTCAGGGAAGCGCAGGTCGTAGCACACCGTCAGGCCCAACCGGCCAACAGGCGTGTCCGCCACCACCACATTGCCTCCAAAAGCATAGTCGTCGGATTCGCGATAACGACCACGGGCATCGGCGACATCCACATCGAACAGGTGCAGCTTGTCGTAACGGGCAACGATTTCGCCCTGATCATCCACCAGCAACGAGCAGGCATTGGACTTGGCGTTCGGCTGGTCCTTTGGCGGCAGCGGCAAAGTACCAGCCACTATCCATAAGGTGAGGTCGCGGGCGGTCTGTTTCAACCAGGGCAGTATCGGGCCCTCGCCCAGTGCTTCGGCGCGACCGATGTCGGCCACGTCGCGGCGGCCCATGGCAGCGAAGTTTTCCGGCAATACCGCCAGCTTCGCCCCGCCCACCGCAGCTTGTTCCAGCAAGCGCCGGGCTTGGGCCAGGTTGGCCAGCACATCGCTCTGGCTGACCATTTGAATTACCGCAAAGGACATGGGCCGTCTCTCCGTCATGGGCATGCGGCCATGCTACTCCACAGGCCCTCAGTTTGGCTTTTCAAATGGCTTGTCGAAGGTGATTTTCGGGTCCTTCCACGGCCCTTCGACCTTGTATTGCACACTGGCGAAACGTGAAACCCGATCACCGATCAACTTGTCGATCAGGAACAACGCACCGCCAATAGCCGGCGCACCCACGATCAGCGCTGCGATCGGCAGGTTGTTGGTCACCGGCAGGGTGACCAGCAGCTTGGCGTCGACACGGTCTGCGACCAGGTCCAGGGTGCCGTTCAACTCCAGGTTAGTCGAAGGCCCGGTCATGGTGATCGGCTCACGGGTCACGAATACTCCGTTGCTCGCCGCCAACAAACCTTTGACCCGGTCATAGCTCAAGCCCTTGCCGAGCAAGTCCGAGAAGTCCAGGCGCAGACGCCGCCCGATGGAGTTGAAGTTCAGCAGGCCAAACACCCGCAGCGCCTGTGCGCCGCCTTCCACTTCGACGAACTGGCCATTGCGGAACGCCGCATCCAGGCTGCCGGAGAATCGCTTGGGCCCGACATAGGCTGGCGAACCGGGCCAGCGACCATCCACATCCAGATGGAAATCCTGGCTGGTGACGGTAGGCGCATAACCCCACCCCTTGAGCACATCGCCGATATTCTTGCCATCCAGTCGGCCCTTGTACCAACTGCTGCTGTCACCAGCCGCCCCTTCCCAACCACCCGCCCCCTTGAGCTGCATGCCCTTGAGGCCGAGGTCCAGGTTATTGAAGGCCAGGCCTTTGGCGGTCGGGCGGATTTTCAGCGACCAGGCGCCTATCAGGTCAGGGCCCTGGAACAGTTGATCGATGGCGATATCCAGCGCAGGGATATTTTTGGGATCGACATCGGCCAAGGGGTCCGGTGCGTTTTCATCAGCCTGCACCGTCGGATCCACTGCCGGCAGCTTTACATACTGCAGGTTGACCGCAATCGGTGCGCCCTTGGCGTCCGGCAGGTTGACCGTGCCCTTGGCTTGCTGACTGTCGAGTTGCAAGCCCCAGGCCGCAGGCTTACGCGCCAATTGCAAATTGACCTGATCAAACTGGGTGCCAAAACCGGTCAGCTTACCCACCTTGAAGTCAGCGCCGCTGAGCAACTGCTTGGCGCTGCCGCCCGGATCGTTGCCCGCGTAGCGGTCAACCAGTTTCTTCCACGGGTCAATGTCGAGTTCAGACAGCACGCCGCGAATGCGCAAGCCCTTGGCTCCTGGCAACACAGCATCGCCATCACCCAGGAAAAGCTCACCGCGCCCTTCATTGAATTTGTCCGGCGGCGCCGCAAAGGTGAAGTTGGCCAGCTCGCCGTAGTCGAACCAATAACGCCGCTCGGCACCTTGCAAAGTCATGCGGAACACGCTGTCACGCCCCTGGCTCGCCGGCATGCCGAACGGAGCGGGTAAATCCACGGCCACGCCCTTCATGTTGGAGCTGACCATCAGTTGGCTATCGGCACCGTCCAGGGTCAGTTGCAACTGATAGGGGATATCGCCGGACACCGGCAACGGCTGGCTGACTTTCAACCAGTCCGTCAGCCGCTTGACCGTCACCTGGCCCTTGGCAGTCACACGCGTGCTGATATTGCCCGGCTTGCCATCGGCAACGATCTGCGCGGTGATCGGCCGGTCGAACGCTTGGGCCGTGATGTTCTGGCCACTGAGGCCCTTGGCGCTGTCAAAGCGGAAGTCGCCCTTGAGCTGAGTGAGGTCCAGAGTCGGCTCGGTCAGTTGCAGGCGCGATTTATCCGTCTTGAAGTCCACCACAATCTTAGGATCAGTGCCCTTGGCCAACGGTACATCCAGGTCAAGACTGCCCTGCAGATCGCCCTCACCTTTCCACCCGGCAAAGGTCGATGCAGTGCCGATCGGTGCTTCCTGAAGAATTTTCAAACCGTCGCCCAAACCACCGGCAAACCCGCCAGTCAGCAACAGATGACTGTCCTTGCCCGCCGGCGCGTGGGGGATATTGACGTAGACGTCCTTGACCTTGGTGTCGAGCAACTGGCCCTTGCTGGCCAGGATGCGCACGCCACTCTCCTCGACAAACACTTCGCCACTGACCTTGCTCACATGCGGCCAGCCCGGCTGGAACGCCAGTTCGGCATCATGCACCTTGAAGAACAGGCTGATATTACGTGAAGCCGGCAGCGCGTCGTGGTTCAGCGAACCCTGGTACTGGAAGAAGCCCTGGTCCACGGCGCCCTTGAGAATCGCCGTGCGCAGCCATTCATCCAACGCCGGGCTCAACACCGCCGGCAGGTATTTGGGGGTGAAACGCCCATCGCCATCGACCATGCCGACCCGCAGGTCCATGTAGTCTTCCTGGTCGTGGTCGAAATGCAAGCGAATCAGGAAGTCGGCAGCGACCTTGCCCTCCTCACCCAGCACCTTGATATACGGGGCGATCAGGGTAAAGCCTTGCTTATCGAGCTTCCACGTCAGGCGCGCATTGGCCTGGATGTACTGCCACGGCTTGGCAAAGATCGGGTCGAGGTGCAGGGAAAAGTCCTTGCTGTCCATGCGCAACTCGCCATGCCCCAAGTCACCGCTGATACTGCCGGACACGTTCCGCGCGGCGGGTGCGCCAAAGTAGGCATCAAAACCGATGCGTTCGAGGTTGGCGGCGAAGCTGACTTTTTGATCGGTGGCGTCTTGAGGGCGAAAGTCCACCAGCACATTACGCAGCAGGCCCGTGGCCTTAAGGTGCTGGATAGTCTTGGCAAAACCCTCCGGCAGCGGCGCCAAGGCATTGAGCAGCGGCGTGATCGGCGTGAGGTCCAGGCGGTCGGCCTGGAGCTTCCAGACTTCCTGATCCTTGTCGGTGGCCAGGGTTTGCTGAAGTTGCAGGCGCGATTCCCAGCGGGTTTCCCCCAGGTTCATCGCCAGCGAGTCGAACAGCACCTTGAGACCGGTATCGCTGCGTTGCAGGTAGGCGGTGAGCGCCAGGTTCTCGATATGCACAGGTTTGCGGTCGGCGTAGCTGCCTTTTACCTGCGGCGAGTTGAGGCGCACCACCGCGCTTTGCACGGTGCCTTTGGCCCAGGTCAGCCAGAACTCACCGCCAGCCTTGAATTGGGTGAGCTTCCATTGCTGGGTCAGCTTGGCCGGAATCCACTTGGCCCAGTCGCTTTGCGGCAGGCTCAGGTACGCCTGGACTTCGCCGTCCTTCCACTGGTTGGCGCGAATGCGCGTGCGCAGGTTCACCGCCAAGGGTTGGCCGTCGGGCAGCGTCAGGCGCGCATCCAGGCGTTGACGGGTGATGCCGGTGTGCAGGCTCAGGCCGACATACGTCAGGGTTACCGGCGCCTGGTCAAACGGCTGCAAGGTCACCTGACTGTCGAGCAGCGACACGCGCTTGACCTTTTGCATGTTCTTGAGCAACTGCTCAGGGTCCACGGGCTGGTCGTCTTGCACCGGCAGGCCCTGCAACGCCCATTTACCGTCCTTGTCTTCCTTGACGCTGAGCTGCAAGCCACTGACCTGCAGATGAGCAATGCGCACTTCACGGGCCATCAGGCTGGCCCACATATCCGGCACCACTTCGACCTGGTCCAGGCGCAAGGCACTGCTGCCCTCGCCCACCATCACATCGTGGGCCCGTAATACCGGCGCGAAGCCGCTCCAGCGGCCTTCAAGGCTGCCAATGTGCAACGGCATGTCCACGGCGACCTGGGCCTTGGCTTCGATCTCTGCACGGTACTCGGCCACCAGTGGCGTCAACTCACGACCCAGGCTCACATACACCGCCGCCAGTACCAGCAGCAAGGCACAGAGGCCCAGGCCCCAACGGGTCAAAGCGGCAAAAAAGCGTATCAGACGCTCCATGTCAGGCGACCCTCAAGACAGTAGTCGGACGGCAGATCAAGGTCTGCCCGTCTCGTAAAAAGAAAACGATTGGGGATCAGAGCAGCACCACGTCATATTGTTCCTGGGAATACATGGTTTCGACCTGGAAGCGTATCGTGCGGCCGATAAATCCCTCCAGTTCGGCAACGTTACCGGATTCTTCGTCCAGCAGCCGGTCGACCACTTTCTGGTTGGCGAGCACTCTGTAACCCTCGGCCTGGTAGGCCCGCGCTTCTCGCAGGATTTCGCGGAAAATCTCGTAGCAAACGGTTTCAGGGGTCTTCAATTTACCGCGGCCCTGGCAACTGCTGCACGGCTCGCACAGCACCTGCTCCAGGCTTTCGCGGGTGCGCTTGCGCGTCATTTGCACCAGGCCCAGCTCGGTGATGCCAATGATGTTGGTCTTGGCGTGGTCGCGCTCCAGCTGTTTCTCCAGGGTACGCAGCACCTGGCGCTGGTGTTCTTCATCTTCCATGTCGATGAAGTCGATGATGATGATGCCGCCCAGGTTACGCAGGCGCAGTTGGCGCGCGATCGCGGTGGCCGCTTCAAGGTTGGTCTTGAAGATGGTTTCTTCGAGATTGCGATGGCCGACGAACGCGCCGGTGTTGACGTCGATGGTGGTCATGGCTTCCGCCGGGTCCACTACCAGGTAGCCACCGGACTTGAGCGGCACCTTGCGCTCCAGGGCTTTCTGGATTTCGTCTTCGACGCCATACAGGTCGAAGATCGGTCGCTCGCCGGGATAGTGTTCCAGGCGGTCGGCAATTTCCGGCATCAGCTCGGCAACAAATTGCGTGGTGCGCTGGAAGGTTTCCCGCGAGTCGATGCGAATTTTCTCAATCTTCGGGCTGACCAGGTCGCGCAGGGTGCGCAGGGCCAGGCCGAGGTCTTCATAGATCACGCTGGGCGCGCCGATGGTCTTGATCTGGGCGCCGATCTGGTCCCACAGGCGCCGCAGGTAGCGGATGTCCATGAGAATCTCATCGGCGCCGGCGCCCTCAGCGGCGGTGCGCAGGATGAAGCCGCCCGCTTCCTTGATGCCTTCGGCCGCCACACAGTCGCTGACCACCTTTTTCAGGCGCTCGCGCTCGGCTTCGTCTTCGATCTTCAGGGAAATGCCGACATGGGCGGTGCGCGGCATGTACACCAGGTAACGCGACGGAATCGACAGTTGCGTGGTGAGGCGCGCGCCTTTGGAGCCGATGGGGTCCTTGGTGACTTGCACCACCAGGCTCTGCCCTTCGTGCACCAGGGCACTGATGCTTTCTACCGCTGGCCCTTCGCGCAGGGAAATTTCCGAAGCATGGATAAACGCGGCACGGTCCAGGCCGATGTCGACGAAGGCCGCCTGCATGCCCGGCAAAACCCGCACCACCTTGCCTTTGTAGATATTGCCGACGATCCCGCGCTTCTGGGTGCGCTCCACGTGCACTTCTTGCAGAACACCGTTCTCTACCACCGCCACGCGCGATTCCATCGGCGTGATATTGATCAGAATCTCTTCACTCATGGCTGGGTCTCGTTCAGGCGTTTTCACAATAGTGACCGATCGCTTAAGGCTGGGCGCTGGAGTACGGCGTTCAGCGCGCGGTAAGGTTTTGCCAACAGGGTATGCCGAATTGGCCGAGCAGTTGCGCGGTTTCGCACACCGGCAGGCCTACCACGGCGGAATAACTGCCATTGAGCCCTGCGACGAACACCGAGCCCAACCCTTGGATAGCATAGCCGCCCGCTTTGTCCTGGGGCTCGCCACTGTGCCAGTAGGTGGTTGCTTCCTCGACGGAAATCTCGCGAAACCGTACACGACTGCTTACACAAACAGTCTCGCAGCGCTGGCCATCGGTGAGGGCAATGGCGGTGAGCACTTCATGCTCACGCCCCGCCAGCGCCATCAACATGGCCAGGGCATCGGCCTGATCGACGGGCTTACCGAGGATTTTTCCATCGATGATTACGGCAGTGTCGGCACCCAACACACAGGCGTCGGAGGTATTTTCGAGCGCAGCAAAACCCGCCGTTGCCTTGCCACGCGCAAGGCGCTCAACATAGGAAACAGCGGATTCGTTTGTAAGAGGAGTTTCATCGATAGCGGCGCCGACCACGGTGAAAGGCACACCGATCTGGGTCAGCAGTTCACGCCGCCTCGGGGAGCCCGAGGCCAGGTAAAGCGAATTCATTGCAGACTCTCCCTGTAGGGTTCGATAACCAGGCAGAGCCTCGCAATCCATTCAATTGATTTTATAGCGACGACGCAACCCACGCAGACCGAAGCTGATCCATGGCCACAGCAAGGCACTGACCAGCGCTGGCAATACCAGCGCCAAGGTTGGCTGGCGGTTACCGGTCAAGGCGCTCAGCCATAGCTGAACCAGCTGTGCCAGGCCGAAGATCACCAGGATCACCAGGCACTGCTGCCACATCGGGAACATCCGCAGGCGCTGCTGCAACGACAGCACCAGGAAAGTGATCAGGGTCAGGATCAACGCGTTCTGGCCCAGCAAGGTGCCATAGAGCACATCCTCCGCCAAGCCCAGGAACATCGCCGTGACCATGCCGACCTTATGCGGCAGGTTCAGCGACCAGAACGCCAGCAACAGTGCCAGCCAGAGCGGGCGCAGGATTTCCATGAACTGCGGCAAGGGCGAAACGCTCAGCAGCATGCCGATAGCAAAGGTCAGCCAGACAATCCAGCCGTTGCGCGAATGAGTACTGGCCATTATTCCTCCCTCTGCCGCGTGGTTGCCGGGGCAGTTGCCGGAGGCTTGGCAGCCGGGGTCGCGGCCGGCGGTTTAGTCACGGTTGGCTTGACGGGACGCGTGTTGTGGGCTGCCGGCTTGACCGGGGTGGCTACAGGCGCTGCCGGAGCCGCCGTCGGTGCCGGTGGCCCGACGAATGCCGGCTTGGGCACGGTCGCCGGAACGATCGGCGCTGTACCGTTTTGCTTGTCTTCCGCTTCCTGGGCCTGCGCGGCATCGTTGGCGCGCTCTTCCGGCGTGCGGTTGTCGCTGAACACCAACAGCAGGTAGCGGCTGCGGTTCAGGGCGGCAGTCGGCACGGCACGCACAATGGCGAACGGCTGGCCGGAATCGTGGATCACTTCCTTCACCGTCGCCACCGGGTAGCCCGCCGGGAAACGCTGACCCAGGCCGGAACTGACCAGCAGGTCGCCTTCCTTGATGTCTGCAGTGTCCGCCACATGGCGCAGCTCCAGGCGCTCCGGGTTACCGGTACCGCTGGCAATCGCGCGCAGGCCGTTGCGGTTCACCTGCACCGGAATGCTGTGGGTGGTGTCCGTCAGCAACAATACCCGCGAGGTGTAGGGCATCAGCTCAACCACCTGGCCCATCAGGCCACGGGCGTCGAGCACCGGCTGGCCCAGGACCACACCGTCGCGCTCACCCTTGTTGATGATGATGCGATGGGTGAAGGGGTTGGGGTCCATGCCGATCAACTCGGCCACTTCGACCTTTTCGTTGACCAGCGCGGAAGAATTGAGCAACTCGCGCAGCCGAACGTTCTGCTCGGTGAGGGCCGCGAGCTTTTGCATGCGCCCCTGCAACAGCAGGTTTTCGGTCTTGAGTTTTTCGTTTTCGGCGACCAGTTCGGTGCGGCTGCCAAATTGGCTGGCCACGCCCTGGTACAGACGTTGCGGCAGGTCGGTGATCCAGTAAGTCTGCATCAACACCAGCGACATCTGGCTGCGCACGGGCTTGAGCAGTGCAAAGCGGGCATCGACCACCATCAGCGCGACCGAAAGCACGACCAGCACCAACAGGCGCACGCCCAATGAGGGGCCTTTGGCGAAAAGCGGTTTAATAAGCCGCTCCTCCCAGGCAAATGTTCTCTTTATTCATACGGCATCTAACCGGCCTGGATGCAGATTGAAGAAGATAAACGCCAACAGGCAGCACTGCAAAGTGCTGCCTGCGGGCGAAACATGGGCTAACCAGCAATGACTTATTCGCTGGAGAGCAGGTCCATGGTGTGTTTATCCATCATTTCCAGTGCACGACCACCGCCACGGGCAACGCAGGTCAGCGGGTCTTCGGCAACGATCACCGGCAGGCCAGTCTCTTGGGCCAGCAGCTTGTCGAGGTCGCGCAGCAAGGCGCCACCACCGGTCAGCACCAGGCCACGCTCGGCGATGTCGGAAGCCAGTTCCGGCGGCGATTGCTCCAGGGCGCTTTTCACCGCCTGAACGATGGTGGCCAAAGACTCTTGCAGAGCTTCCAGCACTTCATTGGAGTTCAGGGTGAAGGCACGTGGAACGCCTTCGGCCAGGTTGCGACCGCGCACGTCAACTTCGCGCACTTCGCCGCCTGGGTAGGCGGTGCCGATTTCCTGCTTGATGCGCTCAGCGGTGGATTCACCGATCAGGCTGCCGTAGTTACGACGTACATAGGTGATGATCGCTTCGTCGAAACGGTCGCCGCCGACGCGGACGGATTCGGCATACACCACACCGTTCAGGGAGATCAGGGCGATTTCAGTGGTACCACCACCGATATCCACCACCATCGAACCGCGTGCTTCTTCAACCGGCAGGCCGGCACCGATCGCAGCCGCCATTGGCTCTTCGATCAGGAACACTTCACGGGCACCGGCGCCAAGGGCCGATTCACGGATGGCACGGCGCTCAACCTGGGTGGATTTGCACGGAACGCAGATCAGCACACGGGGGCTGGGCTGCAGGAAACTGTTTTCGTGAACCTTGTTGATGAAGTACTGCAGCATCTTCTCGCAGACGCTGAAGTCGGCGATCACGCCGTCTTTCATCGGACGAATGGCGGCAATATTGCCCGGTGTACGGCCGAGCATGCGCTTGGCCTCGGTGCCGACGGCAACGACACTTTTCTGGTTACCGTGCGTCCGAATAGCCACAACCGATGGCTCATTCAGGACGATACCGCGCTCGCGCACGTAAATAAGGGTGTTGGCAGTGCCCAGGTCAATGGAAAGATCGCTGGAAAACATGCCACGCAGTTTCTTGAACATGGGAAAGGGACCCTAGGCAACGCGTGGGTAAAAAAGTGCGGCAAACTCTAACAACGACAGGGATTTTGGGCAAGGCGCCAATGTGCTAAATTGGCCGACTTTCTGTGCACCTAACCCCACAATCGCGGCCGTAAGACCGTAGAAATGCGGTAGTGTTCCGACAATCTAACACACGGACAGCCTCCGTTCTGTTTTCCACTGGAGATTCCCATGACGCTTGAACGCTCCGACGTGGAAAAAATCGCGCACCTGGCCTCGCTTGGCCTCAATGATGCCGATCTTCCACAGACCACCGCAGCCCTGAACAGCATTCTCGGGCTGGTCGACCAAATGCAGGCCGTGAATACCGACGGTATCGAGCCCCTGGCTCACCCGCTGGAAGCCAGCCAGCGCCTGCGCGCAGACGTCGTGACCGAGAGTAATAATCGCGAGGCCTACCAGTCCATCGCGCCAGCGGTCGAAAACGGCCTGTACCTGGTTCCGAAAGTCATCGACTAAAGGGAAAGAGCCTGCAATGCATCACATGACTCTGGCCGAGATCGCCCGCGGTCTCGCCGACAAAAAGTTTTCTTCCGAAGAGCTGACCAAGACCCTGCTGGCGCGCATCGCCGAGCACGATCCAAAGGTCAACAGCTTCATCAGCCTCACCGAAGAACTGGCCCTGAGCCAGGCCAAGGCCGCCGACGCACGTCGCGCCAACGGTGAAAGTGGCGCGCTGCTGGGCGCTCCAATCGCCCACAAAGACCTGTTCTGCACCCAGGGCATTCGCACCAGTTGCGGCTCGAAGATGCTCGACAACTTCAAGGCGCCTTACGACGCCACCGTGGTGTCCAAGCTGGCTGCCGCCGGGGCTGTGACCCTGGGCAAGACCAACATGGACGAATTCGCCATGGGTTCGGCCAACGAGTCGAGCTACTACGGCGCGGTGAAAAACCCGTGGAACCTGGAGCACGTGCCCGGCGGTTCGTCCGGCGGGTCGGCGGCCGCGGTTGCCGCGCGCTTCCTGCCGGCGGCTACGGCCACCGACACGGGCGGCTCGATCCGCCAGCCTGCGGCCTTCACCAACCTCACCGGCTTGAAGCCGACCTACGGTCGCGTTTCCCGTTGGGGCATGATCGCCTACGCCTCCAGCCTCGATCAGGGCGGCCCTCTGGCGCGCACCGCCGAAGACTGCGCAATTTTGTTACAAGGCATGGCAGGCTTCGATAAACAGGACTCCACCAGCATCGATGAACCAGTGCCGGACTACAGTGCCAGCCTGAACACCTCGCTCAAGGGCCTGCGCATCGGCGTGCCGAAGGAATACTTCAGCGCCGGTCTCGACCCGCGCATTGCTGAACTGGTGCATAACAGCGTCAAGACCCTGGAAAGCCTGGGTGCCGTGATCAAGGAAATCAGCCTGCCGAACAACCAGCACGCGATTCCTGCCTACTACGTGATCGCGCCGGCAGAAGCTTCCTCCAACCTGTCGCGTTTCGACGGCGTGCGTTTCGGCTATCGCTGCGAAAACCCGAAAGACCTCACCGACCTTTATAAGCGCTCCCGTGGCGAAGGTTTCGGTGCCGAAGTGCAACGCCGGATCATGGTCGGTGCCTACGCCCTGTCGGCCGGCTACTACGACGCGTACTACCTCAAGGCGCAGAAAATCCGTCGCCTGGTGAAGAACGACTTCATGGCCGCCTTTGAACAGGTCGACGTGATCCTCGGCCCAACCACGCCGAACCCGGCCTGGAAGCTCGGCGCCAAGAACGGCGACCCGGTGGCTGCGTACCTCGAAGACCTGTACACCATCACCGCCAACCTCGCGGGCCTGCCGGGCTTGTCCATGCCTGCCGGTTTCGTCGATGGCCTGCCGGTCGGCGTGCAATTGCTCGCCCCGTATTTCCAGGAAGGCCGCCTGCTCAATGTGGCGCACCAGTACCAGTTGAACACCGACTGGCACACTCGCACCCCTACCGGCTTCTGAGGAGAACACTATGCAATGGGAAGTTGTGATCGGGCTGGAGATTCATACCCAGCTCGCCACCCAATCGAAGATTTTCTCCGGTAGCGCCACCACGTTCGGCTCCGAACCGAACACCCAGGCCAGCCTGGTTGACCTGGGCATGCCCGGCGTACTGCCGGTGCTGAACCAGGAAGCGGTGCGCATGGCGGTGATGTTCGGCCTGGCGATTGACGCCGAGATCGGCCAGCACAACGTGTTCGCGCGCAAGAACTACTTCTACCCGGACCTGCCCAAGGGCTACCAGATCAGCCAGATGGAACTGCCGATCGTCGGCAAGGGCCACCTGGACATCCCCCTGGAAGACGGCACCATCAAGCGCGTCGGTGTCACCCGTGCGCACCTGGAAGAAGATGCCGGCAAGAGCCTGCACGAAGAGTTTATCGGCTCTACCGGCATCGACCTGAACCGTGCTGGCACGCCGCTGCTGGAGATCGTCTCCGAACCGGACATGCGCAGCGCCAAGGAAGCCGTGGCCTACGTCAAGACCATCCACGCGCTGGTGCGTTACCTGGGCATTTGCGACGGCAACATGGCCGAAGGTTCGCTGCGTTGCGACTGCAACGTGTCGATCCGTCCAAAGGGTCAAGCCGAGTACGGCACTCGCTGCGAGATCAAGAACGTCAACTCGTTCCGCTTCATCGAGAAGGCGATCAACAGCGAAGTGCGTCGCCAGATCGAGCTGATCGAAGACGGCGGCAAGGTCATCCAGCAAACGCGCCTGTACGACCCGAACAAAGACGAAACCCGCGCCATGCGCAGCAAAGAGGAAGCCAACGACTACCGTTACTTCCCGGATCCGGACCTATTGCCGGTGGTCATCGAGGACTCGTTCCTCAATGACGTGCGCGCCACCCTGCCGGAACTGCCACAGCAGAAACGCGAGCGCTTCCAGGCGCAGTTCGGCCTGTCGGTCTACGATGCCAGTGTCTTGGCCTCCAGCCGTGAACAAGCCAACTACTTCGAAAAAGTCGTAAGCATTGCCGGCGACGCCAAGCTGGCGGCCAACTGGGTGATGGTTGAACTGGGCAGCCTGTTGAACAAACAAGGCCTGGAAATCGACGAAGCCCCGGTCACCGCCGAGCAGTTGGGCGGCATGCTGCTGCGAATCAAGGACAACACCATCTCCGGCAAGATCGCCAAGACAGTGTTTGAAGCCATGGCCGCAGGCGAAGGCAGCGCGGACGAGATCATCGAGAAGCGTGGCCTCAAGCAAGTCACCGACAGCGGCGCGATCTCGGCCGTATTGGATGAAATGCTCGCGGCCAACGCCGATCAGGTCGAGCAATACCGTGCGGCAGACGAAGCCAAGCGCGGCAAGATGTTCGGCTTCTTTGTGGGCCAGGCGATGAAAGCCTCCAAGGGCAAGGCCAACCCGCAGCAGGTGAACGAATTGCTGAAAAGCAAGCTCGAAGGCTGATAGCGATGAATGGTCCGGGCGGGATTTCACCTCCAACCCGGATCCCTTGTGGGAGCGGGCTTGCTCGCGAATGCGGTGGATCAGTAAAGCAGTATGTAGCTGACACACCGTATTCGCGAGCGAGCCCGCTCCCACATTTAAAGCGGGGACTCCTTGAATGAAGCGTCTACTCGGCCTCCTGGCCCTGTTCTCCCTGTTGGCCGGCTGCGCCAGCGGCGTCATCAACCCCAACGGCTACGACGAAACCGGCACTGCCTCCTATTATGGCGCCCGGCACCATGGCAAAAAGACCGCCAGCGGTGAACCCTTCAACCAGAACGCCCTGACCGCCGCCCACCGGCAATTGCCGTTCGGCACCCAGGTCAAGGTCACCAATCTCGACAACGACAAATCCGTGGTTGTCCGCATCAATGATCGCGGCCCGCATACCCGTGGGCGCCTGATCGATCTTTCACGCAAGGCGGCCGAGCAGCTGGGTATGATCAGCAGCGGTACGGCGCGAGTGCGCGTACAAGCGCTAAGCAACTAAACGGAGCCCAGGCCATTTTCGGATTAACCGCCCTCTCGCCCTGGAGTCTGCTGGAATTGGTCAGCGGCCTGGTGCTACTGATCATCGGCGCCGAAATCCTGGTGCGCGCCGCCGTGCGCCTGGCGGCGAGCCTCAAGGTGCGACCGCTGATCATCGGCCTGACAATCGTCGCCTTCGGCAGCAGCGCGCCGCAGATGACCGTCAGCCTGCAAGCCACCCTGGCCGGCAACACCGATATCGCGGTGGGCAGTGTGATCGGCAGCAGCATCTTCAACATCCTTGTAACCCTGGGCCTGTCGGCGCTGATCATTCCGCTGCGGGTTTCGCGCCAACTGGTGCGCCTGGATATTCCGGTGATGATCCTGGCCGCGCTGCTGGTGTTCACCCTAGCTGCCAATGAAGCACTCACACCGGTCGACGGCCTGCTGCTGCTGGTTGCCCTGGTCGCCTACCTCGGCGTGCTGCACTACCAGACCCGCCATTCCCGCCGCCCCCGCACGCTGGACACCGTAGCCCGCGCGCCCTGGCTGAGCAGCGTGCTGCTGATGCTCGGCGGGTTGCTGATCCTGGTGCTGGCCGGCCATTTGCTGTTGGGCGCGGCGGTGGATGTGGCGAGCGACCTGGGCCTGTCGGAACGTGTGATCGGCCTGACTCTGATCGGCGTGGGCACCTCGCTGCCATGCCTGGCGACCTCGTTGATTGCCGCCCTGCGCGGCGAGCGGGAAATCGCCGTGGGCAACGTGATCGGCAGCAACCTGTTCAACCTGCTGGGCGTATTGGGCCTGACGGCCCTGCTCGCGCCCTCGCCGCTGTCGGTATCGCCCAATGCCCTGGATTTCGACCTGCCGGTGATGCTCGGTGTAGTCGTGCTGTGCCTGCCGGTGTTCTACACCGGCTACCGCGTGACCCGCGCCGAAGGCCTGGTGCTGCTGGGCCTGTACCTGGCGTACGGGCTGCATGTAATGGCGTTCACCACGGGCATGCCCCTGGCCACCAAGCTTGAACACCTGATGCTGTACTACGTCCTGCCAGTGCTGGTGGCTTTTCTGTTGTTCAGCACGCTGCGAGCCTGGCGCCGCCAACACAAGAGGGAATCGCAATGACCGATCAGAAAAAGCCCGGGGTTGAGATGCGTCGCCAAGTCATGGGCGATGTATTCGTCGACCGCGCCCTGGGCAATGCCACCGAGTTCACCCAGCCGCTGCAGGATTTCGTCAATGAACATGCCTGGGGCAGTGTGTGGAACCGCGAAGGATTGCCGCTGAAAACCCGTAGCCTGATCACCCTCGCCGCCCTGACCGCGCTCAAGTGCCCGCAGGAGCTGAAGGGCCATGTGCGCGGCGCACTGAACAACGGTTGCACCGTGGAAGAGATCCGCGAGGCGTTGCTGCATTGCGCGGTGTATGCCGGTGTGCCGGCGGCGATTGATGCGTTCCGCGCGGCGCAGGAAGTGATCGACACCTACCAGGCACCTGTGTAGGAGCGAGCTTGCTCGCGAAAATCGTCAACGAATACGCGGGCAATCTGAGTAACCGACGCGCTCTTGGGGTTTTCGCGAGCAAGCTCGCTCCTACACCCAGCCGCCGGCCTGCAACACGAAGATCCCGATATTCGTGGTCACCGCCGCCATCAAGGTGGTGATCACGATAATCGCCGCCGCCAGTTCATGATTACCCTCGGCCGCCCTGGCCATCACAAAACTGGCGGCTGCGGTCGGCGCACCGAAGTACAGGAACAGAATCCCCAGCTCCGGCCCGCGAAAGCCCAGCAACCACGCGCCCAAGGTCGCCGCTACCGGCAGCCAGACCATTTTCATCAAACTCGCGCTCAGCGCCCTATTGCCGCTCTTACGCAACGCTGCGAGCGACAAGGTGCCGCCAATGCAGATCAAGGCCAACGGCAACGTAGTATCAGCCAGATACTGCATGGATTTTTCCAACCAGCCAGGCAGGCCAATCTGAAAATAAGCGAACGGCGCCGCCACGATCACGCTGATGATCAGCGGGTTGGCCACCACACTTTTGCAGATGCTCCACGGATCGGACTTGATCACCGGGCTGTACACCGCCAACACGATGGTCGACAGGGTGTTGTAGAACAGGATCACCAGCGCCGCGAGAATCGCGCCGAGGGAGATGCCATAGTCGCCATACATACTGGCGGCCAGTGCCAGGCCTATCACCCCGTTGTTGCCGCGAAACGCGCCCTGGGTGTAGATACCCCGGTCTTCACGCGGGCAACGAAAGATCGCCCAGCCCCAGGCCAGCGCAAAGCTGAGCAAGGTGGCGACTGCAAAGTAGATCAGCAGGCCCGGCTTGAGCGCCGAGTGCAGGTCGGCATGCAAGATGCCGAGGAACAGCAGCGCCGGCATGGTGACGTTGAAAACCAGGGACGAGGCCGTGTGGATGAAGTTGTCGTTGATCCAGTTGATGCGCTTGAGCAGCACACCGAGAAACAGCATGGCAAACACCGGCGCGGTGATGGTGAGGGTGGTGAGGAAAATTGCCAGCATGCCGGGGAGAACCTTGGTGAGCGTCGTTAGGTGGCTAATGATAAGCCATGCAGCCCTGCGGCGTCTGGTAGGACGCCTTCGCGAGCAAGCCCGCTCCCACATTCCGACCGATTTTCAACAGGAGAATGCGGTCAAGTGTGGGAGCGGGCTTGCTCGCGAAGCAGGCGACTCAGTCTCAGGTAATGGGGGCAGGGTTGAATAACGTGATGTCGTTGTGCAGCTTGTGATGCTCCGCCCACGTCTGCTTCCTGCCACTGGCTACATCCAGGTAGAAGTGAAACAACTCCCAACCCAGTTCCTCTATGCTCGCCCGTCCCGTGGCAATACGCCCCGCGTCGATATCGATCAGGTCCGGCCAACGCTGCGCCAGCTCCGTGCGCGTCGACACCTTCACCACCGGCGCCATCGCCAGCCCATACGGCGTACCACGCCCGGTGGTGAACACATGCAGGTTCATCCCCGCCGCCAGTTGCAATGTGCCGCATACAAAGTCACTGGCCGGCGTGGCGCAGAAGATCAGGCCCTTGCCCTTGAAACGCTCGCCTGGCCCGAGCACCCCATTGATCGCACTGCTGCCGGATTTGACGATAGAGCCCAGGGACTTCTCGACAATGTTCGACAACCCGCCCTTCTTGTTGCCCGGCGTGGTGTTGGCGCTGCGATCCGCCTCGCCCTTGGCCAAATAACGGTCATACCAGTCCATCTCGCGCACCAGTTCCTGGGCAACCGCCTCGCTTTCAGCGCGAGACGTCAGCAGGTAGATAGCATCGCGGACTTCGGTCACTTCGGAAAACATCACCGTCGCGCCGGCCCGCAACAGCAAATCCGAGGCATAGCCCAGCGCCGGGTTGGCGGTGATACCGGAAAACGCATCACTGCCGCCGCACTGCATGCCCAGAATCAGCTCCGACGCCGGCACGGTTTCCCGGCGGCGCTGGTCGAGTTTCTTCAGGCGCGTCTCGGCCAGTTCCATGATCTGCTCGATCATCTCGGTAAAGCCGTGGCTGGAATCCTGCAGCCGATACAGCCAGGGCTCACTCAGGTCAACCGAGCTGTCGTTGTCGTGCATCACCTGTCCGGCCTGCAGTTTCTCGCAGCCCAGGCTGATCACCAGGGCTTCGCCACCCAGGTTCGGATTGCGCGCCAGGTTGCGTACCGTGCGGATCGGGATGTAGGCATCGGTCGCAGTGATCGCCACACCACAGCCGTAGCTGTGGGTCAGCGCCACCACGTCATCGACATGCGGGTACTTGGGCAGCAATTCGTCCTTGATGCGCTTGACCGCATGGTCCAGCACGCCAGTCACGCACTGCACCGTGGTGGTGATGCCAAGGATATTGCGCGTACCCACCGTGCCATCCGCGTTGCGGTAACCCTCGAAGGTAAACCCTTCCAAGGGTGCCTGGGCCTCAGGCACCTCGGTGGAGAGCGGCAAGCTGTCCAACGGCGGCGCGGTGGGCATGCGCAGTTGATCTTCCTGCACCCAACTACCACGCGGAATCGGCGCCAGGGCATAGCCGATGGTCTGGCCGTAGCGAATAATCTGGCCGCCTTCGGGGATGTCTTCCAGGGTCACCTTGTGGCTCTGGGGGATGAAATCCACGGTCACCAGGCCGTCCGGGAATTCGGTCCCGGCCGGTACGCCCTGGTCATTGACCACGATCACCACGTTGTCGCGTTCGTGCAAACGAATCGAGCGCGGCGAGTCGGCATGTTCAATCAACTGCATCACACGGCCCCTCAGGAATGCGCTTCGGTTAGGTTGGTCAACTCAGGCCCTTTGGTAGGCGGCTCTTTGAGGACGACACGTTTGATCGGCCCAACGATGACCAGGTAGCTGAACACCGCCACCAGCGCATTGGCGCCGACAAACACCAGGGCCCATTTGAACGAGCCGGTGGTGCTGATGATGTAGCCGATCACAATAGGTGTAGTGATCGACGCGAGGTTACCGAAGGTGTTGAACAAGCCACCACTGAGGCCGGCGATTTGTTTCGGCGAGGTGTCGGAGACTACCGCCCAGCCCAGTGCGCCAACGCCTTTACCGAAGAAGGCCAAGGCCATGAAGCCCACCACCATCCACTCGATATCCACGTAGTTGCAGGCCACGATGCTGCTGGAGATCAGCAGGCCACCAATGATCGGCGCTTTACGGGCGAAGGTCAGGGAATGACCCTTGCGCAGCAGGTAATCCGAAACCACCCCGCCGAGCACGCCGCCGATAAACCCGCAGATCGCCGGCAACGAGGCGATGAAACCGGCCTTGAGGATGGTCATGCCACGGTCCTGCACCAGGTACACCGGGAACCATGTGAGGAAAAAGTAGGTGATACCGTTGATGCAATACTGGCCTAGGTACACGCCGAGCATCATGCGGTTGGTCAGCAACTGGCGGATGTAATCCCACTTCGGCCCGTCGGTTTTCTTACCCTTGCCTTTGTCCTGATCCATATCGACCATCGCGCCATTGGCGGCGATGTGATTGAACTCAGCTTCGTTGATCAGCGGGTGCTGGCGCGGGCTGTGGATAACTTTCAGCCAGATCAGCGAAAACACGATGCCGATCACACCCATCACGATAAACACGTGCTGCCAGCCAAAGCGGTAGACAATCCAGCCCATCAGTGGCGCAAACAGCACCGTGGCGAAGTACTGCGCCGAGTTGAAGATCGCTGAAGCCGTACCGCGCTCAGCCGTAGGAAACCATGCCGCCACAATACGGGCATTTCCGGGAAACGAAGGCGCTTCGGCCAGGCCCACCATAAAGCGCAGCATAAACAGCGCAACCACGGCGGTGGAGACACCAAACTCACCGACATAGCCTTGCAGCACGGTGAACAGTGACCAGGTGAAGATGCTCAGCGCATAGACTTTCTTGGAACCGAACCGGTCCAGCAACCAGCCACCGGGAATTTGCCCGGCCACGTAGGCCCAACCGAATGCAGAGAAGATGTAACCGAGGGTGACCGCGTCGATGCCGAGGTCTTTTTGCAGGCTGGAGCCCGCGATGGCGATAGTGGCCCGGTCGGCGTAGTTGATCGTGGTCACCAGGAACAGCATGAGCAGGATCAAATAGCGGACGTGGGTCGGCTTGGTCGCTTGCATGTAGAAGTACTCCCACTAATTATTTTTTTTGCGGGTAATGGTGGTGTGTTGCTGCCCACTGTAGGAGCGAGCTTGCTCGCGAAAACCTCAAAAGCACCGCGCACATCCTGAATGTCCGCGTATTCGTTGACGTTTTTCGCGAGCAAGCTCGCTCCTACAGGGAATCAGCCCCCGTCATAGGGGGCTGCGAGTTACGAACCGATGTAGCTGGTCTTCACCACGGTGTAGAACTCTTGCGCATAGCGACCTTGCTCACGCGACCCATAGGATGAACCCTTACGGCCACCGAACGGAACGTGGTAGTCCACACCGGCGGTCGGCAGGTTGACCATCACCATCCCGGCCTGGGAGTGGCGCTTGAAGTGGTTGGCATATTTGAGCGAGGTGGTGGCAATGCCCGCCGACAAACCGAACTCGGTGTCGTTGGCCATGGCCAGCGCCGCTTCGTAATCCGCCACGCGCACAACGTTGGCCACCGGCCCGAAGATCTCTTCACGGCTGATGCGCATGGCCGCTTCGCTGTCGGCAAACAACGTTGGGGCCAGGTAGTAGCCTTCGGTGTCACAGGTGACCAGGCCGCCACCGCTGACCAACCGCGCACCTTCGCTTTGGCCGATGTCGATGTACTTGAGGTCCTGGTCCAATTGCGCCTGGGAAACCACTGGGCCGATGTCGGTGCCGCTTTTCAGCGCGTGGCCGACCTTGATCGACTTCATGCGCTCAGCCATCGCCGCGACGAATTGGTCGTGAATCCCGGCGGTGACGATCAGGCGGCTGGAGGCGGTGCAACGTTGGCCGGTGGAGTAGAACGCGCTCTGCACCGACAGCTCGACGGCCTGCTTGAGGTCGGCGTCGTCGAGAATGATCTGCGGGTTCTTGCCGCCCATTTCCAGCTGCACTTTGGCCTGGCGCGAAACGCAACTGACGGCGATCTGACGACCCACGCCGACGGAGCCGGTGAAGCTGATGCCATCGACTTTCGGGCTGTTGACCAATACATCGCCGACCACGCGGCCGCTGCCCATCACCAGGTTGAACACGCCAGCCGGGAAGCCCGCACGGGAAATGATTTCGGCCAGTGCCCAAGCGCAGCCCGGTACCAATTCAGCCGGCTTGATCACCACGCAGTTGCCGTAGGCCAGGGCCGGGGCGATTTTCCAGGCGGGGATGGCGATCGGGAAGTTCCACGGCGTGATCAGGCCGACCACCCCCAGGGCTTCACGGGTGACTTCGACGTTCACGCCCGGACGAACCGACGGCACGTAGTCGCCGGACAGGCGCAGGCACTCACCGGCAAAGAACTTGAAGATGTTACCGGCGCGGGTCACTTCGCCGATGGCTTCGGGCAGGGTCTTGCCCTCTTCACGGGCCAGCAGGGTGCCGAGTTCTTCGCGGCGCGCGAGGATTTCGCTGCCGACTTTATCCAGGGCGTCATGGCGCGCCTGGATCCCGGACGTAGACCAGGCCGGGAATGCCGCGCGGGCTGCGTCGATAGCGGCGTTGACTTGGGCAACATCCGCCTTGGCGTATTCGCCAATGACATCGGACAACTCCGAGGGGTTGAGGTTGACGCAATAGTCGGCACCGGCCACCCATTGGCCATTGATGTAGTTATCAAAACGTTGAGCTTGGGACACGAATCTTCTCCTGACGCAAAAGGCCGCTGATCTCTCAGCGGCCTTGTTGATAAGTTATTGCGCGCCTTGCTTGTCGATCAGCGCGGCCAGGGCTTCATATTCTTCCGGCAACAGGTCGGTCAGCGGCGTGCGCACCGGGCCTGCGTCGTAGCCGGCGATTTTTGCACCGGCCTTGACGATGCTCACGGCATACCCGGCCTTGCGGTTGCGGATGTCCAGGTACGGCAGGAAGAAGTCGTCGATGATCTTGGAAACGGTGGCGTGATCGTCCTTGGCAATCGCGTGGTAGAAGTCCATCGCGGTTTTCGGGATGAAGTTGAACACCGCCGAGGAGTACACCGGTACGCCCAGGGCCTTGTAGGCAGCGGCGTAAACCTCTGCCGTCGGCAGGCCACCGAGGTAACTGAAACGATCACCGAGGCGGCGACGGATCGCCACCATCAACTCGATATCGCCCAGGCCATCCTTGTAGCCGATCAGGTTCGGGCAGCGCTCGGCCAGGCGTTCCAGCAGCGGCGCGGTCAAGCGGCAGACGTTACGGTTGTAGACCACCACACCGATCTTGACCGACTTGCACACAGCCTCAACGTGGGCGGCAACGCCGTCCTGGCTGGCTTCGGTGAGGTAGTGCGGCAGCAGCAGCAGGCCTTTGGCGCCGAGGCGCTCGGCTTCCTGGGCGTATTCGATGGCCTGGCGAGTCGAGCCGCCGACACCGGCCAGGATCGGCACGCTGGTGGCGCAGGTATCAACCGCGGTTTTCACCACTTGGGAATATTCACTGGCAGCGAGGGAGAAAAACTCACCGGTGCCGCCGGCAGCGAACAAGGCGGTAGCGCCGTAAGGAGCCAGCCATTCCAGACGCTTGATGTAACCCGCCTGGTGAAAGTCACCCTGGGCGTTGAAATCGGTCACCGGGAAAGACAGCAGACCGTGGGAGAGGATGGACTTCAGTTCTTGTGGATTCATTATTCGAACACCCTGGGCGAAGACTTTCTATCGAAAGGTTGTTGTTGGTTTTGGTGATGTCGTACGTCATCGTACAACTATAAAAAGATTCGTCAACTGCAATTCATCAGACTTCATTGTGGGCGCTTTGAATGCGCGCCTTCTTGACGCAGGAATTTTTTCCTCTATGCTCGATTTAACTGTATATACATACAGTTATTACGGAAGATTCCTACGACATAGCAAGGAGCTAACATGTCAGGTCTTGAACTCGCAGCACCCGAAAAGAACCCACCGACTCTGCGCTTCGAAGGCGGAGAACACACGGCCATCGGCGATGAAACCCTGTTGCGCTTCGTCAAGGACGCCCCGGCGATTCCCGCCCATCAAGTCGAGTTGCACCTGCCCAACGGGCTGGCGTTGACCTATGGCCAAGTGATCGCCCTGGGCGGCGACTTCTATGGCATTCCCGGTCAACCGATCAGCGATGGCGCCTCCCCCGCCGAACGCGTCCAACGCTTTACCGCGGCCTTCAATACTCTCGCCGTACTGCCCGCCTCGCGGGAAGAAGCGCACAAGATCCTCGCGGTGATGCAAAAGGAGATCACTGCGGTCAAGCAGGCGATCAAGGATGGAAAACAAGCCCATGAAGCCTATGACGCCTTGGGTGATACGTTGTCCGAGGAATGGAACCGCATCACTGGCGGCGGCAGCGCGGTTTCGGCGCTGATTCCATTGGGACGTTACCTGAAACTGGCGGCGGACAATGCCGACCACTTCGGCGAATGGGCGCTGTCGGCCTATCTGGCGGGGCACACGGCGGCACTGCAACAAGCCGTCGTGGCGCACCAGACCGGCACCGACCAGGCGCTGGAACTGGCGTACGCCATGAACAGTTTTGCTGATCACTTTTTGACCGATCTGTTCTCGGCCGGCCATCTGCGTGTACCGCGTAAACAACTGGCAGCTGTGGTGACGCCAGGTGAGTTGGGCTCGCTGATCAGCCGCTTCATGCATGACGAAGACAGCAAGTTCGGGCTCAAGGTGCGCAATGCCATGGGCGATCAATGGCACGCGTATGGGGACAAACGCTACTTCGACGCGATTGATGCGGACAATCGGGTGCAGGTCAAACGTGCGGTGCAGGCTTCGGCGGCTGAAATTTTCGACACCTTCATCAGCGGTGTCGCGCCCTCCCCGGCCAACTTCAAGGCGCCGCTGTATGTGCCGGACCTGAATGCGGCGCAGAACCCGGCGAATAATTTTTCGCCGCTGTTCAAGGCGGAGGGAGACAAGGTATTGCGTCGCAAGGACGTGAATGACCTGAACGACAAGCACTGGACGAATGATTGGTGGGGGTGGAGCACTTACCTGCTGCTCAAGGACTACAAGCCAAACCAACCCGCCAACTAGTAGGAGCCGGCTTGCCGGCGATGCAGGCACCTCGGTCCATCAGCCATACCGAGGCGACACTATCGCGGGCAAGCCCGGGTCCCACATTAGGTCGGTGCAGCCTTCAACCGCGCTGCGCTTCTGCCTCCTCATGGGCGTGGCGCAGCCGCTCGCGGCTATTGGTCAAATGCAACCTCATGGCCGCCCGCGCCGCATCCGAGTCCTGACGTGCAATCGCTTCATAAATCTCTTCATGCTCACGACTCAAGCGCCCCATGTAGTGCTGCTGGTCATCATGGGCCAGGCGCGCCGAATTCAGGCGGGTGCGTGGAATGATGCTGGTGCCCAGGTGGGTCATGATGTCGGTGAAGTAGCGGTTGCCGGTGGACAGGGCAATTTCCAGGTGGAATGCAAAGTCGGAGGCCACCGCGTCACCGGCGTGAGCCGCGCTTTCATTCAGGGCATCGAGCGCCGCACGCATGGCGGCCAGTTGCTCGTCGCTGCGGCGCAATGCGGCCAGGCCTGCCGACTCCACTTCCAGGCTGATGCGCAGCTCCAGGATCGCCAGCACGTCACGCAAAGTAACCACAGTGGCCGGGTCGATACGGAAACCGCTCGGGCTCGGCGTATCCAGCACAAAGGTGCCGATACCATGCCGGGTTTCAACCTGCCCCGCCGCCTGCAAGCGTGAAATGGCTTCACGCACCACCGTGCGGCTCACCCCATGGGCGTCCATGATCGCCGACTCGGTGGGCAACTTGTCGCCTCGCTTGAGCTGGCCGTCGCGGATTTGCTCGGACAACACCGTGACCAATTCCTGGGCAAGGCTGCGGCGCTTGCGGGGAAGACGAGGGGCGGTGTTGGCGTTTTCCATGATGGATCATCTTTCTCGGTGAGCTTGAGCACGCATCATAGCCCATGGTGGTTGTACGATCACCGTCCAGGCGCGACTTTCATCCCTATCCTTCGCGCAAAAAAATACCCCGACACAAGTCGAGGCATTTTTTCAGCGCATCCCGAGAGAGACGCGCGTTATTTCACCACCTTCAGGCTCGGCCGGCCGCTGGGGCGCGGTGGCTCGGAATCCGGTGGCGGCTGATCATCGCCGTCTTCGTTTTCGATCGATTCGTCACCCTCGAAAGGCGACTCCAGATCGAACACCATGCCTTGGCCGTTCTCCCGGGCATAGATGCCGAGGATGGCGCCAATCGGCACGAACAGCGTATGCGGCACGCCGCCAAAACGCCCTTCGAAGCTCACGGCTTCGTTGTCCATGTGCAGGTGGCGCACGGCACTCGGCGATACGTTCAACACAATCTGCCCATCACTGGCGAAACCCTCCGGTACCTGAACCGCAGGAAATTCGGAATTGACCAGCATGTGCGGGGTGCAATCGTTGTCCACAATCCACTCATAGAGCGCGCGGACCAAGTAGGGTCGACTGGAGTTCATCAGCGGCTCCTTAAGCCTTAGCGCATATCGCGTTCGACACCAGACAGACTTGCCTGGAAAGCCTCACGCGCAAACTGGCGCTCCATGTAATCAAGCAGCGGCTTGGCAGGCCGCGGCAGTTCAATACCGAGAATCGGCAAGCGCCAGAGTATCGGTAATAGGCAGCAATCCACCAAACTTTGTTCCTCACTGAGGAAAAAAGGCTTATCGGCGAACAATGGCGAAACGCCGGTCAGGCTCTCGCGCAATTCCTTACGCGCCTGCACCCGAACAGCTTCCTTTGTACGCGAATCCAGAATCACATCCACCAGCCCGCACCAGTCACGCTGGATCCGATGGATCAGCAGGCGGCTGTTGGCACGCGCCACCGGGTACACCGGCAGCAAAGGCGGATGCGGGTAACGCTCATCCAGGTATTCCATCACCACGGTCGACTCCCACAGCGCCAGGTCACGATCGACCAGGGTGGGCAAGCTGCCGTAAGGGTTCACTTCGATCAGTTTTGGCGGCTGACGGCCCGCCTCCACACTGATGATCTCGGCGCTGACACCCTTCTCTGCGAGCACGATGCGTACTCGGTGGGAATAGTGGTCGGCGGGGTCGGAGTAACAGGCCAACCGATTGGTCACGCCCATGGCGGTCCTCCTCGCTTGTTGAAATTATCGAAAGCTCAAAAACGAGCGCGCCCAGAGAGCATCCCTGTAACAACCGGTTAAACCAGGTCGCTACGTATTCAGAGATGCCGCTGGGCGCGCAAGATTAACAGCAATTGCTTACGGTTGGATCAATGCACATCCTTCCAGTATTCGCGTTTGAGCAGGTAGGCGAATACGAAGAAGAACGCCAGGTACAGCAGCACATAGGTACCAATGCGCTGATGCTCCAGTTTGACCGGGTTGGCCGAGTAGGCCAGGAAGGTCACGAGGTTCTTGACCTTCTCGTCGAACTGCTCGTCTGTCAACGAACCTGGGGTTTCTATCTTCAGTTGATCGCACGCTTCATGAGTCAAAGGCGTGCCAGTCAACGGATCGTATTGCTTCTTGCCGTCTTCAACGACCTGGATCTGCTTGCATCCTACCACTTGCTTGCCTTGCAGGCCGACCAGAACGTTAGGCATGCCGACGTTCGGGAACACACGGTTGTTCACGCCATACGGACGCGCCGGGTCTTCGTAGAAGGATTTCAGGTAGCCGTAGAGCCAGTCGGTGCCGCGTACACGAGCCACCAGGGTCAAGTCAGGCGGTGCTGCGCCGAACCAAGTCTTGGCGTCTGCAGGCTTCATGCCGATGGTCATGTGGTCGCCGATCTTGGCGCCGGTGAACACCAGCTTCTCCAGCATCATTTCATGGGGGATGCCGAGGTCATCGGCAACCCGTTCGTAACGCTGGAACTTGGCGCTGTGACAGCCCATGCAGTAGTTGGCGAAGGTGCGCGCGCCATCCTGCATGGCAGCCTTGTCGGACACGTCGATATCGACTTTTTCCAGTTCCGGCCCGCCATGCTCGGCAGCGAAGGACAGTAGCGGCAAGGCCGCAAGCATCAATGCAACGAATAACTTTTTCATCAGCCAGTCACCCTTTCCGGAACCGGTTTGGTCTTCTCGAGCCGGGTGTAGAACGGCATCAGAATGAAGTAGGCGAAGTACAGGAAGGTGCAGACCTGCGACAGCAACGTACGCTCAGGGGTCGGCGCCAATACGCCCAGCACACCCAGGATCACGAAGGAGATGCAGAACACCCACAGCCAGATTTTGCTCAGCCAGCCCTTGTAGCGCATGGACTTGACCGGGCTTCGGTCAAGCCAAGGCAGCACGAACAGCACCGCGATGGCCGCGCCCATGGCGATCACACCCATGAGCTTGTCGGGGATCGCCCGCAAGATCGCGTAGAACGGCGTGAAGTACCAGACTGGGGCAATGTGCTCAGGTGTCTTGAAGGCGTTGGCCTGTTCGAAGTTAGGCTTCTCCAGGAAATACCCGCCCATCTCCGGGAAAAAGAACACGATCGAGCAGAACACGAACAAGAACACCACCACGCCGACAATGTCTTTCACGGTGTAGTAAGGGTGGAACGGAATGCCATCCAGCGGGATGCCGTTTTCGTCCTTGTGCTTCTTGATGTCCACGCCATCCGGGTTGTTGGAACCCACTTCGTGCAGCGCCAGGATGTGCAGTACCACCAGGCCCAGGATCACGATCGGCAAGGCCACCACGTGCAGGGCGAAGAAGCGGTTCAGGGTGATGCCCGAGATCAGGTAGTCACCGCGGATCCACTGGGTCAGGTCGTTGCCGATCACCGGAATGGCACCGAACAGCGAGATGATCACCTGGGCCCCCCAGTACGACATCTGGCCCCATGGCAGCAGATACCCCATGAAAGCTTCGGCCATCAGCGCCAGGTAGATCAGCATGCCGAACACCCACACCAGCTCGCGGGGCTTCTGGTACGAGCCGTAGAGCAGGCCACGGAACATGTGCAGGTAGACGACGATAAAGAACGCTGACGCGCCGGTAGAGTGCAGCAGGCGCAGGATCGAGCCGTACTCGACGTCACGCATGATGTACTCGACGGAGGCGAATGCCTCTTCCGCCGACGGGGTGTAGCTCATCGTCAACCACACGCCGGTGACGATCTGGTTGACCAGCACCAGCAATGCCAGGGAGCCGAAGAAGTAGAAGAAGTTGAAGTTTTTCGGCGCGTAATATTTGCTGAGATGGTCTTCCCACATTTTAGTGGCGGGGAAGCGCGCATCCACCCAATCCATGAACTTGCTCATCACGCGTTCTCCTTATCGAGGCCAATGACAATGAGGTCGTCAGTTTCGTAGGTGTGCGGAGGAACCGGCAGGTTCAAAGGAGCAGGCTGGGACTTGTAGACGCGGCCAGCAAGGTCGTAGTGCGAGCCGTGGCACGGGCAGAAATAACCGCCGACCCAATCCTTGCCCAGATCGACAGGGGCCACTTCCGGGCGGAAGGTAGGCGAGCAACCCAAGTGGGTACAGAGACCGACCAGCAGCAGGATCTCTGGCTTGATCGAACGCACTTCGTTCTTGGCGTAGGCGGGTTGGTCGGACTTCTCGGATTTGGGGTCAGACAACTGGCCTTCGATCTTTTTGAGATTCCCCAGGATTTCCTCAGTACGACGAACAATGAAGACCGGCTGGCCGCGCCATTCAGCAATCATCTGCTGCCCTGGCTCGATCTTGCTGATATTCACCTTCACCGGTGCACCTGCGGCTTTCGCCTTGGCACTGGGAAACCATGACCCCACGAACGGGACCGCAGCCCCCACCGCTCCTGCAGCACCCACCACGGATGTGGCTGCTACCAAGAAGCGACGCCGGCCTGCATTCACGCCGTCATTGCTCATTCAGTCCTCTCCCATCAGCTTTTTGGCCTGTTAAATCAGGCGTCTACTAAGTGTTGAATCTTTACTTATAAAAATTTTGCCGAATGGTAATGAAAAGCCCCACGTCTGACAAGGGAATTGCCGGGAGCTCAGCCTCCAGGCCTTGTAGTATAGGGGGTCTACGGATGTGGCAAGTTGTCACGGCGATTTTTATGCATAAATCGCAGGCAATAAAAAACGCCCAGCTCCGTGAGGAGGCTGGGCGTTTTTGTGGAACGTAAAGCGAATTAACGCTTCGAGTACTGCGGACGCTTACGCGCTTTACGCAGACCGACTTTCTTACGTTCAACTTCACGAGCATCGCGAGTCACGAAGCCAGCTTTGCGCAGAGCGCCACGCAGGGTTTCGTCGTACTGCATCAGAGCGCGAGTGATACCGTGGCGGATTGCGCCAGCTTGACCACTTACACCGCCACCGATAACGGTGACGTAGATGTCGAACTTTTCAACGGTCTCGGTCAGTTCCAGCGGCTGACGAACTACCATGCGGGCAGTTTCGCGGCCGAAGAAGTTGTCCAGGGAGCGGTTGTTGATCGAGATGTTACCAGTACCCGGACGCAGGAAAACGCGAGCGGTTGCGGTTTTGCGACGGCCAGTGCCGTAATTTTGAGTCGCCGACATAATGAACTATTCCGTTAAAACTTCAGTTCTTGGGGCTGCTGAGCAGCATGAGGGTGTACAGCGCCCGCATAGACTTTCAGCTTGCGAAACATATCGCGACCCAGTGGGCCCTTAGGCAGCATGCCTTTGACCGCGATTTCGATCGGGGCTTCAGGCTTCTTGGCAATCAGGCCTTCGAAGTTGGAAGACTTGATACCGCCTGGGAAACCGGAGTGACGGTAGTACATTTTGTCGCTTGCTTTGTTGCCGGTTACACGAACCTGCTCAGCGTTGATGATGACAATGTAGTCACCAGTATCAACGTGAGGGGTGTACTCAGGCTTGTGCTTGCCACGCAGACGGCTGGCGACTTCAGTGGCCAGACGACCCAGGGTCTGACCAGCGGCGTCGACGACAAACCAGTCGCGCTGAACTGTTTCCGGTTTTGCAGTAAAAGTTGTCATTCTTTAATAGCCTCAGGGGCCGCCCTGTAAATTAGACGGCGGATCTTACTGAATAGTGCGTACTTTGACAAGTCAAAGGCAGCCGGATACAGACGCTATCGGGGGCTCGGGTCGGCGCGTCCGTTCAACGGCAAGATTCTTCGGCAGGCGGCGCATCACTTCCACTGCAGAAAGAGGTGGGCAATTATGCAGATTGCGAAAAAAAATTCAACCTGCTTTTATGATTGTTTTCCCTGAAGGAGTACCCGATGGATTATCGACAGCTGGGCCGTACGGATCTGAACGTGAGCGCGATAGCCTTGGGCACCATGACCTGGGGCGAGCAGAACAGCGAGGCAGAGGCCTTCGCGCAGATCGAGCGGGCCAAGGGCGCGGGGATCAACTTCCTCGACACGGCCGAAATGTACCCGGTGCCGCCCAAGGCCGACACCTATGCCACCACCGAACGCTACATCGGCAATTACTTCAAAAGCCGTGGCGACCGCGCCGACTGGATCCTGGCCAGCAAGATCGCCGGCCCCGGCAACACCATCGACTACATCCGCGATGGCCACCTGCGCCACAACCGCAAGCACATCGTCGACGCCCTGGATGCCAGCCTCAAACGCCTGCAGACCGACTGGATCGACCTCTACCAACTGCACTGGCCGGAACGCAGCACCAACTTCTTCGGCCAACTGAGCTACAAGCACAAGGACGAAGACGACCTCACCCCGCTGGAAGAAACCCTCGAAGCGCTGGACGAGCAAGTGAAGGCCGGCAAGATCCGCCACATCGGCCTGTCCAACGAAACGCCGTGGGGCACCATGAAATTCCTGGCCCTGGCTGAAGCCCGTGGCTGGACCCGCGCAGTGTCGATCCAGAACCCCTACAACCTGCTCAACCGCAGCTTTGAAGTGGGCCTGGCGGAAGTTGCGATCCGTGAACAGTGCGGTTTGCTGGCGTATTCGCCACTGGCGTTTGGCATGCTCAGCGGCAAGTATGAAAACGGTGCGCGCCCGGCCAAGGCACGGCTGACCGAATACAGCCGCTTCAGCCGCTACTTCAACCCGCAGTCTGAAGCGGCGTGCAGCCGTTATGTGGCGTTGGCACGGGAGCACGGCCTGGACCCGGCGCAGATGGCATTGGCGTTTGTGACGCAGCAGCCGTTTGTGACCAGCAATATCATTGGTGCCACGTCGCTGGAGCAACTGGATAGCAACATTGCCAGTGCGGATCTGAAACTGTCGAAAGAGGTATTGGAAGGGATTGAGGCGATTCAGAAGGACCACCCGAACCCTGCTCCTTGATTGATCTGTAGACCGCTTTCGCAGGCAAGCCACTCCCACATTTTGATTTGTGAACACCGTCAAATGTGGGAGCTGGCTTGCCTGCGATGGCGCCCTCAAAAGCACCACATGATCACAGCGCCCGCGCAATAATCTCCTTCATGATCTCATTGGTCCCCGCATAAATCCGCTGCACCCGCGCATCCGCCCACGCCCGTGCAATCGGGTATTCCCACATAAAGCCGTAACCGCCGTGCAACTGCACGCACTCATCGAGCACCTTGCATTGCAGGTCCGTGGCCCAGTACTTGGCCATCGCCGCCGTGGGCACATCCAGCTTGCCTTCCAGATGCAACGAAATGCACTTGTCGACGAATACACGACCGATCTGAATCTCGGTGGCCATCTCCGCCAGCTTGAAGCGCGTGTTCTGGAAGTCCGCAATCGCCTTGCCGAACGCCTTGCGTTCTCGGGTGTATTCCAGGGTCCATCCCAGCGCCGCCTCGGCGGATGACAGAGCGCCGATCGCAACCGTCAGCCGCTCCTGAGGCAACTCCTGCATCAGATACGCGAAGCCCGCGCCCGCTTGGCCCAACAGGTTTTCCTTGGGCACCCGCACATCCTGGAAGAACAGCTCTGATGTGTCCTGGGCTTTCATGCCGACCTTCTCCAAGCGCTTGCCCTTGTCGAAGCCCGGCGTGTCGGCTTCCACGAGGAACAGGCTGGTGCCCTTGGCGCCGGCCTTGGGATCGGTCTTGGCGACGACGATCACCAGCTCCGCCAGGTAACCGTTGGTGATAAAGGTCTTGGAGCCGTTGATCACATACTCATCACCCTCCAGCACTGCGGTGGTCTTCACGCCTTGCAGATCGGAACCAGCGCCCGGCTCGGTCATGGCAATGGCCGTGACCATCTCACCGGAGATCAGCTTGGGCAGGTATTTGTGTTTCAACGCCTCACTGCCGTAATGCAGGATATATGGCGCAACAATATCCGAATGCAGTGAAAAACCGATGCCGGTCAGCCCCAGCCGGCTGATCTCCTCGATCACCACCGCGCTGTACAAAAAGTCCGCACCCAGCCCGCCATATTCTTCTGGCAGGTGGGAGCACAGCATCCCCGCCTCCCCTGCCTTGGTCCACAAACCCCGGTCGATGTAGCCCTGTTTCTCCCATTGCCCATGGAACGGCGCGGCGTCTTTTTCGAGGAAGGTGCGCACGCTCTCGCGGAAGAGTTCGTGTTCCGGGCTGAACAAGGTTCTGGGAATCATGGGTCACCTGCGTGGATTGTCGGACAAGGACGAACCCACAGAGACTATGCCGCGAAGGCAGCACGGGACACTGGACACATGCGACAAAAAATAAGACGATCCAGCCGTCTGGTGACCACTTTCCCCTATAAGAATAAATGAAATTATGTCTAACCAAATCTCCACGCCGTTGCGGCGCGTCAGCATTTTGGCCATTGATCGGGTATTCGCTTCAACCCTCATGCAAGCCAAGGATTTTTTCCACCTCGCCAGCCTGCGTTACGGCAAGCAACAAGGCCTGGGCCTGACCCCCGCGTTTGAAACGCGCCTGGTCAGCCCCGACGGGCAATCGGTACGCAGCTTCAGCGATGTGATCATGCCGGTGGACGGCGGCCTGGAAGACGCCGACATCATCGTGCTACCGGCCTTCTGGGATGACTTCGACGCCTTGTGCACGCGCTACCCACAAGTGCTGCCATGGTTGCGTGAGCAGCATGCACGCGGCGCCGTGTTGTGCGGCGAAGCCACCGGGGTGTTCTGGCTGGCCGAAGCCGGCCTGCTCGACGGCAAGGAAGCGACCACCTACTGGCGCTTCTTCAACGCCTTCAGCGAACGCTTCCCCAAGGTTCAGCTCAACCAGGACAAACACCTCACCGACGCCGACAACCTGTATTGCGCCGGCGGCACCACCTCAGCGTGCGACCTCTATATCTACCTGATCGAACGCTTCTGCGGCGCCAACATCGCCCAGGCCGTGGCCCGCGATATCCTCTACGAAGTGCAGCGCAGCTATTCACCGGGACGCATCGGGTTTGGCGGGCAGAAGCTGCACCAGGATGTGATCATCCTGCAGATCCAGCATTGGCTCGAAGAACACTTCGCCGACAAATTCCGCTTCGAAGACGTGGCACGGGAACACGGCATGAGCATCCGCAACTTCATGCGCCGCTTCCAGACCGCTACCGGTGACAAGCCGCTGCATTACCTGCAACGGCTGCGCATCGAGACGGCCAAGGGATTGCTCTCGGGCAGCCGCAAGAGCATCAAGACCATCAGTTATGAGGTGGGGTATGACGATGCGAGTTTCTTTGCGCGGTTGTTCCGGCAGCACACGGAGTTGTCGCCAAACCAGTATCGCCAGCAATTCCAGCAGGCCGCCTGAAACACCCCTGTAGGAGCGAGCTTGCTCGCGAAGAACTCAAGGGCAACGCGGGGAATCAGATTCCCCGTGTCATCATTAACGATCTTCGCGAGCAAGCTCGCTCCTACAGTGAGGCAGTGCTTAAGGCTTGTGACCGCGCGACAGGAATTCGTGGGACTGCATTTCCAGCAACCGGCTCAATGTGCGCTGGAACTCGAAGTTCAGGCGCCCGCCGGTGTACAGGTCCTTCAACTCGACTTCCGCCGAGATGATCAGCTTCACGTTACGGTCGTAGAACTCGTCGACCATGTTGATAAACCGCCGTGCGATGTCGTCAGTGGTGACGCTCATCTGCTCTACGCCGCTCAGGATCACGGCGTGGAAGATCTTGCCCAGTTCGATGTAGTCGTTCTGGCTACGCGGGCCGTCGCACAGCTGGCGGAATTCGAACCAGGCCACATCATCGCAAGTACGCAACGCGATGATTTCGCGGTTCTCGATCATCAGTTTGTCGTTTTCCACCGCCTGGGTGCATTCCGGCGTAAGGGCGCGGAAGCTCTTTTTCAGGCTTTCGTGGGCCGCTTCGTTCAGCGGGAAGTGGAACAGCTCCGCTTGCTCCAGATGGCGCAGACGGTAGTCGACGCCGCTGTCGACGTTGACGATTTCAGTGTTCTGCTTGATCAGCGCGATGGCCGGCAGGAAGCGCGCGCGCTGCAGGCCGTCCTTGTACAAACCGTCGGGCACGATGTTCGAGGTGGCGACCAGAGTCACGCCGTTCTTGAACAGCTCTTCCATCAGGGTGCCGAGGATCATGGCGTCGGTGATGTCGGAGACAAAGAACTCATCGAAGCAGATCACCCGCGCTTCTTCGGAGAAACGCTTGGCGATGATGGTCAGCGGGTTTTTCTCGCCCGGCAGGGTCTTCATCTCTTCGTGCACGCGCTTCATGAAGCGGTGGAAGTGCGTCCGTACCTTTTCCTTGAACGGCAGCGCTTCGAAGAAAGTGTCGACCAAATAAGTCTTGCCGCGCCCCACGCCGCCCCAGAAGTACAGGCCTTTGACCGGCGTGTGGTCTTTCTTGCCAAACAGCTTGCTGAACATCCCCGGCTTGCTCTGCGAAGCCGCGAGCAGGTCGTCGTACAGGCGCTGCAAATGACGCACCGCATTTTCCTGGGCCGCGTCATGGAAGAATTCAGGGCGTTTCAGATCAGCTTGATATCGTTCTAGGGGCGTCATAATTTCGTTAGCAAGGCAACAAAAACGGGCCGTCACTGTAACGACGGCCCCGGATAATGGCAATCAACCCTTGGTCGGGTTAATCCTCGATAGGGGTCAACGCAACGCGCAGGGCTTCGATGGCCGCATCGCGCGACACTTCGTCGGCGAACTCGGCACTGTCGGCCACCACGGCGCCGTCCAGCCATACGCTGAAACCCAGGGCTTCGGTGCGTACGTCTAGGGCGTCGCCATTTTGCAGTTGTTTGGTTACCGCGCCCGCCGCTTTCCCGTCAGCAAAGTTGCGTGACAGCAGCAATTGCTCGCCATCGGCCGCCAGCAGGCGGAAGCGGAAGCTGCCGTCGTCCTCGCGAAAGCTCACGAAGCGCGCAGCTTTTGCGGCTTTCTTCTTGGTCGCGACTGGCGCTGCGGCTTGATTGACGAAAGAACGCAGGCCCACCGCCTCACGCAGCTCGGCCAGGAACGGCGCCGCCACGGCACGGGCCTTGTTGGCACCGACCAGCAGCAGGTCTTCCATGTCCGACGGGCGCGACATCAATTGATGGTAACGCTCGCGGGCTTCGCCCAGTTGGCCATCCAGCAGTTGGAACAGACGGTTCTTCGCCTCGCCCCAGCCCAGCCCTTGCAGCAGTTCGGCGCGGAATTCTTCTTCCTGGGCCTTGCTGGCAAACGCCTGGTACAGGGTAAACAGGTGCGAATTGTCCGGGTCCTTGGCTTCGCCCGGCGCGCGGGAGTCGGTGACGATGCGCGAAATCGCGTCCTTCATGTCCTTGGCGCTGGTGAACAACGGGATGGTGTTGTCGTAGCTCTTGGACATCTTACGGCCATCCAGGCCCGGCAAGGTGGCGACGCTTTCTTCGATCAACGCCTCGGGCATGGTGAAGAATTCTTTACCGTTGCCGAACAGGTGGTTGAAACGCTGGCCGATATCACGGGCCATTTCCACGTGCTGGATCTGGTCGCGGCCGACCGGCACCTTGTGCGCATTGAACATCAAAATGTCCGCCGCCATCAGCACCGGGTAGCTGTACAGGCCCATGCTGATGCCCGCGTCCGGGTCTTCGCCGGCTTCAACGTTCTTGTCCACCGAGGCCTTGTACGCGTGGGCGCGGTTGAGCAGGCCCTTGGCAGCCACGCAGGTGAGCAGCCAGGTCAGCTCGGGGATTTCCGGGATGTCCGACTGGCGGTAGAAGGTCACCCGGTTCACATCCAGGCCACCGGCCAGCCAGGTCGCGGCGATTTCCATGCGCGAGCGCTGGATGCGCTGCGGGTCATCGCACTTGATCAGGGCGTGGTAGTCGGCCAGGAAGTAGAAGGAGTCGGCATTGGCGTCCTGGCTGGCGAGGATCGCCGGGCGGATCGCACCGGCGTAGTTGCCCAGGTGCGGCGTGCCGGTGGTGGTGATGCCGGTGAGGATACGGGTACGAGTCGTCATGGGTAATCGCTTATCAGACTGCTATCAATTCGAGAGGCGCGGCAGCACCAGATCCTTCAGATCGGTGAGCTTGCCATGAAAAAAGTGTCCGCATTCTGCCACTTTCAGCAGCTCATGGGGGCGTTTCAGGGCTGCAGACCAGTCGTAGACGGTCTGTGGGTCGACCACTTCGTCGGTTTCCGGCTGGATCAAGGTCAATGGGCAACCCTGTGGCAGCGCATCGGTATCGCGCAGGCGCATCACCGCTGCGGCAACCATGAATAGATGTGACAGTTTTTCACCCTTGGCTTCCAGGCGACCGCCGAGACTGGCAGCGACGTAGCCGCCGAAGGAAAAGCCGAGCAAGGTGATCGGCAGATCCGGGTGTTTTTCCCGCAGCCAGGTGGCGGCCGCTTCGGCATCGTCCACTTCACCGGTGCTCATGTCGTGGGTGCCGGCACTCGCGCCAACGCCACGGTAATTGAAACGCAAGGTAATCAAACCGGCATCACGGGCGGTGCGCTGCAGGGTCGATACCACTTTATTGAGCATGGTCCCACCCTGCACCGGGTTGGGGTGGCAGATCAGCGCCAGGCCACGTGGCTCGGGGTGATCCAGGTACAGGGCTTCCAATTGGCCTACCGGGCCATCGATCAAAACGGGGGTTTCACGCATGAGCAAGAGATGAACTCCGTGACCTCTCAATGGGTCGACTCGTCTAGCTAAAAGTCTGTGCTTGGCATCATTGCGAGCTTAATCGCGGTATACAGCGCAGGTTTGAGCCGTTAACGTAAAGCAAAGCCGTTTATAGAGGAAGGACTCGTGGAACACTCGCTCTTAGTTTGGTTGTTGCCGACTCTTGCCCTGGTTGCCGGTGTCGCCATTGGTTTCCTGGTTGCTCGCTTGCTGCCGAATGCCGCGCCTAACCGCACGCAGCGTCAGTTGGATGACATTCAGGAACGTTTTGACAGTTATCAGAACGAGGTTGTTACCCACTTCAACAGCACCGCGACCCTGGTCAAGAAGCTCACCCAGAGCTACCAGGAAGTACAGGATCACCTCGCCGATGGCGCAAACCGCCTGGCCCTCGACGACATCACCCGCCAGCGCCTGCTGGCTGCGTTGCATTCCGACGCACCGCAAACCCCACGGGAGCGCTTGACCCCGCCACGGGAAAACCAGGAGCCACCACGGGACTACGCGCCAAAAACGCCGAACGCCCCAGGCATGCTGGATGAGCAGTACGGTTTGAAGAAGTAACTCACTCTTCAAACACTAAAAAGCCCGGCTGATCGATGATCAGCCGGGCTTTTTGTTGGCTGGCGTTTACACCGGCTGTTCTTGCAACATCCCACCCTCGATCCGCACATGCCGCCCATGGAAGCGCTTGAGGCTGCTGCGATGGCCGACGCTGACGATGCTCAGCCCCGGCAGTTCATCGATCAGCGCCTGATACAGCGTAGCCTCGTCCTCTTCATCCATGGCCGACGTGGCTTCGTCCATGTACAGCCATTGCGGCGCGAACAGCAACGCGCGGGCAAAGGCCAGGCGTTGCTGCTCGCCCGGCGAGAGCATGCGTTGCCAGTGATTGGCCTCCTCCAGCCGGCCCACCAGATGCGGCAGGCGGCAGGTTTCCAGGACCTGTGCATAACGTTCTGCCGGGTAGACGCTGGCGTCCTGTGGATAACTCAACACCGCCTTCAGCGTGCCAATCGGCAGGTAAGGTTTTTGCGGCAGGAACAGATAACGTTCGGCCGGCAACCGAATGCTGCCGTGGCCCTCAGGCCAGAGCTGCCCCATCGCACGTAGCAAGGTACTTTTGCCGCTGCCGGAACGGCCGCTGAGCATAACGCGCTGACCCGGTTCAACAACCATGTCTGCGTCGCTCAGCAAATGGCGACCATCGACCAGATCCATACCCAAGTTTTGCACCACCAGCCGGTCGCCCTCGGCGCTCACATCGATGGCCGCTGGGCGTTGCTCGTTGTCGCGCATGGCCTGTTGAAAACTCAGTAGACGGTCACTGGTTGCGCGCCAGCCAGCCAGGTCCGAGTACGCGCTGATAAACCAGCTGAAATTGCCCTGTACGTTGCCAAAGGCCGAGTTGATTTGCATCAACTCACCCAACTCGATCTTGCCGGAGAAATAGCGCGGCGCGGCCACGATAAATGCAAAGACAGTGGCTATCTGTTCGTAACCGGCGGTGAAAAACGTCAGGCGCTTGGACACCTTCATGATGTCCCAGTAGTTGTGCCAGACTTTGCCGAACCGCGCACTCAGCCGCTGATTCTCGTTGGGCTCACCGTTGTACAGGGCGATACTCTCGGCGTTCTCACGTACCCGCACCATGGAGAAACGCAGGTCCGCTTCGAAACGTTGTTGCTGGTTGCTCAAGCCGATCAGACGGCGACCGATCAGATGGGTCAACCAGCTGCCGACAGCCGCGTAAACCAAGGCACACCAGAACATGTAGCCTGGGATAGTGATACCGAACACTTCGATGCTGCCCGACACGCCCCACAGGATGATCGAGAACGACACCAGGCTCACCACATTGCGCAGCAGGCCAAGGCCGAGGCTCAAGGTGTTCGAGGTAAAGCTGTTGAGGTCTTCGGAAATCCGCTGGTCCGGGTTGTCGGTGTAGCCACCCTGCTCCAGCTGGTAGTAATTCTTGTGGCCAAGCCAGCGCGCAAAGTACTTTTCGGTCAGCCACGCCCGCCAGCGAATCGTCAGCATCTGGGTCAAATAGAGGCGGTAGACCGCGCCGAGAATCGCCACGGTGGCGATGCCGCAGAAATAGCCGATCTGTTGCCAGAAGGCGGCGGTGTCCTTGTTCTCCAGGGCGTTGTAAAAGTCTTTGTACCAATGGTTGAGCCACACGGAAATCGCCACGCTGAACAGCGACAAACCGATCACCACCGCCAGCAACAACCAGGCCTTGCCCTTCTCTTCACTGCGCCAATAGGGCGTGATCATCGCCCAGGTGCGGCGAAAGAATTGCCCACGCACCGCATCGTTGACCGCAGAATACTCAGCGTTCTGATTCATCGTTCAGGCTCTGTAAGAAAATGTGACAGGCGTTCGAACCGATCATAGTTGATCGGTTCGGCGCTCCGTGCGGCCTGAAGCAGATTGTTCAGCTGTTGTTCAGATCTGGCTCAGCGCCGTACCGGACGCTTCTGCAGCTTGCGCTGCAAGGTACGGCGGTGCATGCCCAGGGCACGGGCAGTGGCGGAGATATTGCCTTCGTGCTCAGTCAGCACGCGCTGGATGTGTTCCCACTGCAGGCGGTCCACCGACATCGGGTTTTCCGGTACCAGGGTGTCCAGGTCGGCGTGCTCGGAGAGCAAGGCAGCCAGTACGTCGTCGGCATCCGCCGGTTTGCACAGGTAGTTGCAGGCGCCGCGCTTGATCGCCTCGACGGCGGTGGCAATGCTGGAGTAACCGGTGAGGATCACCACGCGCATTTCCGGGTCGAGTTCCAGCAGTTTGGGCAGCAGCACGAGGCCGGAGTCGCCGTCCATTTTCAGGTCGAGCGCGGCGTAGTCCGGAAGGTCGGCCTGAGCGATGGTCAAGCCCTCCTCGGCCGACCCTGCGGTGCTGACACGAAAACCGCGACGGCTCATGGCGCGCGCCATCACGCGGGTAAAGGTGGCGTCGTCATCTACCAGCAACAGGTGCGGCAGATCTTCGCCTTCGACTTGGATCTCGTCACTCATCGATATCTCCTCGTGCGACACGGGGCAGGCGCAGCTCGGTGAGCGTACCCCCTTCCTCATGACTATAGAGCTTCACTGAGCCGCCCGCGCGGGTCACGCTGGCCTTGCTCAAAAACAGGCCGAGGCCGAAGCCTTTGCCCTTGGTGGTAAAGAAAGGTTTGCCGATCTGCTCGGCAATGGCCAGCGGCACGCCCGCGCCGTGGTCGCGAATGCTGATGGTCACGTCGTCGGCGTCCCAGTCCAACTGCACGCCCAGGCCTTCGGGGCAGGCGTCGGCGGCGTTGTTCAGCAGATTGAGCAGGGCTTGGGTCAAGTCTGGCGGCGGTGCCATGCGCGGCACGCTGCCCTGGCCCAGCAGGTGGAAGCGGTAGCTGGCTTCGGGGCGCATCAGGTGCCAGCGGTTAAGGGCCTCGTCGAGCCACTGGGTCACGTCCTGCATCTCAACCGCCAGGCGACGATTGGCTTCGGCGGCGCGCACCAGTTGCTGCAAGGTCTGCTTGCACTGCTTGACCTGCTCGCGCAGCACGCCGAGGTCTTCTTGCAGCGCCGGGTCGTGATGGTCCTGGGTCATTTCGTTGAGCAGCACGCTCATGGTGGCCAGGGGCGTGCCCAGTTCATGGGCGGCACCGGCAGCCTGGGTGGCAACGGCCAGCAGTTGCTGGTCGCGCAGGCCTTCTTCACGGCGAATGGCGCGCAGCTCTTCCTGGCGGCGCAGCTCTTCGGCCATGCGCGCGGCGAAGAACGTGATTACCGCAGCGGACAGGGCGAAACTCAGCCACATCCCGTATATCTGCAGGTTTTCCCGGGCAATCGGGAAGGTTTGCAGCGGGTAGAAGCGCGCCAGCAGCAAGGTATAGAGCGTCAAGGCGATACCCGACAGCACCACCGAGTAGCGCCACGGCAAGGTCACGGCAGCGATGGTCAGTGGCACCAGGTAATACGAAACAAACGGATTGGTGGAACCACCGGAGAAATACAGCAACACACTGTGGATAAACAGGTCGCAGGCCAATTGCAGAGCGTACTCCAGCTCGGTCACCGGCCAGGTAGTGCGCAACCGGATCGCGGTAAACACACAGAGCACGGTGGAGAAACCGAGGGTCACACCCAGTTGCAGCCACGGCAGCGGCAGCAGGTCGAACCAATAGGCGAGCCCGACGGAGCCGGCCTGTGCGGCCAGGACCAGGGTACGGATGAACGTCAGGCGCCAGAGGTTCTGGCGAGTGGCGGAAGTCAGTTTTACGGCGGCGAGCATGTGCTCTCCCGGTGAGCGCTGCAGGCGGATCGGCAGGAGTATAAACGAAGCAGGCCGGCTGGCACGGCGTGTGTGGCTCTTTGCCGCAGGCCGGGCCAATGACCGTTCGTCGGCATCACCACAACTTGTAGCGAATGTGTAAACCCGAAGAACCCGATGCCACCGTCTACAGTCATACCCAACACGACTATCTCAAGGAGCTTCCATGTCTCGTTTCACTCGCAGTGCAGCCGCCCTCACCCTCAGCGTCGGCACCCTGGTCAGCCTGCCAGCACTGGCCGCTGACGCACTGAACTACAACCAGATTTCCCTGCGCGCCGAGGTCAGCCAGGAGGTGGCCCGCGACAAGATGATCGTGACCCTGTACACCGAATCCCAGAACAGCGACCCAGCCAAGCTCGCCGCTGAAATCACCACCACCATGAACAAGGCGCTCGGCCAGGCGCGCGAAGTCAAAGGCGTAACCCTGCGCCAGGGCAGCCGCAACAGCTACCCGATCTACGACAACAAGAACCAGAAGATCACCGGCTGGCGCGAACGCGCCGAACTGCGCCTGGAAAGCGCGGACTTTCCGGCACTGTCCAAGCTTACCGGCGAACTGCTGAATACCCTGAAAATGGACAGCATGGACTTCGCTATTGCCGACGCCACCCGCAAGGCCAGCGAAGATGCGCTGCTCAAGGATGCGGTCACCGCGTTTAAAGCACGCGCGCAACTTGCCACCGACGCGTTGGGCGGCAAGGGCTACAAGATCGTCAACCTGAACTTCAACACCAATGGTTATCCACAGCCCTACGCCCGTGGCGGCATGATGATGAAGGCGGCCATGGCCGATTCGGCACCGACGCCTGAAGTGGAAGCCGGCACCAGCCAGGTCAATATGAGCGCCGATGGCGTGATTGAAGTGCAGATGCCGTGACCCCTACCTGATAAACCTGAACGGCGTTACCCTCGGTAGCGCCGTTTTCGTTTGGGCAGCTTATATATGCCTGCCACTTCAGGGGTCTCCATGGAAAGAATCGCCTTAAAACCGCTACTCCTCGCTGCCGGCCTGCTGGCCTTTATGCCACAGGCCCAGGCCGCCACCACCCTGGTCTACTGCTCCGAAGCCAGCCCCGCCGGTTTCGACCCCAGCCAGTACACCAGCGGCACCGACTTCGACGCCTCAGCCGAAACCGTGTTCAACCGCCTGACCCAGTTCAAACGCGGAGGCACCGAAGTCGAGCCCGGCCTGGCGACAAGTTGGGACATCTCCCAAGACGGCCTGACCTACACCTTCCACCTGCGCGATGGCGTCAAGTTCCACACCACCGACTTCTTCACCCCTACCCGCGACTTCAACGCGGATGATGTGCTGTTTACCTTCAATCGCCTGCTGGATGCGCAAAGCCCGTTTCGCCTGGCCTACCCTTCCGAGTCGCCGTACTTCACCGACATGGGCTTGAACACCACGATCAAGCGCGTCGACAAACTCGACGAACACACCGTGCGCTTCAACCTGAATAACGTCGATGCGTCGTTCGTGCAGAACCTGGCCATGAGCTTCGCCTCGGTGCAGTCCGCCGAATACGCCGCGCAACTGCTCAAGCAAGGCAAGGCCGAAGAGATCAACCAGAAACCGGTGGGCACCGGGCCGTTCGTGTTCAAGCGCTACCAGAAGGATTCGCAGATCCGCTACGTAGCCAATAAACAGTATTGGAAACCCGAAGATGTGAAGCTCGACAACCTGGTGTTCGCCATCACGCCAGATGCGGCGGCGCGCCTGCAAAAGCTCAAGGCCGGTGAATGCCAGGTCAGCGGCTACCCGCGCCCTGCGGATATCGAGGTGATGAAGCAGGACCCGAACCTGCGTGTCCTGCAACAAGCCGGTTTCAACCTGGGTTTCCTGGCCTACAACGTGACCCACCCGCCGCTGGACCAGCTCAAGGTGCGCCAGGCGCTGGACATGGCCATCGACAAGCCGGCGATCATCAAGGCCGTGTACCAGAGCGCCGGACAATTGGCGCAGAACGCCCTGCCGCCAGCGCAGTGGTCTTATGACCCGAGCATCAAGGACGCGCCCTACGACCCGACCAAGGCCAAAGCGCTACTAAAAGAAGCAGGGGTTGCACCCGGTACCACCCTCAACCTGTGGGCAATGACCGTACAACGCGCGTCCAACCCGAACGCGCGCATGTCGGCACAAATGATCCAGCAGGATTGGGAAAAGGTCGGCATCAAAGCCAATATCGTCAGTTATGAATGGGGCGAGTACATCAAGCGCGCCAAAAACGGCGAGCATGACGCCATGATTTATGGCTGGACCGGTGACAATGGTGACCCGGATAACTGGCTCGGCGTGCTCTACAGTTGTGCTGCGGTCAAGGGCAGCAACTACGCCAAATGGTGTAACCCGACCTACGACAAGCTGGTGCAGCAAGCCAAGGTCAGCAATGATCGCGCGCAACGCATCAAGTGGTATCAGCAGGCACAAAAAATCCTTAAGGAACAAGTACCTATAACACCCATTGCGAACTCGACGGTTTTCCAGCCACTGCGTAAGGAAGTCAAGGACTTCAAGATCAGCCCCTTCGGCCTGACGCCGTTCTACGGCGTGAGTCTAGATAAGTAACAGCAACGCCCCAACCGAGTGCGCTAGACGCCTCGGTTGGTCATTTTTGGTGCGCCTCCTGCACCGAAAAAACCCTCGAAATATGCGCAAATATGTACAAACTTTCATAATTGCGACATTCCTGTACGTTCGTACCACTGTTTTACCTTCGTAACGGTTCCGCATCTTGCAATGGGTATGGCGCCTGCATAAGTATCCGCAGGCCGACTCACGAGGTCGCCCTCACCACCAAAAATGACAACAAATCATGAGGCCAACATGCTTAAACACGCAGTCATTCCGTTAATTGTTAGCGCTGGCCTTATGGCCGCAGCTCCTTTCGCCCAAGCGGCGACTAACCTGGTGTTCTGCTCCGAAGGGAGCCCGGCGGGTTTTGACCCGGCCCAGTACACCACCGGAACAGACTTCGATGCCTCGGCCGAAACCATGTTCAACCGCCTGACCCAGTTCGAACGCGGCGGCACTGCTGTGGTTCCTGGGCTGGCCACCAGCTGGGACGTGTCCCCGGATGGCTTGACCTACACCTTCCACCTGCGTGATGGCGTCAAGTTCCACACCACCCCGTACTTCAAGCCGACCCGTACCTTCAATGCCGATGACGTGCTGTTCACGTTCAACCGCATGATCAACAAGGACGATCCATTCCGCAAAGCCGCCCCCACCGAGTTCCCGTATTTCACGGACATGGGGATGGACACCAACATCAAGAACATCGAAAAAGTCGATGATCACACCGTCAAGTTCACCCTTGGCACCGTGGACGCCGCCTTCATCCAGAACATGGCAATGAGCTTCGCCTCGATCCAGTCAGCGGAATACGCCGCCCAGCTGTTGAAAGCAGGCAAGGCCACGGATATCAACCAGAAGCCGATTGGCACTGGCCCGTTCGTGTTCAAGAGCTACCAGAAAGACTCGAACATCCGTTACACCGGCAACAAAGACTACTGGAAACCTGAAGACGTCAAGATCGACAACCTGATCTTCGCCATCACCACCGACCCGTCGGTACGTATCCAGAAGCTCAAGAAAAACGAATGCCAGATCACCTTGTTCCCACGTCCGGCCGACCTGAAGGCGCTGGGCGAAGACAAAGACCTGAAAATGCCGAACCAGGCCGGCTTCAACCTGGGCTACATCGCCTACAACGTCATGGACAAGGTCAAGGGCAGCGACCAGCCAAACCCGCTGGCCGACCTGCGCGTACGCCAGGCGCTGGACATGTCGGTGAACAAGCAGCAGATCATCGACTCCGTGTACCAGGGCGCTGGCCAACTGGCCGTCAACGCCATGCCTCCGACCCAGTGGTCCTATGACACCACCATCAAGGACACCAAGTACGACCCTGAGAAAGCCAAGTCGCTGCTCAAGGAAGCGGGCGTCAAGGAAGGGACTGAAATCGTTCTCTGGGCCATGCCGGTTCAGCGTCCGTACAACCCGAACGCCAAGCTGATGGCTGAAATGCTGCAGAACGACTGGAAGAAGATCGGTCTGAACGTGAAGATCACCAGCTACGAGTGGGGCGAGTACATCAAACGCTCCAAAGGTGGCGAGAACCAGGCCATGATCATTGGCTGGAGCGGTGACAATGGTGACCCGGACAACTGGCTGAACGTGCTGTTCGGCTGTGATTCGCTGTCCGGTAACAACTTCTCCAAATGGTGCGACAAGAAATTCGACGGCATCGTGAAAGAAGCCAAGGCTACGTCGGACGTCGCCAAACGCACCGAGCTGTATAAGCAGGCGCAACATATCCTCAAAGATGCTGTCCCGATGACACCTATCGCGCACTCGACGGTGTATCAACCCATGCGTTCTACCGTGCAGGACTTCAAGATCAGCCCGTTTGGCTTGAACTCCTTCTACGGCGTGAGCGTCAGCGGCAAGTAAGGATCATTGACGGCGACGTTTCCTAACGTCGCCGTTATTGCATCCGCCTGGACCGTAGGAAATAGACCACGCCCGAAATCGTTGCTTCCTACAGCAGCGAACTGCGATGCGTGACGCCGTTGCCTACAAGGTCAATCCGATTTGGCGCATTTACTGCCAGGTCCGCGACCCATAACGTCGTAGGACAGCAGAGGCTCCTAATGCGGAAAGGCACTTGCTGCGCGTGGGATCAGCGATGTCACCCTGGCAGAAGGCCCGGGTGGTTGCTCGCTGATGACAACTACAAACAAGGATCGGGATCGTCATGCGCCATACCACCGTATTATCCGCAATGTTTGCCACCAGCCTGCTGGCTGCGGCCACCATGGGCCACGCCGCCGACAAGCAGAGCCTGGTGTTCTGCTCGGAAGGCAGCCCGGCCGGTTTTGATACCGCGCAATACACCACCGCCACCGACAACGACGCGGCCGAGCCGCTGTATAACCGCCTGGTTGAGTTTGAAAAAGGCGAGACCGGCGTCGTCCCTGCATTGGCAACCAAGTGGGATATTTCGCCAGACGGCCTGACTTACACCTTTCACCTGCGTGAAGGGGTGAAATTCCACAGCAACAAGGAATTCAAGCCGACACGGGAGTTCAACGCCGACGACGTGCTGTTCACCTTCAACCGCATGCTTGACCCCGATCACCCGTTTCGCAAGGCCTACCCCACCGAGTTTCCGTACTTCAACGGGATGAGCCTGAACAAGAACATCGCCAAGGTCGAAAAAACCGACCCGCACACCGTGGTGATGACCCTGAACACGGTTGACGCCGCGTTTATCCAGAACATCGCCATGAGCTTCGCCGCGATCCTCTCGGCCGAATACGCCGACCAGTTGCTAAAGGATGGCAAACCGAGTGATATCAACCAGAAGCCGATCGGCACCGGTCCTTTCGTATTCCAGCGGTATCAGAAAGATTCGCAGATCCGTTATGTGGCCAACAAACAGTACTGGGACCCGAGCAAGGTCAAGCTGGACCAGTTGATCTTCGCCATCAACACCGACGCCTCGGTGCGGGTGCAAAAGCTCAAGGCCGGCGAATGCCAGGTGACCCTGCATCCGCGCCCGGCTGACGTCGATGCCCTCAAGGCCGACCCGAACCTGCAACTGCTGACCAAGCCAGGTTTCAACCTCGGCTACATCGCCTACAACGTGCGCCACAAGCCGTTCGACCAACTCGAAGTGCGCCAGGCGCTGGACATGGCGGTGAACAAGCAGAGCATCCTGAACGCCGTGTACCAGGGCGCGGGGCAATTGGCGGTCAACGCCATGCCACCGACGCAGTGGTCCTACGACGACAGCATCAAGGACGCCGCCTACAACCCGGAAAAAGCCAAGGAACTGCTCAAGGCCGCCGGCGTGAAAGAAGGCACCGAAATCACCCTGTGGGCGATGCCGGTACAACGTCCGTACAACCCCAACGCCAAGCTGATGGCCGAGATGCTGCAAAGCGACTGGGCCAAGATCGGCCTCAAGGTCAAGATCGTCAGCTACGAGTGGGGCGAGTACATCAAGCGCACCAAGAACGGTGAGCACGATGTGAGCCTGATCGGCTGGACCGGCGACAACGGTGACCCGGACAACTGGCTGGGCACCCTCTACAGCTGCGATGCCATCGGCGGGAACAACTACTCCATGTGGTGTGACCCGGCGTACGACAAGCTGATCAAGCAAGCCAAGGTCGTGACCGACCGCGAACAAAGGACTGTTCTGTACAAACAGGCGCAGCAACTGCTCAAGCAGCAGGTGCCGATCACGCCAGTCGCCCACTCGACGGTCAACCAGCCGTTAAGCGCCAAAGTCGAAGGTTTCAAAGTGAGCCCCTTCGGCCGCAACGTGTTCTCGGGCGTCAGTATCACCCCATAAGAAAATAACCGGATTGCGCAGGGCCGACGCTGCCCTGCTGCAAACGTGCGGCCTTTTGTTGGGAAATTTCCTACGCCAAACGTTTGCAATGGCTTGAACGAGTTACACACCCAATAGCCGGATCACCAAAAAAGACCGGCATTAAAAAGAGAACCAAAGGAGCTTCATCCATGAAACTGAGCAGCAAAGCGCTTCTGGCCCTGGCCATCAGCACCATCACGGCAACCGCCTATGCTGAATCCGCCAGCCAGGACTTCGTTCCTACCACACTGGCCGGCACCAGCGCCCAAAGCGAGGCCAAGGGCTTTATCGACGGTCAGAGCCTGGGCGGTACCACGCGTAACTGGTATGCGAACGAAATGAAGTTTCGCAACGACCGCTTCAGCTACCGCAAAGACGGCGTGAAAACACCGATCTCCCGCCGTATCAACTGGGCCCAGGGCACCATCCTCAACTACACCTCGGGCTTCACCCAGGGCACTGTAGGGGTCAGCACTGAAGTCGCTGCTTACAACTTCATCGCCCTTGATCGCGACCGTAAAGACATCGCTGGCGGCTCCAACCGTACTCTGGCCGATTCCGGCGGCGACGCAGTAGGCCAGTGGAGCAAACTGGGTCTGGCCAACGTCAAGTTCCGTGTGTCGAACACGACCTTGACCGCCGGTCGCCAGAACTTCAGCACCGGTATCGTTGACACCATCGGCAACCGCGCCCTGCCTTCGAGCTTCGAAGGTGTGAGCTTCAACAGCGAAGAGTTCAGCAACCTGTCGTTCCAGGGCGGCATCTTCGACCGCGTTTCGCCGCGTACCGAGCAGAGCCTGTCGAAATTCCGTTCCGAATACGGCAACGGCCAGGAAACCGACAAGGTCAAGACCCTGGGCTTCAACTACCAGCCGTTCAAGAGCCTGAAAACCAGCGTTTTCGCGGCTAACGTCGAAGACTTCTGGAACCAGTACTACTTCGGCGCGACCCACGAACTGGGTGATGCACAGACCCTGGCACTGACCACCGGCCTGAACTACTACAAGACCACCGATACCGGCAGCAAGAAGATGGGCAACATCGACAACGATACTTACTCGTTGTCCTTGGGTCTGACCCACCAGGCGCATACCCTGACCTTCTCGTACCAGGAAGTGAACGGTGACGAATACTTCGACTACCTGCACGAAACCAACGGCATCTACCTGGCCAACTCCCTGACCTCTGACTTCAACAGCCCGAACGAGAAGTCGTTCCAGATCGCCTACGCCATCAACATGGCCGAATACGGCGTGCCAGGCCTGAAGTTCAACGTCTACTCGGCTCGCGGCTGGGGCATCGACGGTACTCACTACAACGGTACCGCCTACGGCGAAGCCGGCGCATCGCGCAGCGACCTGCGCCTGATGGATGGCGAGAAGCATCAGGAATACGGTATCGGTTCGTCCTACGCGATCCAGAGCGGCCCGCTCAAGGCCACCACCATCCGTGGCACCTACGTGACTCACCGCGCCAGCGCCCAACAGGCTGACGGCAACATCAAAGAGTTCCGTCTGGTCACCACCATCCCGTTCAACATTCTTTAATCAGCGCCAGGTAGACGGCGGGCTCAGGACGAGCCCGCCGTCTACGCTTGTCTGGTCCCATCGATTGCAGAGGGCTCCGAATGAAATTGCTCCCACTACAAGCCGCCATGGCTGCCGCGCTGTTGAGCGTGGCGATCGGCGTTTCGGCCAAACCACTGGTGGTCTGCACCGAAGCCAGCCCGGAAGGTTTCGACCCGGTCCTGTACACCACGGCCGTGACCGCTGACGCCGCCGCCGAGACCATGTTCAACCGCCTGGTGGACTTCAAGCCCGGCACCACCGAAGTGGTCCCCGCGCTGGCCAAAGACCTGCCCGAGATCAGCGCCGATGGCCTGACCTACACCTTTCACCTGCGTGACGACATCAAGTTCCACACCACCGACTATTTCAAACCCACGCGCAACATGAATGCCGATGACGTGCTTTGGAGCTTCCAGCGCCAGCTGGACCCGAACCATCCGTGGCATAAAAAGTCCCTCGTGGGCTACCCGTACTTCGAAAGCATGGGCTTCAAGGAACTGCTCAAGAGCGTAGAAAAGACTGACGATCACACTGTCGTCTTTACCCTGACCCGTCCTGAAGCACCGTTTTTGGCCGACCTGGGCATGGCATTCTCTTCCATCCATTCGAAGGAATACGCCGACCAGTTGCTCGCATCCGGCAAGACCGAAGACCTCAACGCCAAGCCCATCGGCACCGGCCCGTTCGTCTTCACCCGTTATCAGAAAGATGCCCAGGCGCGGTTCAAGGCCAACCCCGACTACTTCCGTGGCAAACCACAGGTAGACCCGCTGATTCTGGCGATCTCAACCGATAACAACGTGCGCCTGCAAAAGCTCAAGGCCAACGAATGCCAGATCGCGTTGTTCCCCAAGCCGGATGACATCCCAAGCATCAAGAAAGACCCGAACCTGAAAGTTGATGAACTGGCGGCGATGACCACCAGTTACACCGCGTTGAACACCACTCACAAATACATGAGTGATGCGCGGGTGCGTCACGCGATCAACATCGCGTTCGACAAGGCTGGCTACACCGAAGCCCTGTTCGGCAAAGGCAATGCTGTAGTGGGCACCGGCCCTTATCCGCCGACCTTGCTGGGTTTCAGCGACAAGCTGAAGAACCCGCCCCGCGATCTGGACAAGGCCCGCGCCCTGCTCAAGGAAGCCGGCGTACCGGAAGGCACTGAGTTCACCCTGTTCACCCGTAACGGTGGCGGCCCGACCAACCCTAACCCGATGCTCGGCGCGCAGCGCATGCAGGCGGACCTGGCGCAGATCGGCCTGAAGGTGAACATCAAAGTTATGGAATGGGGCGAAATGCTCAAGCGTGCTAAAAACGGTGAGCACGACATGGTTTCGGCGGGTTGGGTCGGTGATAACGGCGACCCGGATAACTTCCTGACGCCAAACCTGAGTTGCGATGCAGCGAAAAACGGCGAAAACTACGCCCGCTGGTGTAACAAAGAGTTTCAAGACTTGATCGACAAGGCGCGCGCCATCGCTGAACCCGCCCAGCGCGCTGCACTCTATGAACAAGCACAGGACGTTTTCGACAAGGACCAACCATGGCTTCCCATGGCTTATCCGAAACTGTTCACCGCCATGCGCAAGAACGTAGAAGGCTTCACCCAAAGCCCTCTGGGTACAAATAACTTCGCCACTACCCAGGTGAAGTAAATAAGAAAAACACTCGGCACCGTCGACACTGACGGTGCCGAACCTGCCTAACCGGCTGATTGAGGTACACGACAAGATGTTTAGTTTTATTGCCCGCCGACTGGGGTTACTGATCCCCACGTTCTTCGGCATCACGTTGCTCACGTTTGCGTTGATTCGCATGATCCCTGGCGACCCCGTTGAAGTCATGATGGGCGAGCGGCGCGTCGACCCCGAGATGCACGCACAGGCAATGGAACGCCTTGGCCTTAACAAGCCGCTGTATGCGCAATACCTGGATTACGTCGGCAAACTGGCCCAGGGTGACCTTGGCGAATCGCTGCGTACCCGCACCAGCGTGTGGACTGAATTCACCGCCCTCTTCCCGGCGACCCTGGAACTGTCCATGGCCGCCCTGTTGTTCGCCGGCATCCTGGGCCTGTTGGCTGGGGTGATCGCGGCCTTGAAGCGAGGATCCCTGTTCGACCATGGGGTGATGGGCATCTCCCTGGCGGGATATTCGATGCCGATCTTCTGGTGGGGCCTGATCCTGATCATGTTCTTCTCCGTAAGCCTGGGCTGGACCCCAGTGTCCGGGCGGATCGACTTGCTCTACGACATCGAGCCGCGCACCGGTTTCATGCTGATCGACACCCTGCTGGCTGACGAGCCGGAGGCTTTCTTCGACGCCCTGCACCACCTGATCCTGCCGGCCATCGTGCTTGGCACCATCCCACTGGCCGTGATCGCGCGGATGACCCGTTCGTCGATGCTCGAAGTCTTGCGTGAAGACTACATCCGCACCGCCAAGGCCAAAGGCCTGTCGCCGGCGCGCGTGGTGTTCGTGCACGGCCTGCGTAACGCGCTGATCCCGGTACTGACCGTGGTCGGCCTGCAAGTCGGCACCCTGCTGGCCGGTGCGGTTTTGACCGAAACCATCTTCTCGTGGCCCGGTATCGGCAAATGGCTGATCGAAGCCATTGGCGCGCGGGACTACCCGGTGGTGCAGAACGGCATCCTGCTGATCGCCTGCCTGGTGATCCTGGTGAACTTCGTGGTGGATATCCTCTACGGCTTCGCCAACCCACGCATCCGTCACCAGCGCTGAGATCATGACCATGACCACACCTACTCCAGTGTCAGCAGTCGATCAAAGCCTGCTGTACCCGTCCCCGTACAAAGAATTCTGGCAAGCCTTCTCCAAGAACAAAGGCGCGGTTGCCGGCCTGCTGTTCATGTTGCTGATCGTGTTCTGCGCGATCTTCGCGCCGTGGGTTGCACCGCATAACCCGAGCGAGCAATACCGCGACTTCCTGCTGACCCCGCCAGCCTGGCTGGAAGGTGGGCAGATGCAATTCCTGCTGGGCACCGACGAACTGGGCCGTGACTTGCTGTCGCGCCTGATCCAGGGCTCGCGCCTGTCGTTGCTGATCGGTTTGTCGTCGGTGGTGATGTCGCTGATTCCGGGGATCCTGCTGGGCCTGTTCGCCGGGTTCTTCCCGCGCTTGCTCGGCCCAACCATCATGCGTCTGATGGACATCATGCTGGCCCTGCCCTCGCTGCTGCTGGCCGTTGCTATCGTCGCGATCCTCGGCCCTGGCCTGATCAACACCGTGATCGCCATCGCCATCGTATCGCTGCCGTCCTACGTCCGCCTGACCCGCGCTGCGGTCATGGGCGAACTGAACCGTGACTACGTGACCGCCGCCCGCCTCGCCGGCGCCGGCCTGCCACGCCTGATGTTCATCACCGTGCTGCCCAACTGCATGGCGCCGCTGATTGTACAGGCCACCCTGAGCTTCTCGTCGGCGATCCTCGATGCCGCAGCCCTGGGCTTCCTCGGCCTTGGCGTACAGCCGCCCACCCCGGAGTGGGGCACCATGCTGGCTTCGGCCCGTGACTACATCGAACGCGCCTGGTGGGTAGTGAGCTTGCCTGGTTTGACCATTTTGCTCAGCGTGCTGGCAATCAACTTGATGGGCGACGGCCTGCGCGATGCGCTGGACCCGAAACTCAAGAACGCCGCCTGAGGAGATTCCCATGTCACTGTTAGAAATCAAGAATCTCAACGTGCGCTTCGGCGACAAGACCGCCGTCCCGGTGGTCGATGGCCTCGACCTCAAGGTCGACAAAGGCGAAGTCCTGGCGATCGTTGGCGAGTCGGGCTCGGGTAAATCCGTGACCATGATGGCGCTGATGAGCCTGATCGAGCACCCCGGCATCGTCACCGCCGACGCCCTGAACTTCGACGGCAAGGACATGCTCAAGCTGAGCAACCGCCAGCGCCGCCAGATCGTCGGCAAAGACCTGGCGATGGTGTTCCAGGACCCGATGACCGCACTGAACCCCAGCTACACCGTGGGTTTCCAGATTGAAGAAGTGCTGCGCCTGCACCTGAAAATGTCCGGCAAACAAGCGCGCAAGCGTGCCATCGAACTGTTGGAAAAAGTGGAGATCCCAGGCGCTGCCAGCCGTATGGATGCCTACCCGCACCAACTGTCCGGCGGCATGAGCCAGCGTGTGGCAATCGCCATGGCGATTGCCGGCGAGCCGAAACTGCTGATCGCGGACGAACCAACCACGGCGTTGGACGTGACCATCCAGGCGCAGATCATGGAACTGCTGCTGGCCCTGCAGAAAGAGCAGAACATGGGCCTGGTGCTGATCACTCACGACCTTGCAGTCGTGGCGGAAACCGCCCAGCGCGTGTGCGTGATGTATGCCGGCCAAGCCGTCGAAGTCGGCCAGGTGCCGCAACTGTTCGACATTCCGGCGCACCCGTACAGCGAAGCGCTGCTCAAGGCGATCCCCGAGCACAGTCTCGGTGCCACACGCCTGGCCACGCTGCCAGGTATCGTTCCAGGTCGTTATGACCGACCGCAGGGTTGCCTGCTGTCACCGCGCTGCCCGTATGTGCAGGAATCCTGCCGTGCCCAGCGTCCGGGGCTTGATCCTAAAACCAACAGCCTTGCGCGCTGCTTCTACCCCTTGAACCAGGAGGTGGCGTAATGGCCGTCGTTCTTACCGCCCGCGACCTGACCCGTCACTACGAAGTGTCCCGTGGCCTGTTCAAGGGCCACGCGTTGGTGCGTGCCCTCAATGGTGTGTCCTTCGAGCTGGAAGCTGGCAAGACCCTCGCGGTTGTAGGCGAGTCGGGTTGCGGCAAATCCACCCTGGCCCGTGCGCTCACATTGATTGAAGAGCCGTCTTCGGGCTCCTTGAAAATCGCCGGCCAGGAAGTCGCCGGCGCCGACAAGGCCCAGCGCAAGCAACTGCGCAAAGACGTGCAGATGGTGTTCCAGAGCCCGTACGCCTCGCTAAACCCACGCCAGAAAGTCGGTGATCAACTCGGCGAGCCGCTGCTGATCAACACCAACCTGTCCGCCGCCGAACGCCGCGAGAAAGTGCAGGCGATGATGAAGCAAGTGGGCCTGCGCCCCGAGCACTATCAGCGCTACCCGCACATGTTCTCCGGTGGCCAGCGCCAGCGCATCGCCCTGGCCCGCGCCATGATGCTGCAACCCAAAGTGCTGGTGGCGGATGAACCCACCTCGGCGCTGGACGTGTCGATCCAGGCCCAGGTACTCAACCTGTTCATGGACCTGCAGCAGGAATTCAACACGGCCTACGTGTTCATCTCCCACAACCTGGCAGTGGTGCAACACGTCGCCGATGACGTGATGGTGATGTACCTCGGCCGCCCAGTGGAAGTCGGCCCCAAGGAAGACATCTACGCCCGCCCGCTGCACCCATACACCCAGGCGCTGCTGTCGGCCACCCCGACCATCCACCCGGACCCGAACAAGCCGAAGATCAAGATTGTCGGCGAACTGCCCAACCCGTTGAACCCGCCGCCTGGCTGCGCCTTCCATAAGCGCTGCCCGTATGCGACCGCACGGTGCAGCACCGAGGAGCCGCAACTGCGCGCCTTGGATAACCGCCAGGTGGCTTGCCACTATGCGGAGCAGTTCGTGGCTTAAGCCCTGCTTTTGTGGCGAGGGAGCTTGCTCCCGTTGGACTGCGTAGCAGTCCCAGTCTTTTTAAACAAAGAGCCAGGGCCGCTTCGCGGCCCAACGGGAGCAAGCTCCCTCGCCACAGTAATCCGGTTCCAGGACTGGAGTGATACAGCGTTCTACAGCCCTTCCCGTCAGGTTGCGCATCAGCCTGGCGGGAGGGGTTTTTTCGTTTTTGCGCGATGTAAATGCAGGAGTGGCGAATTGAATTTGTAACAAAAAACACACAGACGAACCCTCGCATTTCCAGGTGTCGCGGCCTGCAGATGCGGGTTTAGAGCCTCTTTGAAAGTGTATAGATTGTAAATGCAATTTACTTTTATTTGAGAATCAATACCATTCCGGCGCAAGGAGAGCGCCTGAATGCACGTTCGCTACCAGACGGCGACTCAGGCGCATCTCGTTCAATCGCCCTCTAAAGGACTTTGCGGACATGTCGTCTCGATTCAGGCTCAGCCATTTCTCCCTGGCGTTTATCGCTGCCTTCTCTTCGCCTGCCCTGCTGGCGGATGCCCTGGAAAGAGAACGCGACAAAGTACCGATCGAAGCGACAGACCTTCCCGTAGACGGCACGCCACAGGCCTTGGAGCTGGAGGTCACCCGCGTACTCGGGACGGCGGCAGAAGAACTCAAACAAGCCCCCGGCGTGTCGATCATCACCGCCGAGGACATCAAGAAGCGCCCGCCCACCAATGACCTGTCGGACATCATCCGTCGCGAGCCGGGCGTCAACCTGACCGGCAACAGTTCCAGCGGCAGCCGTGGCAACAACCGTCAGATCGACCTGCGCGGCATGGGCCCGGAAAACACCCTGATCCTGATCGATGGCAAGCCGTCGACCTCACGCAACGCCGTGCGTTACGGCTGGAGCGGTGACCGCGACACCCGTGGCGAAACCAACTGGGTGCCGGCCGAAGAAGTCGAACGCATCGAAATCCTGCGCGGTCCGGCCGCAGCCCGTTACGGCTCGGGCGCCATGGGCGGGGTGGTCAACATCATCACCAAGCGACCGACCGACCAATTGCACGGCTCGCTGACCGCCTACACCTCATTTCCCGAAGACGACGCCGAAGGCGCGAGCAAGCGCACCAACTTCAACCTCAGCGGCCCGTTGACCGACTCCCTGGCGTTTCGCGTCTACGGCGGCCTGAGCAAGACCGACGCCGACGATTCCGACATCAACCGCACCGAGCAAGCGACGGCCGATTCGCTGGTGGCCGGCCGCGAAGGCGTGCGCAACAAAGACGTCAACGGCTTGTTGAGTTGGCAATTCACCCCGGAGCAAACCCTCGACCTGGAAGCCAGCTACAGCCGCCAGGGCAATATCTTCGCCGGCGACACCATGCTCAACGGCGGTGGCAACTTCGTAAACAGCCTGGTGGGCAAGGAAACCAGCGTGATTCAGCGCAGCAGCTTCTCGGCGACTCACCGTGGCGAATTTGACTGGGGCTCGACCCTCGCCTCGTTGACTCACGACCTGACCCGCAACGAGCGCCTCAATGAAGGGCTGGCCGGTGCCAATGAAGGTGCGCCTTCCGCCACAGCCGGCCGTTTCGAATCGCGCCTGCGTAACACCCGAGCCACCGCCGAGGTCAACCTGCCACTGAGCTTTGGCGCCGAGCAAGTGCTGACGCTGGGCAGTGAGTACCTCTACGAGTCGATGAACGATCCGGGCTCGTTGCGCCCGCAAACCTACGACCCGGGCACCGGCGGCGTGCCAGGCATCCCGGGTGTCAATCGCAGCAGCACCAAGACCACCGCGTCGAGCTACGCGCTGTTTGCCGAAGACAACATCGAGGTGGGCAGCAAGACCATCGTCACCCCCGGTCTGCGCTTCGACGATCATGAAGAGTTTGGCGGCAACTGGAGCCCCAGCCTCAACGCCTCGCACCAGTTGACCGACGAACTGAGCCTCAAGGGCGGTATCGCCCGGGCGTACAAAACGCCCAACCTGTACCAGTCGAACCCGAACTACTTGCTGTACAGCCGTGGCAACGGGTGCAACGCCAGCGAAGCCAACCTGGGCGGCTGCTATCTGGTGGGTAACCGGGACCTGAAGCCGGAAATCAGCGTCAACAAGGAAATCGGCCTGGCCTACGACAAGGGCACCTGGCGCACCAGCGCGACCTACTTCCGCAATGACTACAAGAACAAGATCAATGCCAGCAACGAGGCGGCGTTCCGCCTGGCCAATGGCCGTCGTGTGCTGCAATGGGAAAACAGCGGGCCGGCTCTGGTGCAGGGGGTCGAGGGCAACCTGTTCGTAAGCCTGCGCAACGACCTGGACTGGAACACCAACCTGACCTACATGATCGACTCCAAGGACAAGGACACCGGCGAGCCGCTGAGCATCATTCCCAAGTACACCGTCAACACCACGCTGGACTGGCAAGCCACCGACAAACTCTCGTTCCAGGTCAGCGGCACCTATTACGGCAAGCAGGAATCGCCGACGCTCAACTCGCGCAGCGCCAGCAGCTACGATCGCAGCGCCCAACAGGATGTCGACCCGTACGGGTTGATGGGCTTGAGCAGCGGTTACGAGTTCAACAAAAACCTCAGCGTACGCGTCGGCATCAACAACTTGCTGGACAAGCGCCTGTACCGCAAAGGCAACGCCGACGACGCCGGTGCCCAGACCTATAACGAACCCGGCCGCGCTTACTTTGCGTCGGTGACTACATCGTTCTGATCGAAACACTGCGAGCACATAACGGACTCCGCCCGGCTAGCCGGGCGGTTTTGTTTCTGGCTGTGACTATGTCTGGCTGTCGCCTTCAGCGTCCGGATCATCGCTGTCCGGCTCGTCGGTGGTGGAGTCATCGTCGTCCTCGCTGCCACCCTGCCCCTTGTCGCCAGGCTCTGCCTCGGACTTGGCCAGTTGCAGATCCTGGTTATGCCCCGACGACACAACACCGCTCTGCACCGGGTTATGCGCCCAGGCCGACGACATTCCCAACGACAACAACACCATCACTTTTATCAACAACACAACGCGTTGAAAAATACTCATGGTTGATTCCGTCCAGTCAGTAGGTAGATCCCACGCGACAGCCGTTTACCGCCGCCAGCCTTGACGCTAGTCCCGATGCCGGGTTTGCGCCAGGCATCAGGTTTCGCCGTCGTCATAGGTTTCACTGTCCTCGCCCTCATTGTAGGGGTTTTCCTGGTCTTCCTTCGGCGCGGGCTGGGCTTGGGGCTTCCAACTGCCGGAGTTGACTTCCTGCTGCTTTTTCTTGGTGACGGGGCCGGTGTCTTTCCATTGAGGAACGCCAGCGCCCGCCAGGGCCGGGACCGTGGACAGTCCCAGACCGGCTAACAGCACCCAGCAGATGATGCGTTTGACACTAGGCACAGCGCTTTCCTTTTCAATCAGTGGATAAATCCTGCACCCAAAAAACTAGACCCGATACGCCACTCTCGCCACAAAAAAGGGCGAAGCCATAATAGCTTCGCCCTTTTCTTTACCGCTCAGACCTTAATGGTGCTCACGGGTCGCACGGAATTTAACATCCGGCCAGCGCTCTTCCATCAACGCCAGGTTCACCCGGGTCGGCGCCAGGTAGGTCAGGTGACCACCACCGTCGACCGCCAGGTTTTCCACAGCCTTGTTGGAGAACTCTTCCAACTTCTTCTTATCGCTGCAATCGATCCAGCGCGCGGAGTACACGGTGATCGGCTCATACGAGCACTCAACCTTGTATTCCTCTTTCAAGCGGCTGGCGACCACATCGAACTGCAGCACACCGACGGCGCCGAGAATGATGTCGTTGCTGCGCTCGGGGAAGAACACCTGGGTGGCGCCCTCTTCCGCCAATTGCTGCAAGCCTTGGCGAAGTTGCTTGGACTTGAGCGGGTCACGCAGGCGCACGCGACGGAACAGTTCCGGGGCGAAGTGCGGGATACCGGTGAAGCCCAGGGCTTCGCCTTCGGTGAAGGTGTCACCGATCTGGATGGTGCCGTGGTTGTGCAGGCCGATGATGTCGCCGGCGTAGGCTTCTTCGAGCTGTTCACGCTCGGAGGAGAAGAATGTCAGGGCGTCGCCGATGCGTACGTCCTTGCCGGTGCGCACGTGGCGCATCTTCATGCCTTTTTCGTATTTGCCGGAGCAGATGCGCATGAAAGCGATACGGTCGCGGTGTTTTGGGTCCATGTTCGCTTGGATCTTGAACACGAAGCCGGTGAATTTCTCTTCGACCGGTTCCACGGTGCGTTCGTTGGCGACACGGGCCAATGGGCGCGGGGCCCAATCCACCACGGCGTCGAGCACGTGGTCGACACCGAAGTTGCCCAGGGCGGTACCGAAGAACACCGGGGTCAGTTGGCCATCGAGGAATTCCTGCTGGTTGAACTCATGGCAGGCGCCCTGCACCAGTTCCAGCTGGTCGACAAAACGGTCGTACTCGTCACCCAGGTGGGCGCGGGCTTCGTCTGAGTCGAGTTTCTCGATGATCTTGGTTTCGGTGCGCTCGTGACCGTGGCCGGCGGTGTAGACAATGATGTAGTCGTCGGCCAGGTGGTACACGCCCTTGAAGTCGCGATAGCAACCAATCGGCCAGGTGATCGGCGCGGCCTTGATCTTCAGGACGGCTTCGATTTCGTCCAACAGCTCGATCGGGTCACGGATGTCGCGGTCGAGTTTGTTGATGAAGCTGACGATAGGGGTGTCACGCAGACGGCACACGTCCATCAAGGCAATGGTACGTGGCTCGACGCCTTTACCGCCGTCGAGGACCATCAACGCCGAGTCCACCGCGGTCAGGGTGCGGTAGGTGTCTTCGGAGAAGTCTTCGTGGCCCGGGGTGTCGAGCAGGTTGACCATGTGGTCGCGATACGGGAACTGCATGACCGACGTGGTAATGGAAATACCCCGTTGTTTTTCCATTTCCATCCAGTCGGAGGTGGCATGGCGGTCGGATTTGCGGGATTTCACCGTGCCGGCCACCGCGATTGCCTTGCCCATCAGCAAGAGTTTCTCGGTGATGGTGGTTTTACCGGCATCGGGGTGGGAAATAATGGCGAAAGTGCGGCGTTTCGCGACTTCGGCGGCCTGGTGGGTCATGGGAAATCGCCTGGCAGGTGAGTCAAAAAAGGGCGGCGAGTATAGCGCAAACCCCAGGGGCCGGACCACCGTTCACCCGATTAGGGGTGGCTAAATGCTGCCAAGTATGGAACCTTTTAAAAGGTCGAGACGTCCACTCCCCTGCTACCGCACTCGGCACAGGGGCTGATAAATCAGCAAGTTAGCCTGACGAGGCTGCGCTCATGGCTCGGATTTTTACCGCGTTGCCGGTATCGACGAGCTGCATTTCGCGACCACATTTGCCGACAGCCAGGAATGGCATTGCCGCTCGGAAATGTGGACGCCGACAGAAGAAAAAAGGAGTCCGCCTGTGGCTATTCGCTATGGCAAAGGGCTGATAGGAGGAGCGGTTGTCGTCGCCCTCCTGGCCCTGCTGATCCACTGGATCGGCATCAACACGATCGAACTGTACCGCGACGATTTGTTGTTTTACCTGCAAGCTCACTTGATCCTCGTTCTTGTCTCCATGCTGGCGGCCCTCGTTGTGGGCATCCCCGCCGGTATCCTGCTCAGCCGACCGCACATGGTCGGGCGCGCAGAACGCTTCATGCAGATCTTCAACATCGGCAATACCGTCCCTCCCCTGGCCGTACTGGCCATCGCCCTCGGCGTCCTCGGAATCGGCAGCGGCCCGGCGATCTTCGCGCTGTTCCTCGCCTCCCTCCTGCCTATCGTGCGCAACACCTATGAAGGGTTGAAAAACGTACAGGGCTCCCTGAAAGAAGCCGCCACCGGCATCGGTATGACGCCGCGCCAGGTGCTGTTTCGCGTGGAATTGCCCAACGCCGTGCCGATCATCATCGGTGGCGTACGGGTGGCCCTGGCGATCAACGTCGGCACCGCGCCATTGGCGTTCCTGATTGGCGCCAACAGCCTGGGCAGCCTGATCTTCCCTGGCATCGCCCTGAACAACCAGCCGCAATTGCTGCTCGGTGCCGCGTGTACCGCACTGCTGGCCTTGCTGCTTGATGGCCTGGTGACCCTGGCCAGCCGCCTCTGGCTGGAACGCGGGCTGCGTGCGTCTTAAGGAACCGACATGAAAAAACTGACCTTGATACTGAGCTGCGTCCTGCTGTTTGCAGGCATTGCGCAAGCCGCCGAAAAACCGGTGATCCGCATCGGCGCCCGGGTGTTCACCGAACAGACCCTGCTGGCCGAAATCACCTCCCAATACCTGCGCACCAAGGGCTATGACACCCGCGTGACCGGCGGCCTGGGCAGCAACCTGGCGCGCAGTGCCCAGGAAAGCGGGCAGCTGGATTTGATCTGGGAATACACCGGCGTGTCGCTGGTGGCCTACAACCATGTCGACGAGAAACTCGACAGCGAACAGTCCTACGCTCGGGTGAAAGAACTCGACGCGAAAAAAGGCCTGGTCTGGCTCTCCCCGTCGCGCTTCAGCAACACCTACGCCCTGGCGCTGCCGGAGAAAGTTGCGGCTGAGCATCCCGAGATCAACAGCATCAGCGACCTGACCCTGGCCGTCGCGCAAGACGCCAAGAGCAACCGCCTGGTGGCCCTGGACACCGAGTTCGCCAACCGCTCCGACGGCCTGGCCGGCATGGTCAAGCTGTACGACATGAACCTCACGCGCAAAAACACCCGGCAGATGGACGCGGGCCTGGTCTACACCGCGCTGCGTAATGGCCAGGTGTTTGCCGGTTTGGTCTACACCACCGACGGTCGCCTGAACGCCTTCAAATTGAAGCTGCTGGCAGACGACAAGCACTACTTCCCGGACTACACCGCCGCCCCCGTGGTGCGTCAGGTGTATCTCGACGCCCACCCGGAACTGGCCGCTGACCTCAAGCCACTGGCCGATCTGTTCGACGACGAAACCATGCGCCAACTCAACGCGCGGGTCGACGTCGACCACGAAAGCCCTTCGGCGGTTGCCGCCGACTTCCTGCGCCAGCATCCGATCAATCAATAAGGAGAAGACATGGAATTCCTGAACGCCTTTTCCCATCTTGATTGGGCCCAAGTCCTGCAACTCACTGGACAACACATCACCCTGGTCGGTATCGCCGTGATCCTCGCGATCCTGATCGGCGTGCCCCTGGGCATTCTGATGACGCGTTTCCCGACGCTCGCAGGCCCGCTGCAAGCCAGCGCCACGGTGTTGCTGACCGTGCCGTCCATCGCGCTGTTCGGCCTGCTGTTGCCGTTCTACTCCAAATTCGGCCAGGGCCTGGGGCCGATGCCGGCGATTACCGCCGTGTTCCTCTACTCCCTGCTGCCGATCATGCGTAACACCTACCTCGCGCTCACCGGCGTGGAGCCGGGCATTCGCGAAGCCGCACGCGGCATCGGCATGACCTTCGGCCAGCGCCTGCGCATGGTCGAGCTGCCCATCGCCGTGCCGGTGATCCTCGCCGGTGTACGCACCGCCGTGGTGATGAACATCGGTGTGATGACCATCGCCGCCACCATCGGCGCCGGTGGCCTGGGTGTACTTATTCTGGCTTCCATCAGCCGCAGCGACATGTCGATGCTGATCGTCGGCGCCGTGCTGGTCAGTCTCCTGGCCATCTTCGCCGACCTGCTCTTGCAATGGCTGCAACGCTCGCTGACTCCAAAAGGATTGCTCAAATGATCGAACTTCAAAACCTGTCCAAGACCTTCCAAAGCAACGGCAAGACTGTCACTGCCGTGAACGATGTAAGCCTGACCGTCAATGAAGGCGAGATTTGCGTGTTCCTCGGCCCCTCCGGCTGCGGCAAAAGCACCACGCTGAAGATGATCAACCGCCTGATCAAGCCCACCTCGGGCAAGATCCTGATCAATGGCGAAGACACCACTGACCTCGACGAAGTGACCCTGCGTCGCAACATCGGTTATGTGATCCAGCAGATCGGCCTGTTCCCGAACATGACCATCGAGGAAAACATCGTGGTCGTGCCGAAATTGCTCGGTTGGGACAAGCAAAAATGCCACGACCGCGCCCGCGAGTTGATGAGCATGATCAAGCTGGAACCCAAGCAGTATTTGCACCGCTACCCACGTGAATTGTCCGGTGGCCAGCAACAGCGGATCGGCGTGATCCGCGCACTGGCGGCCGATGCGCCGCTGCTGCTGATGGACGAACCGTTCGGCGCGGTCGACCCGATCAACCGCGAGATGATCCAGAACGAATTCTTCGAGATGCAACGCGCGCTGAACAAGACCGTGATCATGGTCAGCCACGACATCGACGAGGCGATCAAGCTGGGCGACAAGATCGCCATCTTCCGTGCCGGCAAGCTGCTGCAGATCGATCATCCGGACACGCTGCTGGCGCACCCGGCCGACGAGTTCGTCAGCAACTTCGTGGGCCAGGACAGCACCCTCAAGCGCCTGCTGCTGGTGAAGGCCGAAGATGCGGCGGATAACGCGCCGTCGGTGAGCCCGGAAACCCCGGTGGCCGATGCGCTGGAATTGATGGACGAACATGACCGCCGCTATGTGGTGGTGACCTGTGCCGAGAACAAGGCGCTGGGTTATGTACGACGTCGCGACCTGCACCGTCAGGCCGGTACCTGCGGCCAGTACCTGCGCGAGTTCAACGCCACGGCGGCGTATGACGAGCATTTGCGCATCCTGCTGTCGCGTATGTACGAGTTCAACCGGTCGTGGTTGCCAGTGATGGATGCGGAGCGGGTGTTCCTTGGGGAAGTGACGCAGGAGTCGATTGCCGAGTACCTGAGCTCTGGTAAGTCGCGTGGGGGCAAGACCAGTATTGTTTCGCCTGCTGAGACTGCCCTCGCCTGACCTGACACCACGCAGTCAAAAATGTGGGAGCGGGCTTGCTCGCGAAAGCGGAGTGTCAGTCACTGAATATGTTGACTGATACACCGCTTTCGCGAGCAAGCCCGCTCCCACATTGGGTCTGGGGTGTGTCAGGGAAATCCCGCTGATTTGCCCCCTCCGGGGAACATCATTCCGTCACACCGGTCGGTTACATAAGTAGCTGCACGGGTTCGCGCGACGAACGCGTGCAAAAACGCGACATTTTTAGTTGATCTCAAGCCCCTCACGCCCTAAAGTTCGCGCCGAACGTCCATGCTGGAAACGATCCATCCGGCTCAAGTACTGACGACGAGACAGCAAGGCCAAGGGAAGCGGTTATTCCCATGGCCTTTTTGCTTTCGGCGACATGCCTTGGGAAGTAGGCGAACCAAAGTGGGGATACGGAGGACGTTCATTTGCACCCATTGATCAATCTAGTTTGCCCTTAGGAGTTCCCAGCATGTCGATCAACGTCGAAGATTATTTCGCGCGCGCCACTTTTGACAAAATGAAGGCGTTCGCCGACAAGCAAGAAACCCCGTTCGTGGTGATCGACACCGCGATGATCAGCCAGGCCTACGATGACCTGCGCGCCGGTTTCGAATTCGCCAAGGTCTATTACGCGGTCAAGGCCAACCCGGCCGTCGAGATCATCGACCTGCTCAAGGATAAAGGTTCGAGCTTCGACATCGCCTCGATCTACGAGCTGGATAAAGTACTGGGCCGTGGCGTCAGCGCCGACCGCATCAGCTACGGCAACACCATCAAGAAATCCAAGGACATCCGCTACTTCTATGAGAAGGGCGTGCGTCTGTTCTCCACCGACTCCGAAGCCGACCTGCGCAACATCGCCAAGGCCGCACCGGGTTCGAAAGTGTATGTACGTATTCTCACCGAAGGCTCGACCACCGCTGACTGGCCTTTGTCGCGCAAATTCGGCTGCCAGACCGACATGGCCATGGACCTGCTGATCCTGGCCCGTGACCTGGGCCTGGTGCCTTACGGCATCTCGTTCCACGTGGGTTCGCAACAGCGCGATATCAGCGTGTGGGACGCGGCGATCGCCAAGGTCAAAGTGATCTTCGAACGCCTGAAGGAAGAAGACGGTATCCACCTCAAGCTGATCAACATGGGCGGCGGCTTCCCGGCCAACTACATCACCCGCACCAACAGCCTGGAAACCTACGCTGAAGAAATCATCCGTTTCCTCAAGGAAGACTTCGGCGACGACCTGCCGGAAATCATCCTGGAGCCGGGCCGTTCGTTGATCGCCAACGCCGGCATCCTGGTCAGCGAAGTGGTCCTGGTGGCGCGTAAATCCCGTACCGCCGTCGAGCGTTGGGTGTACACGGATGTGGGCAAGTTCTCCGGCCTGATCGAAACCATGGACGAAGCCATCAAGTTCCCGATCTGGACCGAGAAGAAAGGCGAGATGGAAGAAGTGGTCATTGCCGGCCCAACCTGCGACAGCGCCGACATCATGTACGAGAACTACAAGTACGGCCTGCCGCTGAACCTGGCGATTGGTGATCGTCTGTACTGGTTGTCGACCGGTGCCTACACCACCAGCTACAGCGCGGTTGAGTTCAATGGCTTTCCGCCGCTGAAATCCTTCTACGTGTAAAACGGCTGCAGCAAAAAAACCCATGACAAGTCATGGGTTTTTTACGCCTTAAGAAAGGCTGCCTGCGCGCTCCCGGTAGGCCTCTGCCATTGCTCTGATCTGTGGATCGTTCGCCGCTGAGAGTGCCTGGTGCGCTGTGCGCAAGAACTTCAGGTTCCCGCCCGCCAACGCTTTGCGCAACCACTCCAGCGCTGCTTCGATTTGCCCCCTGTCAGCCAACACCGCCGCATAACTGAACTGCCCGCGAAAATCCCCGGCTTCGGCGGAGCATCGATACCACTCTACGGCGGCGCCCAAATCTCTTGGACAGCATTGACCGTCTTCCAGATAACGCCCCAACAAGTTCATCGACTTGGCATGGCCTTGTTCCGCTGCCTGGCGGTATAGGCTCAGCGCTTGTTGCTGGTCTTCGGCAATACCGCGTCCGGTGGCCAGCAGATTGGCGTAGTTGTATTGCGCCCAATCCAAACCGGCTTCGGCGGCCAAACGGTATTCTCGCGCCGCTGCCGCTTCATCCGCCGCGCAACCCCAGCCATGCTCCAAACACCGCCCGGTCATATTGCGCGCCATCAAGTGCCCGCCCTTTGCCGCAATCTGGAACCAGCGCAATGCCAGCGCTTCATCGCGGGCAATGCCACGCCCTTCCAGCAGGATCTGCCCGAGCAGCGCCTGGGCATCGACCACGCCCTCCTTTGCCGCCACCAGGATCGCTTGGGCGGCGCGCACGGGGGAATCATCAAGCATGCTTTGCAGTTGCTCGACGTTGAGCACTTCTTCACGACGCAACAAGAAGCCCATGTCAGACCTCGACCCAGCGGCGCAACAGGTTGTGGTAGGTACCGGTGAGCTGGATCAGCGCGGGGTGGTCGGGCACGTCGGCGCTCAGTTGCTGGATCGCACCGTCCATTTCGAACAGCAGCGTGCGCTGGCTGTCTTCGCGCACCAGACTTTGGGTCCAGAAGAACGAGGCGTAGCGCGCGCCGCGGGTCACGGCGTTGACTTTATGCAGGCTGGAACCGGGGTACAGCACCATGTCGCCGGCCGGCAACTTTACGCGCTGCAGGCCGAAGGTGTCCTGGATCTCCAGTTCGCCGCCGTCGTATTCATCGGGGTCGCTGAAAAACAAGGTGGATGACAAATCAGTGCGCACCCGCTCATGGCTACCTTTGGGCTGGCGCACGGCGTTGTCGATGTGAAAATCGAAACTGCCGCCAGCGGTGTAGCAGTTGAGCAACGGAGGGAAGACCTTGTGCGGTAACGCCGCCGACATAAACAACGGGTTCTGCCACAAACGCTCCAGCATCGCCGCGCCGATTTCCTTGGCGAGCGGGTGGCCTTCGGGCAATTGCAGGTTGTGCTTGGCCTTGGCGGACTGGTGCCCGGCGGTGATTTTACCGTCGGCCCAATCGGCGGTTTCCAGGGCCTGGCGAATGCGCTGCACTTCCTCACGAGAGAACAGGCCGGGAATGTGCAGCAACATGGGGCAACACCTGAAATCAAATAGACATCAATGGTAATGATTCTTATCCGCCCTGTAAAACGCAGCAGACGAATGAGTTCGTAAAAACCGTAAGCAAAAAGTGTAAAGAATGTAAATTCAGTGCAATTGGCAATGTATCGCAATTGATAGAAATACTTGTTAACACTATATTCCGCGGCCTCACATCCTTGGGGAAAGGACACGTCATGTCGCGCACCACTACAAAAATACCTGCCAGTTCACCACGCATGCTGGCTTCGGCCATCGGCGTTGCCCTCAGCGCCAGCTCTGTCGCCCATCTGGCGCAAGCGGCCGAAGACACTGAACAAAAAGGCCAGCGCAACAGCATCTCCCTGGGCGCCACCAGTATTACTGGCGAAGAACAGGACAACACCTCCTACCAGGTCGAAAAAGCCTCGTCGCAGAAATACACCGCGCCGCTGGTGGACACACCGCGCTCAGTCACCGTGGTGCCGCAACAAGTGCTCAAGGACACCGCCGCCACCTCATTGCAGGATGCCTTGCGCACCGTGCCGGGCATCACGTTTGGCGCCGGCGAAGGCGGCAACCCCCAGGGCGACCGCCCGTTTATCCGTGGTTTTGACGCCCAGGGCGACACCTACCTGGATGGCGTGCGCGACACCGGCGGCCAGAGCCGTGAGATCTTCGACATCGAGTCGATCGAGGTCAGCAAAGGCCCGAACTCTTCGTTCGGCGGTCGTGGCTCGGCCGGTGGCAGCCTCAATCTGGTGAGCAAGACCCCACAAGCGCGGGACTTCACCAACGGCGGTTTCACCTACGGTTCCGACCAGACCCGCCGCTACGTACTCGACGTGAACCGTCAGTTCCTCGACGACAGCGCTGCGTTCCGCCTGAACCTGATGAGCCACGAACAGAACGTGGCCGGTCGTGACGCGATCAACTACGACCGCTGGGGCGTCGCTCCGTCGCTGACGTTTGGCCTGGGCACCCCGACCCGCGTCAACCTCAGCTACTACCACCTGGAAAGCAACGATCTGCCGGACTCCGGGATTCCCTACGGTTACGGCTCGTCGACCGCGACATCCCACGGACATGACAAACCCAACGACGGCGGCGACAGCAACAACTTCTACGGCCTCAAGAGCCGCGACTTCCGCAAGACTCGCGCCGACATCAGCACGTTCTCCGTCGAGCACGACCTGAACGACAACATGACCCTGAAAAACACCCTGCGTCATGGCAGCACCGGGCAGGATTACATCCTGACGCAGCCGGATGACAGCAAGCTCAACGTCAACAAATACGGCACCGTGTGGCGTCGCGCCAACAGCCGGGTTTCGACCACAACCACCACCACCAACCAGACCGACCTGTTCGGCAGCTTCCAGGCACTGGGCTTCAAGCACAGCTACTCCACCGGCCTGGAATTCACCGGTGAAGAAACCCGCGTGAGCAGCTATAACATTAGCCCCAACGCCAACCCGACCTGCACCGTCGCCAAAGGCAGCCTGGGCGGCCAGTGCACCTCCCTGAGCAACCCGAACCCGGATGACGCCTGGACCGGCAACATCGCGCGCAACTATTACGGCACCACCACCAAGGCCACCAGCCGTGGCGCCTACGTATTCGACACCATTGAACTGGACCCGAAATGGTTGCTGAACGTCGGCCTGCGCTACGACACCTTTGACACCGTTGCCAACACCGATTCCGCGACCGGCCGCAGCAAAATCAAAGAAGACAGCCAATTCTTCAACTGGCAGGCCGGCCTGGTCTGGAAGCCGGTGGAAAACGCCAGCATCTATGCGTCTTACGCCACGTCGGCGACGCCAGCCGGCGGCCTGGTCGGTGAAGGATCGGACGGCAACCCTCTGTCTGCCGGTGCCGCCAGCAGCGACTTGCAGCCGGAAGAAACCGTCAACTACGAGCTGGGCACCAAGTGGGACCTGTTCCACGATCGCCTGTCCCTGACCGCCGCGGTGTTCCGTACCGAGAAGAAAAACACGCGCATCCTGGTCGACGCCCTGACCTATCAGAACGCCGGTGAGTCCCAAGTCGACGGCCTGGAACTGTCTGCCAGCGGCAAGATCACCGATCAATGGCAAGTGTTCGCCGGCTACAGCTACCTCGACAGCGAGTTGGTCAAATCCGGCCTGAACGGTCGCAACGGTGTGGTCAGCTCGGGGTCGAGCAAAGGCAACCAAATGCCCAACACGCCGAAGAACACCTTCAGCCTGTGGACCACCTACGACGTCACGTCCAAGCTCACCATCGGTGGCGGCGCGTTCTACGTGGACCAGGTTTATGGCGATGCGGGCAACACCGTGTATGTACCGTCCTACACCCGCTACGACGCCATGGCCAGTTACAAGCTGACCAAGAACGTCGACCTGCAATTGAACGTACAAAACCTGACGGACAAGCTGTATTACGACAAAGCCTTCTCGACACACTTCGCCAACCAGGCGGCCGGTCGCACGGCCCTGCTGTCCACCAGCTTCCACTTCTAAACAGCCACACCACGCAGCAAAAAGCCCCACGCATCGGATGCGTGGGGCTTTTGCGTGTAAAACAGAATGTTTCTCGACAAGCCACGGCATAATGCGCGCCGTGCCCTACATATCCGGATAGACGAGGCGGTCAGACGTGTTGAAGAAAACCCTGTTCCAGTTGCACTGGTTCTTCGGCATTACCGCCGGGCTGGTGCTGGCCTTGATGGGGATCACCGGGGCTGCGGTCTCGTTTCAGGATGAAATACTGCGGGCGCTCAACCCTAGCGTACTGACCGTGGAAAAACGCGAAGCTGGCGTATTGCCGCCCGCCGAGCTGGTGCGCAAGCTGGAAGCCACCGAAGGCAAGACCGTGGCCATGCTGTTCGTTGAGAGCGAGAGCGGCAACGCCGCCCGCGTATTCTTCACGCCGCCGCCCGGTGAACGCCGTGGCCAGTTGCGCTATTTCGACCCCTACACCGGCGACTACATGGGCGACGTGGTCGGCCAGGAAGTTTTCGGCTTCCTGCTGCAATTTCACCGTTTCCTGGTGATGGGCGATACCGGGCGCAACATCACCGGCGCCTGCACACTGATCCTGGTGTTCTTCTGCCTGTCCGGCTTGTACCTGCGCTGGCCGCGCCAGGTGGCGAGCTGGCGCGTCTGGCTGACCCTGGACTGGCGCAAAAAGGGCCGGGCCTTCAACTGGGACCTGCACTCGGTGTTCGGCACCTGGTGCCTGTTGGCCTATCTGCTGTCGGCGCTGACCGGGCTGTATTGGTCCTACGACTGGTACAGCCAGGGCCTGACCAAGCTGCTGTCCGACGCCCCACAGAATGAACGGGTGCGCAAACGCGGCCCAGCCCCCGAAGGCCCGGCGCCCGTAGCCAATTACGATGCGATCTGGAGCAGCATCTACAGCAACGCCGGCCCAGGCTTGAGTGCTTACAACATCCGCATGCCGGCCGTCGCCGGGCAGCCGGCCACCGTCTACTACCTGCTGGACAACTCGCCCCATGACCGCGCGCTGAACCAGATCAACCTGGACCCGGCGACCGGCGAGGTGAAATCCCATGACCGCTACGCCAGCAAGACCCTCGGCTCGCAACTGCTGACCAGCGTCTACGCGCTGCACACCGGCAGTTACTTCGGCCTGGCAGGAAGGATCATACTCACGCTCAGCTCGGTGCTGATGCCGCTGTTCTTCATCACCGGTTGGTTGTTGTACCTGGACCGTCGTCGCAAAAAACGCCAGGTGCGTGACGCGCGTAAAAGCCTCACAGCCAATGCCAGCGATGCCCCGGCCTGGCTGATCGGTTTCGCCAGCCAGAGCGGTTTTGCCGAACAGCTGGCCTGGCAAACGGCTGGCCAATTGCAGGCGGCCGGCTTGCCGGTGAAGGTGCAATCCCTGGGCAGCGTCAGCCAGGATGATCTGCGTCAGTCGGAAAATGCGCTGTTCGTGGTCAGCACCTTCGGCGACGGCGAAGCGCCCGACAGTGCTCGCGGTTTCGAGCGCAGCGTGCTCGGCCAGGACCTGTCCCTAAAGGGCTTGAACTACTCGGTCCTGGCCCTGGGTGATCGTCAATACGAACACTTCTGCGGCTTCGCGCGGCGCCTGCATTTCTGGCTGACCAATCAGGGCGGCAACGCGCTGTTTGCCCCCGTGGAAGTCGACAGCGGTGACACCGCCGCCCTGCTGCACTGGCAACAACAACTCGGCCAGCTCACCGGCCACGCCCCGGCGGCCGCTTGGCCGACCGCCCAATACGAAAACTGGACGCTGAGCCAACGCACCCTGCTCAACCGCGACAGCGCAGGCGCCGATGTCTACTTGCTGGGCCTCACCTCACCTTCGCCACAAAGCTGGCAGGCCGGCGACCTGGTGGAAGTGCTGCCGCGCAACTGCCCTTGGGCCATCGAGCACTTCCTGGGGGGCCTGGGCCTGGCCAACAGCGACGGTGTGCTGATCGACGGCATGGCGCACACCCTCGATCAGGCCCTGGCCACTCGCCAACTGCCGACGCATCGCGCCCACCTGGTCGGCCTGCATGCCCAGGCGCTGGTGGACGCGCTGGTGCCCCTGGGCATGCGCGAATACTCCATCGCCTCGATTGCCAGCGATGGCGTACTCGAATTGATCGTGCGCCAGGAACGCCACCCCGACGGCAGCCTGGGCCTGGGGTCAGGCTGGCTCACCGAACATGCCGCCCTCGGTTCCAGCATCAGCCTGCGCCTGCGTCGCAACAGTGGTTTCCATCTACCAGGCGTACCCGTGCCACTGATCCTGCTGGGCAACGGCACCGGCCTGGCCGGCCTGCGCAGCTTGCTCAAGGCGCGCGTTGCCGATGGCCAACAGCGCAACTGGCTGCTGTTCGGTGAACGCAATATCAAGCATGACTTCCTCTGTCAGGACGAATTGCAAGGCTGGTTGGCCAGTGGGGATCTAGCGCTGCTGGACCTGGCGTTTTCCCGTGACCAGGAGGAAAAAATCTACGTGCAGGATCGCCTGCGTGAGTCGGCCGAAGTGCTGCGTAAGTGGCTCAGCGACGGCGCGGCGATTTATGTGTGCGGGAGTCTGCAGGGGATGGCGACTGGGGTGGACCAGGCGTTGGTGGACATACTCGGCAGTGAGGCGGTGGAACGTCTGATCGAGCAAGGTCGCTATCGCCGGGACGTCTACTGATTGGCAACTGTGGGAGCTGGCTTGCCTGCGATGACTGTAGTGAATTCACCACCGCTATCGCAGGCAAGCCAGCTCCCACAGTTTTGATTGCGTTCCAAGTCAGGCGGGTTGCAGTTTTTGTTCGAACACCGAGACGCCATCCAGGTCCCGCAAAACCACAGTCAACTCCGCCGTCTGCCCATCAATATTCACCTCGCCAAAAAACTGAAACCCGGCGAACGGTGAGGTGTTCTGCGCCGGCGGCGCTTTCTCGAACACCACCTCAGGCCCAAAGGTTTTATCCAACGGATTAGGCCCGAAACTCCCCGCATTCAACGGCCCGGCAACAAACTCCCAGAATGGCTCGAAATCCTGGAACGCCGCACGATCCGGGTGATAGTGGTGTGCCGCGCAGTAATGCACATCCGCCGTCAGCCAGACATGGTTGCGTACCTTCTGCGCCCTTAAAAAGCCCAGCAGCTCGGCAATTTCCAGCTCACGCCCTTGCGGTGCGCCTGGGTCATTATTGGCAATCGCTTCCCAGCGCGGTACGCCTGGGCTCACTTCGCCATCGGGCACACCCAGGCCAATCGGCATGTCAGCCGCGATGACTTTCCACTGCGCCTGCGAACCTTTGAGCTCACGCTTGAGCCAGTCCAATTGCTCACGGCCGAGGAAGGGCTTTTCGCCGCCCAGGTTGTCATCGTTGGGTCCGCGATAGCTGCGCATATCCAGCACAAATACATCCAGCAGCGGCCCATAGCTGAGCTTGCGATAAATCCGCCCGCCGCCATCGGCACTCTGCCGACGCATCGGTGAATATTCCAGCCAGGCCTGGCGCGCACGGCCGACCAAGGTGTTGATGTCCTTGACCTGGTAACGCTCATCCAGTTGCTTGCTCGGCGACCAGTTGTTCACCACTTCATGGTCGTCCCACTGCCAGATTTGCGGCACTTCGGCGTTGAAACGACGGACGTTTTCATCCATCAGGTTGTAGCGGTAATTGCCGCGATACTCATCCAGGGTTTCGGCAACCTTGCTCTTGGCTTCGGTGGTGATGTTGCGCCAGATGCGCCCGTCTTCGACCGTAAGTTGGGCCGGCACCGGGCCGTCGGCGTAGATGGTGTCGCCGCTGTGGATAAAGAAGTCCGGCAAGCGCAGGCGCATGGCTTCATAGATGCGCATGCCGCCGATGTCCGGGTTGATGCCGAAGCCTTGGCCGACGGTGTCGCCACTCCACACAAAACGGATATCGCGGCGCTGTTGCGGCACGCTGCGCAGGTGGCCGAACCAGGGTTCACTGGCAACGCCGGTCTGGGCGTCTTCGAAGTGCACACGGTAGAAGATCGCCTGGTCGGCGGGCAGCCCGGTGAGTTCGACACGGGCGGTGAAGTCGGTGCGGTTGTCGGCCAGGGGTGAGATGAATTTGCGCGGGTTGCTGAAGACACTGCGGGTATCCCACTCCACCACCATGCGGGCCGGGCGGTCGCTGCGGCTCCAGATCATGGCGCGATCACCGAGCAGGTCGCCGGACTGCACGCCGTCGGTGAGTTGTGGCCGGTCCTTGACCGAGGCGATCACCGCCGGGGCCAGGCCCGGCAGCAACAGGCCGGCGCCGACGGCTTGCATCACGCGGCGGCGGCCGAGATCGAAGTGGCTCATGCACATGCCCTCTGAATATCAAAAGGGGAACTTAAGCATGGCCGGATGAAGCGACTATGACAGCCCTACCGATAATGCGTTATCCACGCATCACTGAGGGACGGCCACAGCGCTGATCTTTCCGCTGCGATAAGCCTCGAATATTTGATCAATACTGGATTTGGCATCGCCCTTCGCCGTGAAAATCCCACCGCAACCTTGGTTAGCGGCGGCGTAACGCTCGTCATCCATCAACACCTGATGCGCTTTCTTCAAGTTCCAGAACGGGATACCGGCAAACAAGTGGTGGGTCAGGTGGTAGTTATCGCCATGCATCCCGATGATCGAACGCTCAAGCAGCGTGGGGAAGCGATTGCGGGTGAGCTGCACTTCTTCGTGGTAGAGGCCAAACATCCCGAAATGCTCAGAGACTTCGGATAACCAGCCAATCACCTGGAACACCGTGAAATACGGCACCAGCCAAAACAATACATAGGCCCACGGACCGATGAAGTAGCTGAAAACCAGCAGCAGTACCGTGTGAACAGCCAGCAATTTCAGGCCTTGTGCCGGATTGGCCAGGATATCCCCAGCCCGATTCTTGACCAGGTAGAGGAAGTAACGATAGGTATTGGCCAATGTCAGGCTCTTGAGCAAATGCCCGATCAGAAAATCGAAGCGGTCGGTCGCTTTATACAGGCCCGATTCGATGTAATAGCGGTGGTCCGGGTCTTTATGGGGGTCACCGAGATTGTGATGGTGAAGCTGCACATGGGAGCGTCGGTAAGCCTCATAATTCTGGAAGATCGGGTAGCCGAGCAAATATTCGCCGATGACTTTATTGAGCTTTTTGCTTTGGGTCAGCGTCATGTGCGCGGCTTCGTGCAGCAACGAAGCCAAGGCCCGTTGCCGGGAGCCTATAAACAGGAGTGCCAGTGGGTAGAGGTAGTTGTAGCGATCCGCAAAAAACACCGCCAGTGAGATAACGGCCACGTCGGCCAACACCGCCAACATCCAGTGCCAATTATCCTTTTTGTAAAGTGCACGCAGTCGTTGTTTCACTTCATTGGCAGGATTGAACTTATTTATATTACCCATCAGAATTCCTTTTCCTCAGTTCGAGGCGCCCAGTGTAATTTACCTGATACGCAACATTATAAAAACGGGCCACGCGACGAGCGCTTGATCACCCACACCCAACCGCCGGAGCAACTTAATAGTTTGCACCTGTCTTGGCCAACCGATAGAAGCACAGACGATGCTCGGCGAGTATCGCCGCTACACCACCCTGTTATTTATATAATATGAATATTACAGTTTCGCCAGCAACTCCATGAACACCTGCACATCTTCAAGGCTATTTTTATTATTAATCGATAGCCGCACAAAGCGATCATGCCCTTGCCCCAACATATAGTAAGGCGTATGTGAGGCATAACCCGGCCAGCCATTCACGCCCTGCGCACGCATGTAATCGACAAGTACAGTTGCCGAATAATTAGCGTGGGTAAAGGCAATGATCCCCGCTTGTTGTGTACCTGGAGCGATGACGCTGATATGCGCCGTTTGGGCCAACTGTTGATAAAGAAACCGGTAGGTCCCACGCTCAACGTTGTAGGCCACGGACAGACGGTCTTTGATCGCCTGGTTCAACCCAACCACTGCCGCATTGTTACGCTCGGCATACTCAAAACGCCGCGCATCATCAGCCCCCAGGCTCACCACGCCGCGCACGTCAACGCTGGCCCTGCTCAGGTCAGTGAAGCGCGGTTGCGCAGCCACCATAAAATCCTCGGACAGATAGGCAAACCCCGTGCCTCTGGGTCCGCAAAGAAACTTCCTACCGGCGGCGGTCAACACATCGGCACCGATAGCCTGCACATCCAGGGGCAGCATGCCTGCCGATTGACAAGCATCAACGAAGTAAAAGCACGGGTAATCACGCAAGATATTACCCACCGCTTCAACATCGTTCACGATGCCGCAGCACGACGGCACATGCACGACCGAGACCAGCATGACTTGCGCGCTCATATGCTGTGCCAGCCATTGCAGGTCCAGGTCACCATTTGCCAGCAGCGGCATTACGTCAACCACCACGCCGTAGCGGCGCTGCAACTCAGACAATGCGATCAGGTTGCCGGCGTATTCATAGGGCGTGACCACGACACGCGCCCCCTTGGACCAAGGCAGCGCGTTCAACGCCGTCACCCACGCCTTGGTAGCGCCATCGAAAAGTGCAATATTGCGCGCAGTCGTGCCAAGTAACCGAGCGATATTTTCATACACTTCGCCGTCCAGCGTTGCGGCGTAGGACAGTTCGGTTTCATAGGCGCCGAGTTCATGTTCCTCTTGCAAATAAACCTGCATCACATGCAACGTTTCAGCGGAAACACGACCGGCCCCTGCAGTATTAAAGTGAATCATCAATCAGCCCTATTTCGTGAGCCCATAAAATAGAAACCGCTCGCCACCACGATACACATGGACAAGACATAGAACATCGCCTGGGGCGCATAAAGCGATAACGCTATCCCACACAATACCGGGCCGAGGGCCGCCCCCAGGTTCGACAAGTTCTGTGCGCCGTAGTAAACGCCGCGCATATCCTCCGGTGCTATGTAATCAATAAACAGATATTCCGCCGGAATAATGATGATTTCACCCACGGTAAAAACGATCATCGCAAGTACCCAAATAACCGGTATCTGTGCATAGGCGAACCCCATCAGCCCTACCACAAAGAACAGCATCCCCAGCATTAACATGCGAAACAGGTTGTGCTGGTTGATCCGCGAGCCGATCAGGTATTGAAGACCGATCACCACACAGGCGTTGGTGGTGACCAGGTAATTGATAATCCGATACGCATTTTGTGGGTCGCTCGTCACGATCAGGTATTGCGACAAGTAGGCGGTGAACTGCCCGAACACAATGGCGCTGAGAATGCCGCCGATCGTGAAACACACCAACCGATAGTTCTTGACCAAATGCACCAGCACGTTGGCAAAGCTCGTTCCGCTACCTTCACTCGCACTGCCCGTTGGCCGAGGAATTCGTCCACCCACCAGCCCATACAGCAGGACAAAGACCGCCCCGATCAACGCGGCCACGGCAAACGGCATTCCGGGACTGACTTTGGCAAACATCACACCGAGAAAAGGTCCGATGGCATAGCCGACGTTGGTCAGGGTGTACTTCAGTGAGAACACCCCGCCGCGCTTGTCCGGTGCCACCAGAAAACCTATGCCGGATTTAACGGCGATGTCGACCACGGCATAGGCCAGGTTCACCACCACAATCGCGATGATGAACGGCACCAGACTGGTGACCTGGAACGCCACCGCGAACGCGAGGGCGAACACCGTCGCAGCGACGAGCATGACCCGGTAGTTGGAGAACCTGTCCACCAGGAACCCGCCATAGACCCCCAGGACTGAACTGACGATCAATGCACCGCCGACCGCAAGACCGATATCCGCAACGCCCAGACCAAACGCCTCGGAGAAGTAAATAACCAGATAGGGCAACGCCAGCGCCCTGGCGACGGTCAGGATAAAGGTCGCCGACAGCAGCAGGATCACCGTTCTGTCATAGACCCTGGCTTGACTCTGGGCTACCAGTCCCTCCGAGACGTGCTTCATGTCAGCATTTCCCTGTAAACGCTTGGCTCGTGCTCACGCAGCAATTCAATACTGTGCTGAATATTCGTGCGATCGCTGTCGAGGATGAATACATGACCGGGGCTGTTTTCCAGGGAAATGGTCGGTTTGAGTACACCGTCATCCTGGATTTTTATGCTGTGCACGCCGGGGATCGCCTTCCACGCCGTGATGTCCGGCGAACGCTTGATTGGCCCCGCATGCCGCGAGATCAGAAACACACAGCTGGAATGAAAGTAGAGCTTTTTCCGCGGCCGCTGGCGGTAGTCGAGAAAAGCCTGAGGGTTAATCAACGAGTCGATCCACAGGCTCAACTGGTTATGCCCCAAGGCTCGGGTATAGGCCGAAAGATCGATACCGCCCGGCATGCGCGCAGCCGTCTCCAGCAACACCGGTTCGTCATTGACGATCATCAATTCGCTATGCCCGACGCCTTGCCGGATGCCCAGCGCATCGAGTACAGAGAATATGTAACCGGACAGCCGACTGTAGACGTCGGCATTCTCCACCGGGCACATCAGCTGGTTGTAGTCATGCACCGGCGAGGCACCGATACGAGTACGGTAGACACGGATAATTTCGCTGACGTAGTGCAGGCCATCGACACTCACGGTATTCACGCAGTATTCGATGTCGACGTCTTTGGACTTGCTGAGCAGCAACTCCGAGTTGAAGTCCGAGTTATCCAGGTATTGCTGCACCAGGATCTCTTCATTGCTTTCCAGAAAAATATTGCGACTGGACTTTATGACGTCGAAGGCGTGTTCAATCTGGCTGACGTCAGTGCAAATGTGGATATTGTCGGAACCGGCGCTTTTAACCGGCTTCACTACCACCGGCAGCATGTGGTTTTCCTTGACCCAGTCCAGAATGCCCGGCAACGCATCTGACTTGAAGTGCTTGATCGATCGTACACCCGCCCGGGACAACGCCTCGTGCATTTGGTACTTGTCGCGCCAGCGCACTGCGTGGTCAGGATTGTTATGGCGCGGGACGTTGAACAGCGCAGCCAGATGGGCGGCCAACTCCACGCCGAACTCACAACCGGCCAAGACAAACTGCACGCAATAGTCGGACAGCGCTTCCTGCAACTCTGCATCCGAACGATAAAGCAGGTCGTTGATGAAATCCCCGGTGCGGAACCAGGTCTCATAAAACGCGTTCACGTCAGCGGTCGAACGCACGTGCACACATTCATACCCACGTGACATGAACGCAGGTGCGATCAAACTGCCAATCGAATAGGCATCGACAACCACGACGATATTTTTCTTGTAGATCATTTGACGGCCTCCCGCGTTGAACTCAATTCACGCACGGTGGCTTTGATTATCCCCGCTGCCTTGAGGATGTCGGCACGACTGATATTGATATGCGGCATAAAGCGCATTTCCCGTGCGTTATAAGGCAAGCCGGCGACACCTTGTTGGCTCAGGTGAGTACCGAACTGCATCGGCGTCATACCCAGCGAAGAAACATCCAGGGTCACCATATTGGTTCCCTTGTAGTGCGCAGGCGTCTCATCGATATCGCTGAGCAGGCGGTGCAGCAGGGCCGCATGTTCGTGATCTTCGGCCAAGCGCTCGATATTGTTGTGCATCGCATAGAGCCCGGCGGCGGCCATCATGCCGGCCTGATGAAGATCGCCGCCAAACCATTTACGGTATTTCCTGGCGCGCTGGATCAGCTCTTTAGAGCCCACCATGATCGAGCCCACTGGTGCGCCCAGTGCCTTGGACAGACACATGGACATGAGGTCGGCGTTTTCCGTGTAGGAGGTCACATCAATGCCTGACGCGATAGAAGCGTGGAGGATGCGAGCACCATCCAGGTAACGATAGGCGTCGATAGTCTTGGCATAACCGAAGACTTCGTTCATCTGTGCCAGAGGAAAGATCGCACCGCCTTTGCACCCGAGGGTGTTTTCAACCACCACCACGCGTGGCAACGCGTAGTTCTGGTTCCAGCGGCAACGCGAGGCATACAGCTTTTCCAGGTCACTGACGTCAAACAACCCGTTCTCGTGGGACGACAATGAGAAGTTGACGCCGGAAAACGCCGATGTAGCAGCGGCCTCGTAATAGTTGATGTGGTAGGAAGCATCCAGAAAAATCTCATCACCGGGCTGGGTGAGGGACTTGATAGCCAACTGATTGCTCAGCGTGCCACCCGTGGTGAAGAGCGCCGCTTCCTTTTGAAAGTAATTGGCACAGAACGCTTCCAGAGCCCGCACACTCGGGTCTTCGCCGAAGCATTCGTCCCCGACTTCCGCCTGGTAGATAGCCTTGCGCATGCCTTCCGTTGGCTTGGTGACCGTATCGCTTCTGAGATCGATAAACATGACTGCTCCTTTAGTAACCAGCGCCGAACGTGATACGCGAGGGGTCGTAGAAGTCGGCAAGTGCCTGAAGGACATTGTCCGGCGACTCCGCCAGGCGGTGCAGGAAATGCAGGTACCAGCTATCGCCGTAAACTGCGGCAATCCGGCAGGTCAGGCCCGCCTCTTTGGCACTGCGCAACACGTCCGGTTGTACGCCGTGGAGCATCTCCAGCTCCTCGATCCTCAATTGATAACCACCGTCGAAAAGACGCTTGATCAAGTTGGGGTCTTGCGTTGCACAACTCACAGCCACGTTGGCGGCCAGCAAGTCATCAAGTAACGACAGGTAGCGTTTATCCAGTGCCTCACCACGAGGCAGCGCAATGTCGGGTACCTCGTTGTAAACCCCTTTGACCAATCTGACTTTACGTCCATAGCTGATGATGCGCGGCAAGTCTTCGACAGTTCTATGCAAGTGCGCTTGCACGGTAATACCGACATTGTGATGGGCGGGGGCAAGTTCGGCGTACACTTCCAGAATCTTATCAACGGCCGAAGAGTGCTCCATGCTGATCATGACGGGGATATCGTGCTCCGCCGCCGCCGACAGGATAGTGGCTGCGTTGTGATAGGCGGTTTCCTGGGAAACAAGCAGCCCCACCGCACTTAAATCAAACCCCAACTGTGGTTTTAAACCAGCGCGGGCAAACGTTTTAATGGCGCTCAGGTACTCGTTGACAAAGTCTTGTACAACGCCTGGGTCATGATTTTCTTCACCCACATATTCAACACCCAGCTGGTAGCCTTTTGCCGCTAACGCCTGCAGCTTACCGCTCAATGCCTGCGCATCCGACGCGACAATGTAACGATGGGCAGCGTGCTCGAACAATTTGAAAAACAATGAATTTTTATCAAACGCATCGCGACAGGCCTGGTTGAGTGCCAACTTTTTCAACCCTGCACAGGCCAGTGTATAAACTTCCTTGGAAAGCATTTCTTCCTCCTTGCAGACAATAGTTTGTGCAACCACAACTCATCTATAAAACAGCACAGGTGTTTTATTAAAAACTCGGCGACCCATTTCACGCGCGCAATAGTGCCCTGGACAAGAAAATGCCACTCATAACCTGAAAGGTGTTTTTTGCCCTATTCCGCCTGCATGAGAATGCTCGGGGACTCAAAGCAACGCCGCTCCATAAACAGGAGATGCAGCGATTGCTCATAACAGGGTCGATATACGAAGTGCCGGGAAAGAGCACTTATCGTCGTCAGATTTATTTTAAAAGTGACCAGCATCCTTGTCTCGTCAATCAATAGGCCATTTTTATGACATTGCGAGTAGCGAATCACTGACAGGTATTCGTGCGTCTAGCTTACCGCCGTGCCACGTTCTGATTTATGATCTTTTTTACCAGATAGGTGGAACTAAATTCATGGATACAGGGTTCGTATGTTTTCCTCAGAGCGCTTGAAAGGGATTGATGTGTTCGTCTGCGTCTCGGAGACCGGCAGCTTCAAGGCCGCGGCCGAGAGAATGAATTTGACAGGCTCCGCCATCAGTAAAAGTGTCGCCCGGCTGGAGAGCCGATTGGGCACCCGGCTTTTTCAACGCACGACCCGACGCCTTTCGTTGACCGATGCCGGGATCGCGTTCTATCGCACCTGCACCGGTGTGCTCGCAGACCTCGAAGAGGCAGAGTTGTCACTGCAAGTCGACAATATCGAGCCGCGTGGACGGATTCGAATCGACCTTCCAGGCGCGTTCGGCCGCGCACAAGTGCTCCCGACGCTCCTGCGGTTCATGCAGGATCACCCGCTGCTGATACCGCACATCACGTTCTCCGACGGGTTGATCGACCCATTCCAGGAAGGCGTGGACGTGGTGGTGCGCATCGGCGGCGCCGATGTCTGGCCCGAAAGAGTGGCGCATCGTTACCTGGCCAGTGAGTGGCATACCTTCTGCGCATCGCCGAGCTATTTGGCCAAGCACGGCACGCCGCTCACGGAGCAGGATCTGGAGCATCACCACTGCATCGCCTATGGCTGGGTGGATGGCAATATCACCCCGTGGAGTTTCGCAGGCGAGCATCCGGGCGCCATAAAACGCCAACCGGTGGCTGCCCGGTTGGTGATCGGTAATGGCGAAGGCTTGTTGATGGCGGTATTGGCGGGCAGTGGAATCGCACAATTGCCATCGTGGCTGATTAATCAGCAGTTGGAAGACGGAACCTTGGTAGAAGTGTTGCCCCACCTGGCAACCGAGGGCATTCCGATCAATCTTGCCTGGGTCAAAAGCCGCCAAACGCTGCCAAAGGTCAGTGCCTTGCTGGACGCATTGACGGCAAGCCTGACGCCAGCAGGCGGCATCTTAGGGGGGCTTAGACGAACATGACCCCCTTGAGAAACCAGGCGACCCCAAGGCCGCCTTTGCATGCCGATGTACAACCGCGACCACCCGGGCACTGCCACAGTGCCGTGCCCCCACTGCTGATACATGCGATCAGGTCGGCGCGACCGCCAGTTCGACGGCTTCCGGGCGCTTGATCAGCGCGTACACCAACCCCGTCAACAGGCTGCCGGCAACAATCGCCAGCAAATACAGCAACGCATGGTTCATCGCATTCGGAATGACCAGCACAAACAGGCCGCCGTGGGGCGCCGCCAGTTTGCAGCCGAAGTACATCGACAGCGCGCCGGTCAACGCACCACCGGCAATGCTGGCCGGGATGACGCGCAACGGGTCTTTGGCGGCAAACGGAATCGCGCCTTCCGAGATAAAGCACATGCCGAGGATCATCGCCGCTTTGCCGGCCTCGCGCTCAGTCTGGGCGAATTTGCGACGGGCCAGGAACGTGGCGATGCCCATGCCAATCGGTGGCACCATGCCGGCGGCCATGGTGGCAGCCATCGGCGCGCCACTGGAGGCCGCCAGCAAACCGACGGAAAACGCGTACGCCGCCTTGTTGATCGGCCCACCCAGGTCGACACACATCATGCCGCCCAACAGAATCCCCAACAGCACCGCGTTGGTGGTGCCCATGGTGCTGAGGAAGTCGGTCAGCCCAGTAAGCAGGCGCGCGACCGGCGGCCCCACCAAGTAGATCATCGCCAGGCCGGTAAACAGGCTCGCCAGCAATGGGATGATCAGGATCGGCTTGAGCGCCTCCAGGCTCTGCGGCAACTTCACCGCACGGGTGATCAGCTTGACGCAATAGCCGGCCAGGAAACCGGCGAAGATGCCGCCGATAAAGCCCGCGCCCAGCGTCCCGGCCAATAAGCCGCCAATCATGCCGGGCGCGATGCCGGGCCGGTCGGCAATCGAGTAGGCGATGTAGCCCGCCAGCAACGGCACCATCAACATGAAGGCACGGTCACCCACGGTTTTCAGTGCAGCTGCCAAGGTGCCTTCCTGTTCAAAGGCATGGATGCCAAACACGAACGACAAGGCGATCAATAGCCCGCCCGCCACCACCATCGGCAACATGAACGACACACCGGTCAACAGGTGTTTGTACACGCCGGTCTTTTCTTTCTTGGCCACCGCACCGCTGGCGGCGTTTTCCACCGCACCTTCAGCCAGCGCCTTATTAAGGGTGGCTTCGGACTGCTTGAGGGCAATGCCAGTGCCGCAGCGGTAGATCTTCTTGCCGGCAAAGCGCTCGGTGGCGACTTCGATATCCGCCGCCAACAACACCACATCGGCATCGGCAATGGCCTGCGGGCTCAAGGGCGTCCGTGCACCGACCGAGCCTTGAGTCTCGACCTGCAAGTCGTAGCCCAGCCGCTTGGCGGTCTGCTGCAAGGCTTCTGCGGCCATGAAGGTGTGTGCCACGCCGGTTGGGCAAGCGGTGATGGCGACGATGCGCGGCGCATGCTTGGCCAGCTTCTCCGTAGCGACATACACCTGCGCCTCTTCTGCGCCGCGACGCAACACCGCGTCGACATCCGCCAGCGCCTGGGCCGGCGTGCTCTGGAACACGCGCTTGCCGACAAACCGCTGCATATCCACCGGGGTGCTGCTGACCAACAACACCCATTCGGCGTCGTCGATCGTGGCCTGGGACAACTGGCGTTCCGGGCGCTGCACATCCACCACTTCAACGCTGGTGCTCCAGCCTTGGCGCTGCGCGGCGGCGTCCAACAAGCGGGCGCACAGCACACTGGTGACCATGCCGTTTGGGCAGGCGGTAACAATGGCTAACTTCATCACAAACCCTCTTATTGTTCTGTCAGCGCGCGCACGTGGACGCCGCTTTCGAGGCACGCCAATTGCGCGTGATCGCTGATGCCGAAACCGATCTGCGTCACCGCCATCGCGGCAATTGCCGTGGCTCGGCGCAGGGTTTGCTCCGGTGTATCGCTGCTGAGCAGACCGTGGAGCATCCCAGCCAACAGCGAGTCGCCGGCGCCGACGGTGCTGGCAACCGCGACCTTGGGCGGTGTGGCGTGCAACGATGTGCCCGGGCTGTACCAGCTCACGCCCGCAGCGCCGTCGGAAACCACCACGTGTTCCACACCTTGTTGATGCAATTGGCTGATGGCATCCGGGGCATTACCCAGGGCGTCGGCCAGTTCTTCGGTATTGGGTTTGACCAGCCACGGGCCAGCTTTCAACCCGGCGCGCAATGCGTCGCCGCTGGTGTCCAGGGCGACTTTCAAGCCAAGGTTTTTCAGTTGTTCGAGCATTTTCTGAAACCACTGCGGGCTGACGCCGCGCGGCAGGCTGCCAGCCACTACCACCGCATCGAATTCCGGACCGATCATCGCGATCATCTTGAGCAGCTCTTCTTGCGCCGCTTCACTCACCAGCGGCCCAGGCGCATTGATGTCGGTGACCCGGCCATCCTGCTCGGCAATCTTGATATTGCTGCGTGTTTCACCCGGCACGCGAATGAACGCATTGCCAAATCGACGGCGGGCGATCAGCGCGTCGAACGCCTGGGGGTTTTCCTCACCGAGAAACCCGCCCACGCTCACCAGATGGCCCAGGTCGGCCAACACCTGCGCCACATTCACACCCTTGCCGGCGGCATGGGTCAGCAGGGTTTCGCTGCGGTTGACTTCACCCGGTTCCAGGCGCGCCAGGCGTACCGTCAGGTCCAACGCAGGGTTCAGCGTCAGGGTCAGAATCCTTGCCATCTACACGGCCTCCACTAGGGCTCGCACTTCGGCGGGCGAGCCCACCGCCAGTGCTTGTTGCGCCAGGCCCTGGGCCTCGCTCAGACTGAATTCGCGCACGCGCGCCTTCACTTCGGGAATGCTGCGGGCCGACACGCTCAGCTCATCGACACCCAGGCCGATCAGCACTGGCACCGCCAACGGGTCCGCCGCCAGCTCGCCGCACACGCCGACCCATTTGCCATGGGCATGGGCGGCGCGCACGGTGATGTCGATCAGTTGCAACACCGCCGGGTGCAGGCCATCGGCCTGGGCGGACAGGGTCGGGTGGCCACGGTCGATGGCCAGGGTGTACTGGGTCAGGTCGTTGGTGCCGACGCTGAAAAAGTCGACTTCCTTGGCCAGGACCGGCGCGAGCAATGCCGCCGACGGCACTTCGATCATGATCCCCAGTTGCAGGTCCGCTACCGGGATTTCCAGGCGCAGACGCTCGGTCATGTCGCGGGCTGCGCGCCATTCGTCAACACTGCCGACCATGGGGAACATGATGCGCAGCGGGCGATTGTCCGCCGAGCGCAGCAGCGCCCGCAGTTGCGCTTCCATGATCTGTGGGCGCTGCAAGGTCAGACGAATGCCGCGCACGCCGAGGAAGGGGTTTTCTTCTTGGGCGATCGGCCAGTAAGGCAGCGGTTTGTCGCCGCCCACATCAAGGGTGCGCACCACCAGCGGGCGACCGGCGAGGCCATCGAGGACGCGGCGGTATTCAGCTTCCTGGGTGGCCTCGTCCGGCGCTTGCGGGTGGGCCATGAAAATCAGCTCGGTACGTAACAAACCAATGCCTTCGGCACCCTGCTCCACCGCGCTGGCAACCCCGGCACTTTCGCCGATGTTGGCGAACACTTCCACGGCGTGCCCGTCGCGCGTCAGGGCCGGTTCGTGGCGCTGCGCAGAGGCGGCTTGCAGGCGTTGTTCACGGGTGTCGCGCTCGACCGTTGCGCGTTGCAGGGTAGCGGCGTCGGCGTCTACATGCAGGCGACCGCGCTGGCCATCCAGCAACAACGGCGTACCGGCGGTCAGCAGCAACACCGTCAGACCGGCACCGACCAACGCCGGAATACCCAGCGCACGGGCGACAATGGCGCTGTGGGCCGTCGCGCCGCCACGGGCGGTGAGGATGCCGGCGACGCGCGCCGGGTCCAGACGCGCCACATCGGACGGACCGACTTCGTCCATCACCAGAATGTAAGGTTCGCTCGGCTCCTGGGCGGTTTCGACGCCACACAGTTGCGCCAGCACGCGGCGACCAATGTCACGCAGGTCGGCGGCACGTTCGGCAAGCAAAGCATCCTGCAACGACTCCTGCTGCTTGGCGGCCGCCTCGATCACACTCATCCACGCCGCTTCAGCGCTTTCGCCTTGCTTGAGGCGGGTGTCGACTTCGTCGGTGAGTTCCGGGTCGTCGAGCATTTCCTGGTGGGTGATGAAAATCTCGCGGATCGCCTTGGACTGGCTGCGCTCGATCAGGCCTTGGATATCACGACGCACATCACCCAAGGCGCTGCGCAGGCGCTGGCGCTCGATGGCCGAGGATTCGCCACGCAGTGGGTAATCGAAGACCTGCTGAACCTGGATATGCGCTGGGCCGATGGCAATGCCCGGCGCGGCGGCGATGGCCTGGATCTGGCTGCCGGCCAAGGGCGCGCTGAGCACCGGCTCGATATCGACGACTTCAGGCGGGGCGCTCGCGGTCGGCAGCGGCTCGACTTCTTCACCCAGGCCTTCTTCCACCGCCGCCAACAGCGCGGGCAGCGCGTCGCCGGCAATGCTCGGTTCGGCGACAAACTCCAGCACCTGGCCGCGACGCGCACCGAGGCTCAGCAGTTTGCTCAGGCTTTTCACCGACACGGCGCCAACTGGACCATCGACGACGCGCACGCGGAGGTCGCCTTCGAAACTTTTCGCCAACTGCGCAAGGATCTTCGCTGGGCGTGCATGCAGGCCGTGGGCGTTGGCCAGGGTGATGCGCGCAGTGGGCCAATCTGGAGGCAATTCACCGCCGAGCACTTCAAGCACGGCGCGGCTGCTGGTGGCGCGGCCGAGTTCCTGGCCGCGGCCTTCGATCAGCAAGGCACATAGGCGCTCGAGCAACGTCTGGTGGGCTTCGCCCAGGCTGGCCAGGCAGAACAGGCCGTTGAGCGGCTGGCCGAGGTAACGCATGGGTTTGTCCGGGGTGACAAACGCCAGCCCTGGGCGCTTGACAGTCTGCTCGCTGTGCAACCACCACAGGCCATCGCCGAGGGGCAGCGCGTCCACCTGCTGCAACACGGCGGCGAAACCATTGCTCACACAATCGGCCTGACGCAACAGACGCGCACCGCGCCATACCAGCTCTTCGAAATCGTCGGCCGACACGCCCAGGCTGATCATCTGCGCATCCAGCGCCAGTTCCTGCGGCGCACCTTGCAGCAGTTTCAACAGCGCTTCGGCGCTGCCGGCACGGCGCAGGGCCTGGCCCAAGTCGGTTTCGCCGAGGGCGCGGGTGAGCAGTTGCAGCAAGCGCAGGTGTTCGTCGGATTTGGCGGCGATACCGATGGCCAGGTACACGATCTGGCCGTCGCCCCAGTCCACCCCTTCGGGGAACTGCAGCAGCCGCACACCGGTGGAGAACACCTGGTCACGGTTTTCGGGGGTGCCGTGGGGGATGGCGATACCTTGGCCAAGGAAGGTCGAGCCTTGGGCTTCACGGGCTTGCAAACCGCTGAGGTAACCCTCGGCGACCAGGCCATCGGCCACCAGTTTTTCAGCGAGCAGGTGCAAGGCAGCAGATTTGTCCACAGCCACTTGGCCCATGGAAATCTGCTCTACAGTGAGCTCAAGCATGCCGTTCTCCTAGTTAGTGCGGTGGCGCACTAGGTATTGTTTTAAACAAACAGTGTAAAGGGTGTTCAAGAATTACTGACTGAGCAGTCAATTGGCAGTAGCCACTCAGTCGCGAACGTCGTAAAAATACGCTGGCTGAAACGTTTAATCTATAGTTTATGGAAGACTACGCGTTAATTGCGCATCCTTGAAGAACCACTCGGCGCTTGAGCCAGGACATTGGTCGTGTACAGGAATCGGTTACGATTGGAGAAAATGTCGGGGCAAGCTCCAGAAAACAAGGAAATCCCGGTTTGAAACTCAGTGATATCGCCCGTCTCGCCGGTGTGTCCGTGACCACCGCCAGCTACGTCATCAATGGCAAGGCTGAACAGCAACGCATCAGCAGCGCCACCGTCGAGCGAGTGCGTGCCGTGGTCGAAGCCCATGGCTTTACCCCCAACCCCCAGGCCGCCGGGCTGCGCAGTCGGCACACGCGCACCTTGGGCTTTATCCTGCCCGACCTAGAAAACCCCAGTTATGCGCGCATCGCCAAGCTGCTGGAACAAGGCGCGCGGGCGCGCGGCTATCAACTGCTGATCGCCAGCTCCGACGATGACGCCGACAGCGAACGCCAACTGTTGCAACTGTTCCGTGCCCGGCGCTGTGATGCGCTGTTTGTCGCCAGTTGCTTGCCGGCCAGCGATGACAGTTACCGCGAGCTGCAGGCCAAGGGGCTGCCAGTGATTGCCATCGACCGGGTGATGGGCGCGGATCATTTCTGCTCGGTGGTCAGCGACGACCGCCAGGCGTGCCAGCAATTGACCAGCAGCCTGTTGCAACCTCTGCCCAAGCAGATCGTGCTGATCGGCGCACGGCCCGAGCTAAGCATCAGCCAGGAACGTGCCGCCGGCTTCCGCGAGGCACTCGAAGGTTTCACCGGCGAGGTGATCGTCGAACACGGTGAAGCCTTCAGCCGCGATTGCGGCCGACAGTTGATGGAGCAACTTCTGCAGCAACTGGGGCATTTGCCTGACGCGCTGGTGACCACGTCCTACGTGCTGCTGCAAGGCGTGTTCGACGCCCTGCATGACTTCCCGCTCAAATCACGGCCGCTGCGCCTGGGCACCTTTGGTGATACCCAGTTGCTGGATTTCCTGCCGCTGCCGGTCAACGCCATGGCCCAGCAACATCAACTGATTGCCGAGACCGCCCTGCGCCTGGCCCTGGCCGCGGTTGAAGAAGAACAGTACCAACCCGGCGTGCATGCCATCGGCCGGACGTTCAAGCAGCGTATTCGCGAGGCCTGAGCGTGGAGTTGATCGACACCCACACCCACTTGGACTTTCCGGACTTCGACAGTGATCGCCGGGAAGTCCTCGCCCACAGCCGAGCCTTGGGCGTGCAACGCATGGTGGTGTTGGGCGTGTATCAGAAGAATTGGCAGCGGTTATGGGACCTGGTGCAAGCGGACGAAGGCTTGTTCGCTGCCTTTGGCCTGCATCCGGTGTACCTCGATGACCATCGCCCCGCCGACCTGACGGAGCTGGGCGACTGGCTGACTCGCCTGCACGGCCACCGGCAACTGTGCGCTGTGGGCGAAATCGGCCTGGATTACTTCCTCGAACAGCTGGACCGCGAACGCCAGCAAAGCCTGTTTGAAGCGCAACTGAAACTGGCGGTGGACTTCCAACTGCCAGCACTGCTGCACGTGCGTCGCAGCCACGCGGCCGTGATCGCCACCCTCAAGCGCATTCGCCTGCCCCGTGGCGGCATCATCCATGCATTTGCCGGCAGCCGCGAAGAAGCCCGCGAATACATCAAGCTCGGCTTCAAACTGGGCTTGGGCGGCGCCGCCACTTGGCCCCAGGCCCTGCGCATGCACAAGGTGCTGGCTCACCTGCCGTTGGATGCGGTGGTACTGGAAACCGACTCACCGGATATGGCGCCCGCCATGTATCCCGGCCAACGCAACAGCCCCGAACACCTGCCGTCTATCTGCACCGCGCTCGCCGAGCGCATGGGTACCAACGCTTTATTGCTGGCTGAGGCGAGCACACGCAATGCGCGCGAGCTGTTCAACTGGTAGCGCGGGTGTGACCAATTGTAGATTCAACGTCATGCGCTGGCGGTAACGGGCGTATCGCAACACCAGAAAATGCACCAGCAGCACCACCAACGAGATGTTGAATTGGCCGATCACACTGATCAGCCCCACCCACTCCACCACCAGCGCCACGATCAGCACCGTGCAGGTCAATACCGCCATGCTCGGGCGCACCATCGCCCACTGGTCCAGGGACCTGAACTGGCGCAACTGCCGAGGGCAGTTCAACTGCAAAATCCACTGGCAGTAAGGGCAATCGAACGGCTCTTCGATGGCGATGGCATTCAGTTGCCAAGGCTTGAGGTTAAAGGTGATATCACAATGGGCGCAGTGCCCTTTGATGCCGATCGCAGCGGCCATCGCTGTGCCTCCCCTGGACTTGAAATCGAGTGAAACAATTTTCACCGATTCACGGCTCCAGAAAAGAGACGCAGCAAAATCAGGACAAGCGCCACACCACAAGGCGATAAATCCTACACATGGCTCTCACACCCGAAACGCGCCGATCAATTGTTTCAGCTCAATCACCTGCAGCGATAGCTGTCGACTCGCCGCTTCGGTCTGATGCGTGCCCTCAGCCGCATGCTCGCCAGCCCGATTGATTTCAACAATGTTCTGGTCGATATCGTGGGCGACGGCGGTTTGTTGCTCCACAGCGGCGGCGATCTGCTGGTTCTGATCGACGATCATGCCGACGGCACCGAGGATGTTTTCCAGGGCCTGCTGGACCTTTTCCGACTGCCCCACGGTGCCACTGGCCATTTCATGGCTGCTGCCCATGGCCTTCACGGCAGCCGCCACACCACTGTGCAAGCGGCTGATCATCTGTTCGATTTCTTCGGTGGAATGCTGGGTGCGTCGTGCCAGCGTGCGCACCTCATCGGCCACCACCGCAAACCCACGCCCTTGCTCGCCAGCACGCGCGGCTTCGATAGCCGCGTTGAGTGCTAGAAGGTTGGTTTGTTCGGCAATGCTCTTGATCACTTCCAACACGCTGCTGATGGACTGGCTGTCGGTGGCCAGTTGGTTGATCACCCGCACCGACTGATCGATCTCCGTGGCGAGCCGCGCAATGCTGCCCTGCTGCGACTGCACCAGGCCACGGCCGCTGACGGTCTCATCGTTGACGCTATGGGCACTGCTCACTGCCGCCGCCGCGCTGCGCGCAACTTCCTGCGCAGTAGACGACATCTGGTTCATCGCGGTCGCCACCTGTTCGATCTGCGTACGCTGCCCGGATACGGCCTGATTACTCTGGGCCGACACCGTCTCCACCTGTCCGGCCTGCAACTCGACTTGACTGACGGTATGCCCGACGCGCTCGATCAAGTCATGGATCTTCGCCACGGTGCCGTTGAACACCTGGCCCAGGTCACCCAGTTCATCGCGGCTATGTGCAACAAAAGTGACGGTCATGTCCCCGGCCGCCACCTTATCCATCATCGCGCCCAGGCGCCTCAGCGTGGTGCGCGTGGAGGCGTAGAAGCCTGCGTACAAATAGAAAATCAACAGGAACACCGCGCTCAGCGCCGAGACCAGCACCACCATGTGTGTGCGGTTCTGTGCCAGACGTTGTTCCAACTGCTGTCCGAGAAAGGTCAACGTGGCGTCATCCAACTGGTAGGTCTGGGCCATCAACCGGCTGACACCGTCGTAGAAATCCTGCCAGGGTGCGTCGAGGGTTTCGGCCATCACCACCTGTTCTTCAAACAACTCGCTGCCTTGCTTGAGGCTGGCGCTGCTGGCCTTGGCCAGGCTGTCGAGGGCCGTATGCGCGGCTTTGCTGGAGCCCAGGGCGTCCTGCAATTTCAAGCCATATTCGGCCTGGAGTTTTTCCAGTTGCTGCAACAGTTCGTCAAAGCGTGTGCTGGACGACGAATTGAGAAAGCCTTGACCCAGAGAATAGGCGCCCATCGCCCGGCCTTCGCCCAGTGTCTGGGTGACCTGCGGGGTCACGCTGGTGATCAATTCACTGAGTTGGCGCAGATCGCTTTGGGAGTCGCGGCTTAAGCCGGATTGGCTGGCGATGATCTGGCTGAGCATCTGGGCCTTATTGAGCAATTTGCCGATCAGCGCACTTTTGCTCAGCAACGAGGTTTCCTGTTGCTGGGCCTTGAAGGCGGTGATCAACTCGTCGCGCTTGGCGTCAAACGCGGCAATTTGCTCGGGCTCGGTCGTCATGGCGTTGAGGCTTTGCAGGCGACTCAACACGCTGTGTTCCAAGGCGCTGATCTTGCCCTCAAGGTCGCCCGCCTTGCCGGACTGGCCCAGCGTGGCGTTGATCTGCACCTGGTTGTTGAGGGTTTCCAGGTCGCGGCGTAGCGCCAGACTGCTGCCAAGCAAGTCGAGGCTTTGCAGTTCGACGCGGGTGCCCTGGAATTCACGCCACGAGTCACGCACCAGGTAATAGTTGGTCGCCAGCATCGGCAGCAGGAACAACACGCTGATCAAGCTGAACTTCATGCCGAAGCTCAGGCGATTCATCAGCGCGACGGCGGGATAGAGCAAGCTCTTCACAGGTGAACTCCCTTTCTTTTATTTTTATTGAGGCGCAGGGCGGCAGTTAGCCAGCATCTGTATAGCTCAATTTGAAAGGGAGTTTTGTAACTTAAGGTTAATGAGATCAGCCGTCAGGGCAATACCGTCCAGATGGCAAACCCGGCATACCACAGCACCGCTGCGCGCAGCAGCAGTTCCCAGAGTCGGTCGAGGCTGTTGATGCCGTCGGGACCGACCGCCGGTGGCGGGATTTCGGCGGCGACCAGGCCGACTTTCTCCACCAACTGGGCAGCGCTGATGTCCCAACTCAGCAGTTCATGCAGCATCACACGGCCAACGGCGACGAAGTTGCCCACCAGGGCAAAGCTGGCCGCCAGCAGACGCACCGGCAGCCAGTCAAAGGCGTGGCGCAGTTGCCCGGCCCGCTCAGCCACCAAAGGGTTCTTGCTGTGGTCACTGGCCAGTGCGAGCAGGCGATAAGCCAGCGCAGCCACCGGACCCAACAGGAAGTACCAGAAAATCACCGCAAAAAAGCTCTGGTAGGCCTGCCACAACAGATGGCCCTGGACGCGTTCGAGCAGTTGTTCGCCACTGTCGGCGCTCAGGTTCAGGTCACGCTCGGCCACATGCTCGGCGGCTTGCAGGTCGCCACGTCGCCAGGCATCGCGGAAGGGGCCGAGCCCGGCAAGCAGATCACCACGGCCCAGGCTGTAGATCACCACCAGCAGGTGCACCGGCAGTGCCAACAGCCCGTAAGCCACCGGCTCCAACACCAGCAGCAGCAACGCCAACAATGCCACCGGCAGCAACACCAGCAATGCCAGGATCAGCCAGGGCTGTTTGCCCATGCGCGGGCTCGATTCCAGCTTGGCAAGTTCACGCAGCCAACCGCCATCACGCTGCAACCGCTGGCGCAGGGCCGAGAACTTCTCGATCCATACGGCCAGCACCAACACCAGGAAACTCATCGTGCGTGTCCTCCATCCTGTAGGGCGCTGCGAAAGCGCGTCCAATCAAAAGCCGGGCCGGGATCGGTCTTGCGACCCGGGGCGATATCGCTGTGACCACAGATACGCTGGGGCGTAATGTCGGGGTAAGCCGCCAGTAACTGGCGGGTCAGGTCGCTCAATGACGCATATTGGGCGTCAGTGAACGGCTGGTCATCCGTGCCTTCAAGCTCCACCCCCAAGGAAAAGTCATTGCAGGTGTCCCGCCCCTCGAATTGCGAGATCCCGGCATGCCAGGCGCGATCAAGACAGGACACAAACTGCGTCACCGCACCATCACGTTCAATCAGAAAATGCGCAGACACCCGTAGGTCAGCGATCCCTTCAAAGTAGGGATGTTCCGTGACATCCAGGCGGTTCTGGAAGAATTCCTGCACTTTACCGGTAGCGAACTGCGCCGGTGGCAGGCTGATGTTATGCACCACCAACAGTGAGATCTCGCCGGCGGGGCGCTCGTTGAAGTTGGGCGAAGGGCAATGACGGATGCCCTTGCACCAACCGCTGGTGGGGTCCAACTGCATACAGGTTCCTTGAACGAGACAACGTGTGATCAGTATGCCGCGTTCGACCCACAGGTTGCGATCACTTGCCGCGATTGAGTTGTCGCAGCTTGCCCACGACGGCCGTCAAGGCACGCTCGAACAAGGGGCCGCCGTCCAAGGCGTGCAGCGTGCCCTGCTTGAACGCCAATGCCAATTGGCCCGCGCTTTTCTCCAACACCTTGAGCCCCGTGCGACTGGTGAAGATGTAGGTGTCGGCCGGCGCCATGATTGCCGTCAACCGACAGCGCAGCGTAGTGGTCGCGTCCTCCTCGAACACCACCCAGCCACCGATCTTGAGTTGGTGAGCCTTGATCCGGTCGAGGTCGTTGTCCTGCAGATCGCGGACCGGGTCAGGTGACGCCGAGGTCAGCACAAAGGGTTCGTGCACTTCGATCCACTCGTCGACACCTTCAGGTGCCTGGACATGCAAGGCCTGCAAACGCACAAAAAACTCGCGGGTGCTGAAGGGGTCGAACGCGGCGCTGGTCAATCCGTCGCGCAAGGCCTTGAGCAAGCCCGGCAGTTGCTCCAGCAAATGGCGCCCGGCTTCGGTGTCTTGTTGCAGACCGACGCTCCAGATCAGTTCGTCCATGGTGCGCAGCCCCGCCTGCCACTGCACCGACTGCTCGCCATGCTTGAGGCTGGCCAGCAACAGTACCTGGCTCCAGGCCTGTTGCAGGAATTGCACAACCGGACGCGGCAGGGTCTTGCCCAACAACCGCTTGTTCAGCACATCGGCCACGCGCTGGCGAGCCGCTTCGGTGCGCACGCGCCCGGCTTCGGCATCGCGGGTGTGTTGTTCAAGCAAATCGCTGCGCCGCCGCTCATCGGCAGTGAATGCACTGAACTCGGCGAGCAATTGGCAGAAAATCGCCGGATCTTCGACAAATTCATTGAGTAAGCGCTGCACCACCTGCTCGATGCGCAGATACAAGTGGTCGCGCTGGCTGCCGCCCATGGCCGCGGCCGCGATTTCATTGAGCAGGCGTCGCGCCGGGTGGCTGGCACGACTGAAGAGGCTCTTGTCCAGCACCGCCACCTTCAGCATCGGGATCTGCAGACGGCCGATCAAGGCCTTGAAGGCATCGGGCACGGCGCGGTCGTTGAGGATGAATTCGAACAGCAGCGCGATCAGGTTGATCACATCTTCGTCCGCCTCCTCCACCACCCGCGACTTGCCACTCTTGACGCTGACGCGAGTGAGCAACTGCTCAAGCTGGTTGCGCAGGTCGAAATCATCCTCGACCTCAGGCTCCGGCACGTACTGCTGCAAATGGGAGAGCAAGCGCAGCAGGTCACGGGTGGCAATGGGCAAGGGTTCGGCGCTGGCTTCAAGGGTCGGCGCCACGCTACCGCGTACCGCGGCGAGCAACGGCTGGAGCGCGGCGAAGGCTTCCTGGCCATTTTCGTCGACAGGCGGCAAGGTTTCTTCGCGCGGCAGCTTGCGGGACTCAGGCGCCTCAAGCCGCCGCGACGGTACGGCTTTGAGCTCCGGCAACACACCGGTCGCGACCAGCAATTGATTGGCTTCGCCATACAGTTGGTCGGCGTCACTGAGCACGTACTTTTCAAACAACTTGAGCATGATCAGTTTGACGCGAATCTCCACGCCCAGGCTGCGCCCCGCCCGCAGGAAGAACTCACACAGCAGTGCAGGCCCCAGTGGGTTTTCACGATCATCCAGGCGATTGCCGAGCAACGCGCTCAAGCGAGCCGTGAGTTGCGCCAAGGCCAAGCCATCACGGTGCCGCACCCGACCCAGCATGGCCTCAAGTGCAACGGCTTTTTCCAGGTCATCCTTGGATGAGCCCGGTGCTGCGTCGTAGGAAACCACCGGCACCAACTGCAATTCCCCGCGCCCTGCCTGACCCAGGCTGGCGAAGGCTTCAAACAGGCGCTCCATGAACACACGCTCGAAATTCTTGCGCTTGAGGCGCAGGTCGCGCATGGCCTCGAAGAAAATATGGTGGTCGAGGTTGTTGCGCGCCTTGTCGGCCATTTCGAACAAGGTGTCGTCGGCGTTATCGAACAAATCCTGCAGCCCCTGCTGCAACTGTTGTGCTGCCTTGTCGCGGACCTGCAGCAACACCACCGGCAGTCGGGCGAGCGGCGATGGCGTGGCGGGCGCCTTGTTGAAGGGCACCACCTTTCCGTCATTGTGCATCCTGGCCTCCTGAAACGGCGGTATTGGTCTGAACGTCAAAGCTATGACGCCAATTGCAAGGCGCGAGATTATCTGGCAAATGAGGGGGGTTGCGCCAGCAAACTCTGCCTTTGCTCGGTAAATGAATGGTGAGCCTGGGTTCGAGCGCGCACTGCCCCTATAATCGGGGCACTTTGTCTGTGGAGCCTGTTATGCCGAATCTCCGTCTTGCCGACCTCACCGCCGAAATCGAAGCCAACGTGCGCCGCGCACTGCTGGAAGATATCGGCAGCGGCGACATCACTGCACAGTTGATCCCGGCCGAACGGCTGGCCACGGCGACCATCATTACCCGTGACGCCGCGGTCATCGCCGGTACGGCCTGGGTGGATGCGGCGTTCCGCCAGTTGGACCCACGGGTCGCCGTGCATTGGCAAGTGGCCGACGGTGAGCGCGTCAACCCCAACCAGGTGCTGTTCCACCTTGAAGGCCCGGCACGTTCACTCCTGAGCGGCGAACGCTGCGCGCTGAACTTCCTGCAGTTGCTGTCCGGCGTCGCCACCCGCGCCCAGTTCCTCGCGGATTTTGTCGCCAGCACTCAGGTCAAGCTGCTGGACACCCGCAAAACCCTGCCGGGGCTGCGCCTGGCGCAGAAGTACGCAGTGACCTGCGGCGGCTGCCACAACCACCGTATCGGTTTGTATGACGCGTTCCTGATCAAGGAAAACCATATCGCGGCCTGCGGCGGCATCGCCCAGGCGATCACGGCCGCCCACAAGATCGCCCCCGGCAAGCCGGTGGAAATCGAAGTGGAAAGTCTGGATGAACTGCGCGAAGCCCTGGCGGCGGGCGCGGATATCATCATGCTCGATGAGCTGAGCCTGGACGATATGCGTGAAGCCGTGCGCCTGAACGGCGGCAAGGCGAAACTGGAGGCCAGCGGCGGGATCAATGAAAGCACCCTGCTGCCCATCGCTGAGACCGGGGTGGATTACATCTCGATTGGTGCGATGACCAAGGATGTGAAGGCGGTGGACTTGTCGATGCGCCTTAGTATCTGAAGGGCCTTAATTGTAGGAGCGAGCTTGCTCGCGAAAAACGTTAACGATAACGCGTGAACGCTGACGGCACGCGGCGCCCTTGAGTTTTTCGCGAGCAAGCTCGCTCCTACAGACGGCTTCTAAACCACCAAGTCATTCATCTCGCAATACTCTTCCCATTCGACACCCAGCACCTCGGCCGCCTCTTTGTGCAAAGCCAGTCGTGCCGCTTCAAAACCTTCCGGTGTCGAGGTGTACTTGAGGGTCAGCTCCCAAGGCTGGTAGCCCTGGCTCTCGGCCTCGTCCTCGAATGCCCACTGGATCTGGTCGCGCTGATCATCGGCGCTCAGGTCCTTGATCTCTTCTTTAAGCTGCGGCGTGTCCTCAAGGTATTTTTTGAGTGCTTCTTCGTGCCGAACTTCCTGGGTCATTTCAGTCGTGGTCATGTCGTTCTCTTAGATCGAGGAATGGGGATGCATCTGGGTCATCAAGGTTGCGCAGATACAAAAGAGCGGGCGCAAATGCCAGCTCGTCTGGCCTTCAGAACCATTCTGGGATCAACGGAAAACAGTGCTGCCGATGTTGCCTTTTTGCCCGAGACAGGAATCGAACCTGCGACCTTCGCGTTACGAGTGCGCTGCTCTACCGGCTGAGCTACACGGGCGGTGGGCTAAAGCTAGCACCGCATCGGGAGTCCGGCAACTTGCCGCCGTCAGCGGGCAATCACGCCCTGAGCCCAAAAGCGTGGTTGCAGCATGTTGGCATGGCTGTCCAGGTACTGTTGCTGGGCTCGCGCGATGTGAGGCACGTCACGCACGGCGATAACAATCAACAGACCAACGGCCAGCAGCCCCAAGACTTTCCAAGCGCCCCAGGCCAATGGCAATTGGCCGGTTTGCGGGGTTCGCCAGACATGCAACGCCATCAGCCAGCCCACTACCAACGCCAGCCAGACCTGGGAGTTGGGCATCACGATCACGCCGTCGACCATGGACTGCACCAACGCACCGACCAAGGCCGCAAACAGGCAGAGTCGCAACAGGTCCGCAGGCTCCGCGCTCAGCGCACGCTCACGCAGTACACCGACTGTGGCCCAGCCTGCGCGCCATGCCAACACGGCGACGCACAACGCCGATGGCACGCCCCACTCACTGGCCCATTGCAGGATCGCCTGATGAGGGTGAGCGGCAATACTGTTGGCGATATCCGCGAAATGCATCGGCCCGAACCCCAACCAAGGACGCTCGACGAGCATGTGCCAGGCCTGCCACCAAATCGGACCGCGTCCCGACAACGTGGTTGTGAGGCGATCGCTGGCGGCATTGGCGATTTCGATCCCCTGGTAGTCCGCCAACACCTTGAACACCAGCCAATACAACAACAGCCCCCCCAGCATTGCGGTCAATTGCCAAGCTAGCCAGCGCCGGCCCCATGGCCCCAGTACCGCTAGCACCACGCCCGCCGTGCCTATACCAAGCCAAGTACCCCGCGTGCCCCCCCCAATCGCGATCAGCCACCACGCGCACAGCAGCGCGAACACCGCAGCCTTGACTGAGCGGGAAAGCGTCGGGCTCAACAAGGGAAGCGCCAGCAGCGGCAAGGTGAATGTCTGGAACTGGCCGTAGAAACGCTTGTTGGAAAAGCCGGACAGCAGCAAGTCAGGGTCAAGCACCCGCTCTGCGCCGATGAGCGCCAGGGCCCCTGCGTAGGTGTATTGAATCGATTTGATCAGGCACAGCAGCACCACGAACAGGACCAAGGCGCGGTCCAAAAACTGACCGCCCTGGCGACGCGCCAAGGCGAAGGCCACCGCAATCGCGCCGCAGCTGACGAACGATGCCACTTCGGTAAGTGCCCACAGCGACTGGTGTGCCCGCATTGACGACACCAGGCCCAACCCAATGATCAGCGTCAGGCCCAGGGCTGTGGGCCGGTCCACCAGCCGTTCAACGCGAGCGATCGAAAAGCCATACAGCACCGCGCAAGCTCCGACGGCGATCTGCATCACCCGCTGCAGATCATGCCCACTGAAGGGAGCACAAATCCCGACAACCAGCAGGCACATCACTGCCACCAGGAAAATATTGCCACGCTGCTCTACGGATAACGCCATCGGCCACCTCAACGTCCCTGTGGAGGGTTTAGCAGTTAAGCGCCGTCAGCGCCGCAGCCTTTGGCGACATATTTTGCGTCAGCGGTGGTGGTGCATTTCCAACCGGTGGTGGCATTGCGCGTCAGGCTGATGGTCTTGCCCAACACCGGTGCCGGCGCATCAAGTATTTCGCAACTGATCGAGCCCGCGCCCGTGGCAACGTCCCCAGCCACGTCAATCTTGCAGTTGGCCGTCGGGCTGGTGCCACCGATCAATGCCAGCGTAGGGACCGTGCCCTGGTTGAGGGTGTCTTCATACCCAGGCTTCAACGCAGTGATTTCAGCCAGGCCGGCGGTGAATTTGGCCTTGGCCTGGTGGGTGGTGTACATGGGCAGGCCGATGGTGGCCAAAATGCCGATGATTGCCACGACGATCAACAACTCGATCAGGGTAAAACCTTTTTGACGTATCACATTCACTCTCCAGGATAGAACTCATGACAAGGCGCGTCCTGCGCCCCGTGTTGTGCAGCGGCGCCAGTGTACTCATCCGCAAGCGCTCAATCGCGCACAAGTCGCACATTCTGACATTTTATCCTGCTGCACCTGCCAGCCCGAATCCGTCACCTGACTAAGCTATAAGTCTTCGACGGCCTCTGTGCGGAACGGTGACATGGACGACGCTTTAACGCTGTACGCCTGGGAAGGCATCAATCGCAAAGGACGCAGGGTCTGCGGGCAAACCACGGGGCATAATCTTGCCTGGGTCAGGGCCCAGTTGCGCCAACAGGGCATCAGCCCAGGACACGTGCACAGGAAAGCCCCCATTCTGCTGGGACTCAAACCGTCGATCAAATCGACGGATATCACCCTGTTCACTCGCCAACTGGCGACGCTGCTGAAGGCCGGGATTCCCCTGCTGCAAGCCTTCGACATCATCGGCGAAGGCTTCGACAACTGCGCTGTGCGTGAGCTGGTGCAAGGACTGAAACAAGCGATTGCCTCCGGCTCCAGCCTGGCCGACGCCTTGCGCAAAAAGCCGCGCTGTTTCGATGAGCTGTTTTGCAACCTGGTGGCCGCCGGCGAACAGGCCGGCGCACTGGAAACCCTGCTGGAGCGCGTGGCGATCCACCGGGAAAAGAGTGAGCAGCTAAGGGGCAGGATCAAAAAGGCCATGACCTATCCGATCGCCGTATTGTTGGTGGCCAGCCTTGTCACCGGCGTGCTGCTGATCCACGTCGTACCGCAGTTCCAGAACCTGTTTGCCGGCGTCGACGGCACGCTGCCCGGTTTTACCTTGCAGGTGATCGCCCTGTCAGAATTCATGCAGAAGGCCTGGTGGATCGTAGCGCTTGGCGTTCTCGCGGGAGGCATGGGCGTGCGCCACGCCTATCGCGCCGTCCCTGCCTTTCGGCTCTGGTTGGACGCCGGTTTGTTGAAAACCCCACTCGCAGGCAAACTGCTGACAAAATCGGCCGTGGCCCGCTACGCCCGCACACTGTCCACGACCTTTGCCGCGGGCGTTCCACTGGTTCAGGCACTGGATTCAGTGGCTGGCGCCGTCGGTTCAGGGCCGTTCAAACAGGCAATCGAGCATATGCGACACGACGTATCCACCGGCATGGCATTGAATCAATCCATGGTCGCCAGCGGCCTGTTTCCTCGTATGGCAATCCAGATGACAGCCATCGGCGAGGAGTCAGGCACCCTGGACCGCATGCTGGAAAAGGTCGCCAACCATTACGAGGCCGACGTGGACAACCTGGTCGACAACCTCACCAACCTGATGGAGCCGCTGATCATGGTGATCCTGGGGAGCATTGTCGGTGCGCTGGTAATTGCCATGTACTTGCCGGTCTTCCAACTGGGGAGCGCGTTTTGAGCCTATTACTGGTTGAGCACCCGTGGGCCTTTGTGGTGATGGCTGGGATACTGGGGCTGATCGTCGGCAGTTTTCTCAACGTACTGGTGTGGCGCCTGCCAAAAATGCTCGAACGGGAATGGCGCGCCCAGGCCCATGAAGTGCTCGGTCTACCCGCTGATCCCGCAGGGCCGACCTACAACCTGATGCACCCCAATTCCTGCTGCCCGCACTGCGACCATCCGATACGCCCGTGGGAAAATATCCCACTGCTCAGCTACTTGTTTCTGCGCGGTCGTTGCGCCCATTGCAAAGGGGCAATCAGCCCTCGCTATCCGCTCACTGAACTGACGTGTGGACTGATCTCGGCCTGGGTGGCGTGGCATTTCGGCTTTGGCTGGCAGGCTGGCGCGGTACTGTTGCTGAGCTGGGGTTTATTGGCGATGAGCCTGATCGACGCCGACCATCAACTGTTACCGGATGTACTGGTGATGCCATTGCTGTGGCTGGGGCTGATCGTCAACGGCTTCGGCCTGCTGACGACATTGCCCGACGCCCTGTGGGGCGCAGTGATCGGGTACATGAGTTTGTGGAGCGTGTTCTGGCTGTTCAAGCTGGTTACCGGCAAGGACGGTATGGGCCACGGCGATTTCAAGTTACTCGCACTGCTCGGTGCCTGGGGCGGCTGGCAGATCCTGCCGATGACGCTGTTGATGTCGTCGTTGGTCGGTGTGTTCGTTGGCTTGATCCTGATGCGCCTGCGCAAGGCCCAAGCGTCGGCACCGATGCCGTTTGGTCCGTATCTGGCGATTGCCGGCTGGATTGCATTGCTCTGGGGTGGTCAAATAACCGACTTCTATTTGCAGTCTGTCGGTTTCAGATGACCACTTCTGTTGCAACACCCTGGATTCTCGGCCTTACCGGCGGTATCGGCAGCGGCAAAAGCGCGGCGGCGCAGCACTTTATCGATCTGGGTATCGACCTGGTGGACGCCGACCACGCTGCCCGCTGGGTGGTCGAGCCTGGCCGCCCGGCATTGGCACGCATCGCTGAGCACTTTGGTGCCGGCGTGCTGCAATCTGACGGCCAGCTGGATCGCGCCGCCTTGCGCAAGTTGATCTTTGAAGTCCCCGAAGAGCGCCGCTGGCTCGAAGCCCTGCTGCACCCGTTGATTGGCGAAGAGATCCGCAGCCACCTGGCGCGCGCGACGTCACCTTACGCGATCCTGGTGTCGCCACTGCTGATCGAGTCCGGCCAGTACAGCATGACCCAGCGCATCCTGGTGATCGACGTGCCGCAATCGCTACAGATTCAGCGTACCCTGCAGCGCGACGGCATCAACGAACAGCAGGTGCAGGCGATTCTAAAGGCTCAGTCGAGCCGCGAAGACCGCCTGAAACATGCCGATGACGTACTGGTCAATGACCAGGACCTTGCCTGGCTGCACAGCGAGGTCGAGCGACTGCACCACTTTTACCTTACTTTGCGTGGAGGCCGATCATGAGCCAACCCTTGACCGTCGACTGCCCAACCTGCGGCGCCCCCGTGGAATGGAAAGCGACCAACCTCAACCGACCGTTCTGCTCGGACCGCTGCAAACTCATCGACCTGGGCGCCTGGGCCGCTGAGGAACACAAGATCCCCGTGGCCCCGGATGCCGAAGACGAGCTGTTTTCCGAAGACCTGCCGCCGCGCCACTAAGGGCGCATAAAGGCGTATTCCTGCTGGTCGTCGAGGTTTTCTGCAAGGTATTGCAGCTCGTCGGCCAGGTCTTCAAAACTGCGTACACCCTTGCTCTGCTGCACTACTGCGCTGAGCATGGCGCGCAGGGTCAGGCCTGGGTCAAAACCGATTTCCTGTGCCGCATCCTGGCTTCTGCGCAACTCCTGCCGTGCCCACTCGTACACACTCATGATCCGTGCTCCTGGAAAAATTTTGCAGAGCATGGGCCTGGCTGCGTGTGCGAGATTTGATCTGGATCAACGCGGCGAATCGTCATCCTTCCAGGGCGCCGAGAGGTAGCGCGTGCGGTTGAAAGTCTCCAGCCATTCCGGGCAAAACACCACCAGGGCGCTGATAACCATGCCGTTGATAAAAGCCTCGGGGAAGATGATCAGCCATAGGTAGCCGACGAAATCCTCCAGCCATTCCGGCATGGCGAAGCGGCCGTCGAACCACAGCAGCCCCAGCCCCAACAGCAGGCAGAGCAATGCCGATAATGCGGCGGCAAAGAACCCGGAACAGAAGATATACACAAAGGGATTACGCGGTTGTGCTCGCTCGACCAGCAGCGCGCAGGCTTCAGTGACCAGCACCGGCAGCACGACCAGCAACAGGCCATTGACGCCAAGGGCGGCGAGGTCTTGGCGCCCTAACATCATCAGGCCCAACTGGGCGGCAAAGCCACCGACAATTGCCAAAGGCCAATCCAGCAACAGGGTCACGGCGGTCATGCCGATGAAGTGGTACGACACGCCGGTATCAAAGTCCCGCCGTACCAGCCACAGCATGAACAACGCGAACACCGTGCCGAACAGCAAGTGCTGGCGGCGGCGGTCGGCAAACAACTCGACCCAGGGCGAGCGCAGGATCGCCCACAGCACCACCGGCACATAGAACAACCAGCCGAAACCAAGGGTTTGCGGCGCCAGCACGGCTGCGCTGATCACGGTTTCACCCGCGCCAGGGCCTGAAGCAGTTCAGCCGCCGAGCGGTACTCGTGCGCTGCAATCAACGTTCGCGCCGTAAAAAACCTCACAACACACTCCTCATGCTCGGCTGACGGTCGAGTAGGCAGTCTACACCGACCTTCAGCGAACATGAGCGGCCACGGCGCCGCCCTGAAGAGGGCCCAGCGCGTGGCGCTAGCGTTGTTCCGTCGCCTTGTCCGTTGGCTGTGCATACAGTTTTTTCAGCGCGTCGCTCATCGGCAACCCGAGGTTGATGTTTTTCGGAGGGATGGGTTGCAGGAACCACTTGTTGTAGATGTCATTGATCCGACCTGATGCGAAGGTCTGTATCAGGGCGTTGTCCACCACGGTTTTGAACGGCGTGTCGTTCTTGCGCAGCATGCAGCCGTAGATTTCGTAAGACTGAGGCGTACCGACGATGTGCCACTCTGCCGGCTCGCGCGCCTTGACCACTTCCCCGGCAAGCACGGCGTCGTCGATCATGAAGGCAACCGCCCTTCCAGATTCGAGCATCTGAAACGACTCGCCATGGTCCTTGGCCGAAATCACGTTCATCAGCATGCTGCGCTCGGCATTCATTTTCTTCAGCAAACGCTCCGACGTACTGCCGGCGGTGGTCACGACATTCTTTTCCCTGAGATCGTCAAAGTCCTTGATGCCGGACCGTGTGCGAGTGAGCAGGCGTGTGCCGACCTCAAAGATGCCCACCGAGAAGTCCACTTGCTGCTGGCGCTCAACGTTATTGGTGGTCGACCCGCATTCCAGATCGGCGGTGCCGTTCTGGATCAGCGGGATACGGGTTTGCGAGGTCACCAGGTTGTAGCGCACCTTGAGGTCGGGCAACTGCAACTCGCGCTTGAGGGCGTCGACGATCTGCAATTGCAGGTCGTGTGAGTAACCCACCGGTACGCCACTGGCGTCGATGTAGTAGGAAAAGGGAATGGCCGCATCACGAATGGCTAAGGTGATGTAACCGTTGTCCTTGATCTTTTTCAAGGTTCCAGTCAACGGCTCGGCAGAGGCCGGGGTGGAAAAAAGGCCGAGCGAAACCGCAGCCGCCGTCAGGCAGAGAAATGTGCGCACGATGAGATTCCTTGGTTTTATTGTTGTAAGGAGCGTGGGTGTTACGGGTGAATTTCGGCGAATGCCCTGACCGGAAACGCGGCGGCGTCACGGGCCTTCAGAGGAATGGAGAAGAATCGGCAGGCGTGGCCATGAAGACGGTCCAGCCCCTTGAGGTTTTCGACGATCAGGATGCCGTCCTTCAGAAACCAGGTGTGGGCGGGACGTTCCGGGTCTCGAGTGGAGTCAGCGTTCGAGCAGTCCACGCCAAACAGCGCGATACCGGCCTGACGCAAACCACTGAGCACTTCACGGGCCAGGAACGGATGCTGGCGGTACACCTCAGTGCCCCAGTGACGGTCCCAACCGAAGTTCACCAGCACAGCCTTGCCCTTGAGCTGAGGCGGAACGCTCAGGTCGGCCCACCCCAGCGCCTGTCCAGGGCTGGCATGGCGGGCATCAATCACCACGGCGTCGAGGATCATACGCTCCAGCGCCAGTGCAGCAATGTCTTCAGCCCCTTCAAAGCGGTGCCGCGGGGCGTCCATCTTGGTACCCACCGAGGTCTGGAACGCCACGTCGGTGATCTCGAACGACGCCTTGCCTTGGTAGTGGTGGGTGGAATCGTGGTGGGTCATGAACGGCTTGACGTGCGCCGTAAGCTCCACGGTTTCGCCCGCCTGGTTGCTGAAGCGCACACCGGGCATTCGATCGTGAAACTCGTGTGAAAGGTCGATGATCATTGGCGGGTTCCCAGGCGTTGAGGGTTCAGGGATGAACCGGCGTTGACTCAAGCATAGAACCGCTCACCCCCACCGACTAATGACAATTACCCAAGCCGCCATGCCGATTGGGTATACCCGCGCTCAGCCTTTTATTGCCTTGAAATGCGCCTGCAATCGCGCAGCAAAATCCACCGCCAGTTTGGACGGCGCGACATGAGGCGCGTACGCCATATGGGTCTGCACGACGATACTGGGGTGAAAGGGCACCGCATGCACCAGGCCGGCAAAGATCGATGCGGCATAGGTACTCACCACCCCGATGCCGACACCATTGCCCGCGAGGGTGCAGATGGTCGCCGAGTAATTGGTTTCAAGGGTCGAGGGTGGCGTGACCCCGTGCCTGGCCATCACCTGCTGCAATAGCTGGTGCTGCGCATCGTCGCCATGGTGCACGAGCAAGGGATAGTGCTGCAGGTCATGGACATGCACGCTGGCCTTTTCAGCCAGGGGATGTTGCTTGTGCATCACGCACACCGACCAGCCCTGGTCGATGAGCACGGGCTCCAGGCCCGTGGTACGGATATCACTGGTGGACAGCGCCAGGTCATAGATGCCGCTGAGCAAACCGTCGCGCATGTGTTGGGTGCCAATGGTGTGCAAGGTCACGTGCACGCCGGGATAGTCCTGCTTGAAACCCTGCATCACCGCAGGCACCACCGCCAGGCCCAGCACCGGCGTACAGGCAATGCGCAGCAGGCCGACGCCCGAATGCTTGAGCGAAGCAATGGTTTGCTCAACCTTGTCGAGCCCCAGGAAATGACGCTGCACCGAGTCGAACAGCTCGCGCGCCTCGGGAGTTGGCAACAGACGACCGCGCTGGGTCTCGAACAGCTTGAGGCCGCTGGCCGCCTGCATCTGCGCCAGGGTGCGGCTGACCGCCGGCTGGGTGGTGTGCAGGATCTCGGCGGCGGCTGTCGTGGTGCCGCTGAGCATCACGGCGCGAAAGGTTTCGATCTGTCGGGAATTGAGTGGGCGGCTCATGGCAAGTCCGGCAAAGGTCGGGAAGTGTGTACTCAACATATACCACAAGCACATAGACTGGTAGACATATGTCATTTGTGGGTATGAACGGGCCATTCCTAAACTTTGCCCATGAAAACCTTATCTCCCCCCCAAGCATTTCCCCCCAGCGTCCTTGAATGCGTGCGCGGTATCGAATCCGGCCGTTGGACGGCCGAACAGTTGGTGCGCGCCAGCCTCGAGCGCGCCTGCGCTCGCGAACATGAATTGCACGCCTGGGCCTATCTCGGCATTGATGAAGCCCTGGCCCAGGCTCGCCAACTCGATCGCTCGCCTTGCAAAGGCTTGCTGCACGGCATACCGATCGGCGTGAAAGACTTGTCCGATACGGCCACCCTGCCCACGTCCTATGGCTCGCCTGCTTATGCAGGACATCGCCCCGTGATGGACGCCGCCTGTGTGGCGCTGGCCCGGACGGCCGGCGCGGTGATCCTCGGCAAGACCGCCACGGTGGAATTCGGTGCAACCCGCCCCTGCGCCACCACCAACCCGCATAACCTTGAGCACACACCCGGCGGCTCATCGTCAGGTTCGGCGGCAGCCGTGGCCGATGGCCAGGTGCTGCTGGCGACGGGGACGCAGACGGGCGGGTCGATTATCCGCCCCGCCGCTTTTTGTGGCGTGGTCGGTTTCAAGCCTGGGCTTGGCACCATCTCGCCCGCCGGCACCAAAGGCTACGCCTGGTCGCTGGACACGGTCGGCGCCCTGGCCACCTGTGTTGCCGATGTCACCCTGTTTTTTGATGCTCTGCGCGGCGCACGTGCTTCCCAACCGCTGCCCGCTCACGGCAATGCGCCACGTATCGGCGTGTTTCTCGGCCCCTTCGCCGGTCAGGCCTCACACGCCGCGATCCAGGCCATCGACCATGTAGCCGCCCGTTGCTGCAAGGCCGGCGCATCGGTGCGCTGTGTGCCGCCGCAGCCAGGCTTTGAGCATTCGCTGGATTGGCATCGCTGCATCTCACGCTACGAGATGGGGCGTTCCCTGGTGCCGGAACAGCACAGTAGCAGCGCCGCTCAGTTGGGGTCGGTGCTGCATCAGGAAATCGAGCGCGGCCAACACGTCGACGAACAACACTACCAGCACGCCCAAGCCGGCCGCCTGGAGTTGTCCTCACGATTCGACACGTTGATGACGCGATTCGACGCCTTGCTGACCTTCGCCACACCGGGGGAAGCGCCCCGAGGTCTTGCGTCTACCGGTGATGCCACGTTCAACCTGAGCTGGTCGCTGCTGGGCCTGCCGTGCCTGTCGTTGCCCGTTGCCTTCGGCCCTTCGGGGTTGCCCCTGGCGGTTCAACTGATCGGCCCGCGCCTGGGCGACCGCCGCCTGCTGGAGGCTGCGCACTGGATTGAAAACACCGTAACACCGTTCAAACCCGCCCCCCTGACAACCTAGGAGCTTCAATGAGCCTTCCACGCAAGTCCCCACTCGTGCACACCCGCAGCGCACACAACCCGGCGCCGATCTGGCAAAGTGAGGCCGTTCGCGCCGGCGCGTTTATCTTCACCTCGGCCAAACTGGCAACGGACTGGGTCAGCGCGATAGCCCCCGAAGCCCAGGCCGACCAACAGTTTCCGCATTTCGGCTGCCCATCCGAGCGCCAGACCGAATACATTTTGCGTTCCCTGGCGCAAACCCTGGAACAAGCCGGCAGCACACTGGACCGCGTCATCAAGGCCCACGTGTTCCTGCTGGACAGCGCACAGTTCCCTGGCTTTGACCGGGTCTGGAAGCGCTACTTCCCCAATCCGCCGACCCGCACCACCGTGGGTGCCGATGGCCTGCTGATCCCTGGTGCCTTGCTGGAAATCTCGCTGATTGCCGTTGCCAGCGACAGTGGAATCACGCCGCAGCCGGCCAAGTCCGACGCGCCGCGCCCCTTGACGAAAAAAGTCGAGGCCATTCGTGCCGGCGACTTTGTCTTCACCTCCGGCCAACTCGCTCACGACGCGGTCGCCGGCGTGCCGCCCGAAGCAGCCGGCGCGGGGCACCAGGTGGACTTGGCCAAACAGACCACCTACACCCTGAACAATATGGTGCGCTCACTGGCCGCCGCCGGCGCCGAACCTACCGATGTAGTCAAGGCCCAGGCGTTGCTGCTCAATACCCGCGAGCAAGAGCAGTTTCTTCCCGCTTGGCACGATGCCGCGCTGGGTACGCCGTCGCTGGCGGTGACCGGAATCGGCTCATTGCTGGTGACCGGCACCATCATCGAGATCGACCTCACGGCCTACACCGGCACCGACCTTCGCTTGCCGGTGCAGCGCGGCCCCCATGGCCCCGAAGCCTTAGGCTGTGGCGAACTGGTGTTTTCCGCCGGGATCTATCCAGGCTTCGATACCGGCGAATTGCCGGCCGAATGCGTAGTGCACGAGGCTTATCCGTATTACTCATCGGCCATCAGCCTGCAAACCGAATGGGTACTGCAACGTCTTGATGCCGCCCTGCGCGAAGTGGGCAGCGACTTGGCACACATCGCCAAGGCACAGGTGTTTCTCACCGACCTCAGCGACTTCGCCCTGTTTGACGCCGTGTGGCGCAAGCATTTCCAGACGCCGCCTGCGCGATCAGTGGTCAAGGCGTCGCCGCTGCCGGTAGAAGGCGCGCGGATTGCGATTGAGGTCATCGCCCTGACGGCATGATGCACCGGATGAACCTGCAACCCCTTCTGCGCCGGCACGCAGGAGGGGTTTTTTCGTGCTGCAGGGCCGGTTATGGCAGCGGCGTATCGATGATGTAAATGCGACGTTCGCCCAGGTGGATCGAATCGATACACACCTGTTGCCCGTCGTGCCGCCAGCGCGGGTGCAGGTCGCAGCGATTCTCTTTGCTCAGGTCGGGGCTGGTGTAGAACTGCCCAAGGTTGCGGCGCTGCCCAGTGTGCATGTCATAGATGAACAGGTAGCGCTCATGGGTTACGGCATCCGGGTAGGTGTCGCTCAACAACCAGCGCGGGTTGACCGGCGAAAAGCTCATATGGCCGTTTTCGGTCAGCACTCCCTCACCGATCACCCTCACCTCTCCGCCGGGCTCGTCGGTGTAAAGGTGGTAGTGAATCTGCCCCGCATGCGGGCCCCAGACAATGATGTGACGGTCGTCCTGCCACAGCGGATGGGAAATCTGGTATTCGGATTTTTCATAGTCAAAAGTGCCCACCGCCGTGGGGTCGAAATCCTCCGCCAACTGCGGCAACGGGTGGTCCGAGCACTCCAGCAAGCGCAGATCGGAGCCGTCCGGATTCATCGTGATCAGCCGATGTAAAAAGCACGTCTCGTCTGCCACGCGCTCAGTCCAGCGGTGCAGGAACAGGACCCGATTGGACGCCGGATTGACCTCGATATGGCTGACCCAATGCAACGCATTGGCCATCGACTCGCGTGGGTGAAACTCACGCAAGCCCCGGTAGCTGACCACCAATTCGGCATCCCCATTGGCCAGGTTCATACGGTAAATGCCGTCGTTGGCCGGGAACTTTTCCAGCGCCTCGACCGGCGTGTAGTCGGCATACCCGATGGTCTGGTGCGTCACCCACAGCCGCCGATAATTGACGCACAGTGCCCACTCGCTGTTGGGGGCTACCACGTACACCGGCAGCGGCAAGACACGGCTGGCGCCGGTGACGATATCGCGGACCTCGCTGGCGAACCCCGGGTAGCGCAGGCCTGGCAACTCGCTGCGCACGTTGTAGATGACGGTTTTACCGGGCGCATTGTTGAGCCATTGCAGTTGCGCGCCCATCTGCCAGTTCCAGGCGGTGGTGTGGGCCAGACGCACAAAACGGTCACCTTCTTGCGTGTCGAAATACCCAACACCTGCGACCAGTTCAGGACTGATCGGTTGGTCGGCCCAAGGCACCTGCAAGGCGAGCACGTAGCGGTTGGTGATGTCCCAGTTGGACTTGTTGTAATAGCCAAAGAAGTAATGCTGGTTGTCGTTACCCACGCGAAGGCAGGGATGGGGATTGTGAGTGTCGGTCATGGCAGCTATTCATCGGTAGTTGATCGGGCGGGGGTTACCCCAAGCCAGTCTAGAATCGCCCACCAATACCAATCCAATGGAAACCTGCTACGCACCTATGTGAAACGGGTATGCCTTGAGCCCATACCAGAACGGCATGCCCGTATGCCAACAACTGATTGGAGGCCCACCCGGCGCGCTTCTAGACTGTTCATAACGGCGGCCGTGATCCGTCGTCCCGTTGACCGGCCTGGAGCAAGCGCGTGACCTTATTGTCCATCGTGGTATTTGACGACTTCTCGGACATCGACCTTGTCCTGCCGTGGGACATTCTCAGCCGCGTAAAACGTCATGACTGGAAAGTCCAGGTGGTGGGCATGGGTTCAACCCATCGCTCGACCCTGGGCATGCTGGTCAAGACTGACGAGCGCCTGAACAGCGTGGCCCACTCCGATGTCGTGATCATCCTGGGAGGTGAAGGCTCCCGCGTGCGCCTCAACGACTCCGAGTTCCTCGACGACTTGAAGTTGGACCCACAGCGCCAGCTGATCGGCGCGCAATGCTCCGGCGCGCTGATCCTGGAGAGACTCGGCCTGCTGCAGGGCCGGACCGCGACCACGACCCCGTTCGCAGTGCGGGAGATGCAGGCAGCGGGCGTGGTGTTGCAACAACGCCCGTTGGTGGTCCACGGCAATGTCGCCACGGCGGGCGGTTGCCTGGCCTCGCTGTACATGACGGCCTGGATTCTGTTCCGCTGCATCGGCGTGGCGGATGCCAAGCAGATTTTTGCTGAAGTGGCGCCCGTGGGTGACGACGCGTTCTGGGCGGTGATTGAGCGCGCCGTCACCGCACAAATACGAGCGACGAACGTGCCCATCCCCTGAACAAGGCCCGTTTTTAATCAATGAAAAAAGCGGGTGCACGCCAGGGTCTATTTATAAAGATCACATTTGGGCGCTAAGCTGCTGGGTATGGATGACTCAGACTACTTGCGCCTACTCACCGTCGCGGCCGAACAAGCCAACGCGTTCCTGTCCAATGCCCGCAAATGGGAGCGTGAGCGTTGGGTCTGCCAGCGCCTGCTGCAAGGCCTGAACGTGCCCTACCGTGCCGAAGAGTTTCATGCCGCCGGGCAAGAACCGCCGGACGTACTGTTTCGCGATGCCAGCTTCGAGGTGTTTTTCGTACTGGATGAGGGCCGCCGCCTGAACGACGAATGGCGCGACGAGTTGCTGCGTCGGCGCAGCGCCTTCTCCCTGAGCCAATTGGTGCGGCGCGAAGCCAAGCCGCGGCGCATTCCGGCCCACGAGTTTTTATTGCGCCTGGCACCTACACTGCGCAAGAAGGCGCATAACTATAAAGAACGCGGGATGGACCTGGGGGAGTTGGATATCGTCGCCTTCACCAGCCTCAAGCGCGAAGTACTCGACCTCAACAGTCATTTTCCGCCGCCAACCGAATACCTGCGCCAGGGCTGGCGCTCGTTGTCGCTGGTGGGGCCGACGTTTGCGCGGGTGCTGTTCGCGCACCCGGACGCACCGGATTTCTTGCGCAACAACCTGGGCCGCAGCATAGTATTCGATGTGGGCATCAGCCTCTGATCCCCCGGACTGTAACGTGGCGCCCTTTTGCAACGTCTACCTGACGAGGCCTTTATGACCAGCCGCCTGAACCCCGATGACCAACAGCATGTCGAAGAGTACCTGCAACTCTCCCAAAACCGAGTCGAGCGCAAGCCTTTCCGGCCATGGCTGCTCCTGGGTGTGGTGCTTGTTGTGGTGATCGGCCTGGGCTTGCTGAGCCGACTTTTGAGTTACCTGACGCTATGAGCTGCCTGGCGCTCGCGGGGGTAACTGCTCCGATTTCTTTTAGCCTTGCGAGATATCCCCATGACCCATCGTATTATTATCGTCGGCGGCGGCGCCGGCGGCCTGGAGTTGGCTACCCGCCTGGGTAAGACTCTGGGCAAGCGCGGCACCGCCAGCATCACGCTGGTAGACGCCAACCTGACCCACATCTGGAAACCCTTGCTGCACGAAGTGGCGGCCGGTTCGCTCAATTCCTCGGAAGACGAACTCAACTATGTCGCCCAGGCCAAATGGAACCACTTCGAGTTCCAGTTGGGGCGCATGAGCGGGCTGGATCGTGAACAGAAGAAAATCCAGCTGGCCGCCACCCTCGACGAAGAAGGTCGTGAGCTGGTGCCCGCGCGCGTGCTGGGCTACGACAGCCTGGTGATTGCCGTTGGCAGCACCACCAATGACTTCGGCACCGAAGGCGCGGCGCAACACTGCCTGTTCCTCGACACCCGCAAGCAGGCCGAGCGCTTCCACCAGCAACTGCTCAACCACTACCTGCGCGCCCATGCCGGGCAGACGGATGTGGTGGAAAAGATCAGCGTCGCCATCGTCGGCGCGGGGGCCACCGGGGTCGAGCTGGCCGCCGAACTGCATAACGCGGCCCATGAACTGGCCGCCTACGGCCTGGACCGCATCAAGCCGGAAAACATGCACATCACCCTGATCGAAGCCGGCCCACGGGTGCTGCCTGCCCTGCCGGAGCGTATCGGCGGGCCTGTGCATAAAACCCTGGAGAAGCTTGGGGTGACTGTGCTGACCAATTCGGCAGTGAGCGAAGTGACCGCCGACGCGTTGATCACCAGCAGCGGCCAAGTGATCCCCGCCAGCCTCAAGGTATGGGCCGCAGGGATTCGCGCGCCAGGCTTCCTCAAGGACATCGATGGCCTGGAAACCAACCGCATCAACCAACTGCAAGTGTTGCCGACGCTGCAAACCACCCGCGACGAAAACATCTTTGCCTTTGGCGACTGCGCCGCCTGCCCGCAACCGGGCACCGATCGCAATGTGCCGCCACGGGCCCAGGCCGCCCACCAGCAAGCATCGCTGCTGGCCAAGTCGCTGAAGCTGCGTATCGAAGGCAAGGACCTGCCGAGCTACAAGTACACCGACTATGGTTCGCTGATCTCGCTGTCGCGTTTCTCGGCGGTGGGTAACTTGATGGGCAACCTCACCGGCAGTGTGATGCTTGAGGGCTGGCTGGCGCGGATGTTCTATGTGTCGCTGTACCGCATGCACCAGATGGCGCTGTATGGTTTCTTTCGTACAGCGATGCTGATGCTGGGGAGCAAGATTGGGCGTGGCACCGAGCCACGGCTCAAACTTCACTGACAACTCCCCCTCTGTAGGAGCCCGGCTTGCCGGCGATGGCGGCCTTGAGATCACCAATATCTCACTGACGCTATCGCCGGCAAGCCGGCTCCTACAGGGTTTGTAGTGCGCCTTTGAATTTCGGGCAAAAAAAATCCCCGTATCTTTCGATACGAGGATTTTTAATATGGTCGGGGTAAGGGGATTCGAACTCCTGACATCCTGCTCCCAAAGCAGGCGCGCTACCGGACTGCGCTATACCCCGGTAAAAAAAAGGCGACCTTTCAGTCGCCTTCTTCGATCAGTGCTTTTGGCCTCTGATCTTAAGATTCGATTCCAGCATTAGCTGGTCTCAAAAATGGTGGGTCGTGTGGGATTCGAACCTACGACCAATTGGTTAAAAGCCAACTGCTCTACCAACTGAGCTAACGACCCAAATATGGTCGGGGTAGGGGGATTCGAACTCCCGACATCCTGCTCCCAAAGCAGGCGCGCTACCGGACTGCGCTATACCCCGATATTGAAATTGGCTCCGTGACCAGGACTCGAACCTGGGACCCAATGATTAACAGTCATTTGCTCTACCGACTGAGCTATCACGGAACTACATATTTCAAAGTGCTACGTTGTTGCTTACTACCTTCTCTTCGACTTGTCCGTATCGCTACGTTCATGTCTCTGAGGCGCGCTATTCTACAATCTTAAAAACCCCTGTCAACCCTTTAAATTGCTTTTAAGACAATGATTTGCGCTTGTTTCTGATTTCTTCTTGGGGAGAAGAAACCCGTGGGCTGACGTTGCTGCGGGGCGCACTTTACAAGCCTTTGCCTTACAGTTCAACGCCCTATCGAAAAAAAAAGGCCCCGCAATGCGGGGCCTTCTCTTATTACCCAACAGACCTGGGATTAGTGGAAGACAATTTCGTCGTTTTCCACCGTCGCCTCGACGCTGGTGCCCGGCATGAAGCTGCCGGACAGGATCAGCTGGGCCAGCGGGTTCTCGATCCAGCGCTGGATCGCACGTTTCAGAGGCCGTGCGCCATACACCGGGTCGTAACCGACCGCAATCAGCTTGTCCAACGCCTCGCTGCTCAACACCAGGTCCAGCTCGCGCTCTGCCAGGCGACCACGCAGGCGACTCAACTGGATCTCAGTGATGCCCGCGATCTGATCCCGCGCCAGAGGCTCGAAGATCACCACTTCGTCGACCCGGTTGATGAACTCCGGACGGAAGTGGCTGGTCAGTGCATCCATCACGGCCGCGCGCTGGCCTTCACGATCACCCACCAACTCCTGGATCTGTGCCGAGCCCAGGTTGGAAGTCATCACGATCACGGTGTTGCGGAAGTCCACGGTACGCCCGTGGCTGTCCGTCAGACGGCCATCTTCCAGCACCTGCAGCAGGATGTTGAACACATCCGGGTGCGCTTTCTCGACCTCATCCAGCAGGATCACCGAGTAAGGCTTGCGCCGCACGGCCTCGGTCAGGTAACCGCCCTCTTCGTAGCCCACATAGCCTGGTGGTGCGCCGATCAAGCGAGCCACCGAGTGTTTCTCCATGAATTCGGACATATCGATCCGCACCATGGCCTCTTCGGTATCAAAGAGGAACTCGGCCAAGGCCTTGCACAGCTCGGTCTTACCCACACCGGTCGGGCCGAGGAACATGAACGAGCCGCTCGGACGGTTCGGGTCGGACAACCCGGCCCGCGAACGCCGTACCGCGTTGGACACCGCGACCACGGCCTCTTCCTGGCCAATCACACGTTGGTGCAACAGGCTTTCCATCTTCAGCAGCTTGTCGCGCTCGCCTTCGAGCATTTTCGACACCGGAATGCCGGTCCACTTCGAGACGACTTCGGCGATTTCTTCCTCGGTCACCTTACTGCGCAGCAACTGGTTCTCAGGCTTGCCGTGCTGGTCGACCATCTGCAGGCTGCGCTCCAGGTCCGGGATCACCCCGTACTGCAACTCGGCCATGCGGTTCAGGTCGCCTTTACGGCGCGCGGCTTCCAGCTCCTGGCGGGACTGTTCGATCTTTTGCTGGATCTGCGCAGAGCCCTGCACTTCGGCTTTTTCCGAGGTCCAGATTTCTTCCAGGTCCGAATACTCGCGTTCCAGACGGACGATTTCTTCCTGAAGTTTTTCCAGGCGTTTCTTCGCCGCGTCGTCTTCTTCTTTCTTCAGGGCCTGGGACTCAACTTTCAGTTGAATCAGGCGCCGATCCAAGCGGTCGAGCACTTCCGGCTTGGAATCGATCTCCATGCGGATGCGGCTGGCCGCTTCGTCGATCAAGTCGATGGCCTTGTCAGGCAACTGACGATCAGTGATATAGCGATGGCTCAATTTCGCCGCCGCAATGATCGCACCGTCAGTGATCGCCACCTTATGGTGGACCTCATAACGCTCTTTCAGGCCACGCAGGATCGCGATGGTGTCTTCTTCGCTCGGTTCTTCCACCAGCACTTTCTGGAAGCGGCGCTCAAGGGCCGCGTCCTTTTCAATGTACTGGCGATATTCGTTGAGCGTCGTGGCACCGACGCAATGCAACTCGCCCCGCGCCAAGGCTGGCTTGAGCATGTTGCCCGCATCCATGGAACCTTCGCCTTTACCGGCGCCGACCATGGTGTGCAGTTCGTCGATAAACAGAATGATCTGACCTTCCTGCTTCGACAGTTCATTAAGCAGGGATTTCAGGCGCTCTTCGAACTCGCCACGGAACTTGGCACCGGCAATCAGCGACCCCATGTCCAGGGACAGCAGGCGCTTGCCTTTGAGGCCGTCCGGCACTTCACCATTGATGATGCGCTGTGCCAGGCCCTCGGCAATCGCGGTTTTACCCACGCCAGGCTCACCGATCAGCACCGGGTTGTTCTTGGTGCGACGTTGCAGGACCTGGATGGTGCGACGAATTTCATCGTCACGGCCGATTACCGGGTCAAGCTTGCCTTCTTCGGCGCGCTTGGTCAGGTCGACGGTGTATTTATCCAGGGCCTGGCGCGACTCCTCATGGTTGGGGTCGTTCACCGCGTCGCCGCCGCGCAGGTTGTTGATGGCGTTTTCCAGGGCTTTCTTGCTCACACCCTGGCCCAGCAACAACTTGCCGAGCTTGCTGTTCTCGTCCATGGCGGCGAGCAGCACCAGTTCGCTGGAGATGAACTGGTCACCCTTCTGCTGGGCCAGACGGTCTGCCTGGTTAAGCAGGCGCGCCAGGTCCTGGGACATATTCACGTCGCCGGTCGGGTTTTGGATTTTCGGCAGCTGGTCGAGCTCTTTGCTCAATTCCTTGCGCAGGCTGTTGACGTCGAAGCCCACCTGCATCAGCAGGGGCTTGATAGAACCACCTTGCTGTTCCAGGAGCGCCTGCATCAAGTGTGCAGGCTCGATGGCTGGGTGGTCGAGGCCCACCGCCAGGGATTGAGAGTCAGATAACGCCAACTGCAATTTGCTGGTTAAACGATCTATACGCATTAGTCACCTTCCTTTTGAGCAGGCCGGAGCTATAAAACATTCCTGAATGAAGAAACCTGCCAGATACCCTTATAGATGGGGTGGATTCTGTAAGTTTCAAGCTTCGGACAGTTGACGCAGATCAGAGGAGTCTAGCGTTCCAGCCAGATAAGGGAGGCAAACCGACCGGTGCGTGGGCTACGGCGGTAAGAAAAGAAGCGCGGGTCGGTCACGGTGCAGAACCCGCCACCATAAACAGCAGTGACGCCACGTGCGGCCAGGCGCAAACGGGCCAGCTTATAGATGTCGGCCATGAACTTGCCGGGATTACGGCTGGGCACGAAGGCTTCAGCGGTGATCGGCGATTGCTGCATGAAGGCTTCACGCACTTCCGGGCCGACTTCAAAGGCTTGCGGGCCAATCGCCGGGCCAAGCCAGACCAGCACTTCGCCGGGTTCGACATCCAGGCTTTCGAATGCTGCTTCCAACACGCCCGCCGCCAGGCCACGCCAACCAGCATGGGCTGCGGCGACGCGAGTGCCAGCACGGTTGCAGAACAGTGCGGGCAGGCAATCGGCAGTCATTGAGGTGCAAGCGATGCCAGGGGTGCTGGTCCAACTGCCATCGGCTTCAGCGGTGCGATTTGGGTTGGCTTCGACCACAGTCACACCATGAACCTGACGCAGCCAGGCCGGCTGAATAGTGAAGGCATCGCTAAGACGACGGCGATTCTCAAGGACGGCCTCCAGGCTGTCCTCGACGTGATCGCCCAGGTTGAGGCTGTCGAACGGCGTCAGGCTGACGCCGCCCGCACGGGTGGTGACGCAGGCTTTCACCTGAGCCGGCGCAGGCCAGTCAGGAATCAGCCAGTCACTCATCCGATAAACGCCTCGCGATCCTGCTTTAGCAGCGACAGCAACCAGACCAGATCGTCCGGCAGCGGCGATTCCCAGCTCATCCGCTTACCGCTCGTCGGATGATCCAGTTCCAGGAAGCGCGCATGCAGTGCCTGGCGCGGGAAGGTTTTCAACGATTCAACCATGGTCTGGCTGGCCGCAGGCGGAATACGGAAGCGACCACCGTAGGCCGGATCTCCGACCAACGGGAAGTTGATGTGCGCCATGTGCACGCGAATCTGGTGGGTACGGCCGGTTTCCAGCTTGACCCGCACGTGGGTGTGGGAACGGAAACGCTCCAGCACACGGTAGTGGCTGACGGCCTGCTTGCCGCCTTCCATCACCGCCATACGCTGGCGCTGCTGGCCGTGGCGACCGATCGGGGCGTTGATCTTGCCCCCCGCCACCACCACGCCGATCACGATGCACTCGTAGATCCGGCTGACGCTGCGGCTTTGCAATTGTGTGACCAACTGCGTCTGCGCCTGAATGGTCTTGGCCACCACCATCAAACCGGTGGTGTCCTTGTCCAGACGGTGCACGATGCCGCAGCGCGGGACATTGATGATGTCCGGCACGTGGTGCAACAAGGCATTGAGCAAGGTGCCATCAGCGTGCCCGGCCGCCGGGTGAACCACCAGGCCTGCGGGTTTGTTGATGACCAGGATGTCGTCGTCTTCATAGACGATATCCAGCTCGATGTCCTGGGCGACCCATTCTCCCTGGGCTTCCTGCTCGGCAGTCAGCTCAAGAATCGCACCGCCATGGACTATGTCTCGCGGGCGGATAACCGCTCCATCCACAGTCAGGCGGCCGTCTTTGATCCAGGCGGAAAGGCGCGAGCGCGAGTGCTCAGCGAATAATTGTGCGGCGACTTGATCGAGGCGTTGGCCGCCCAATTCGGACGGCACCTCTGCGCGAAGTTCAATTTTATCGGACATGCTCAGACTAGGCGTGGCACAGCCTTTGGTTTCGGCTGCGCGCTTGTGGTTAAATACGGCGTCTTTTGCCCCGAGGCTTTCAACGGGGCGCTCATCATAACAGGACGGCCCCGCCCAAGACAGCGGCCGTCATAGGGACGCAAGCCGCCATGCAAGTGAAACACCTGCTGCTGATCGCCATCCTCGCCATGACTGCTGCTTGCTCGTCAACAAAGGAAGTCGTCGACGAAAACCTGAGCGAAGTCGAGTTGTACCAACTGGCTCAGAAAGACTTGGACAATAATAGCTTCACCAGCGCCACAGCGAAGCTGAAGGCACTGGAGTCGCGCTATCCGTTCGGGCGCTACGCCGACCAGGCCCAGCTCGAGCTGATCTACGCCAACTACAAGAACGCCGAGCCGGAAGCTGCCAAGTCCGCCGCCGAGCGTTTCATCCGCCTGCATCCGCAGCACCCGAACGTCGACTACGCCTACTACATGAAGGGCCTGACCTCGTTCGACCAGGACGTCGGCCTGCTGGCGCGCTTCCTGCCGCTGGACATGACCAAGCGTGACCCGGGCGCTGCCCGCGACTCCTACAACGAGTTCGCCCAGCTGACCAGCCGCTACCCCAACAGCCGCTACGCACCAGACGCCAAGCAGCGCATGATCTACCTGCGCAACCTACTGGCCTCCTACGAGATCCACGTGGCGCACTACTACCTGACCCGTCAGGCCTACGTAGCCGCCGCCAACCGTGGTCGTTATGTGGTAGAAAACTTCCAGGAAACCCCTTCCGTGGGTGACGGCCTGGCCGTGATGACCGAGGCTTACCAGCGTCTGCACCTGGACGATCTGGCCAGCACCAGCCTGGAAACCCTGAAGCTCAACTACCCGGATCACCCAAGCCTGAAAGACGGCCAGTTCGTGCCTCAGGTTGCCGAAGCCGACAACCGTTCGTGGCTGAGCAAGTACACCCTGGGCCTGATCGAGTCCCGTCCACCGCTGCCGCCTGGCGAAACCCGCGCCAACCAGGACGTGATCAAGCAGTACCAGGACGCCAAGGATGCTATTCCTTCGGAGCTCAAGCCGCATGACGAGAACGGCGACGTGATCAAAGAAGAAGAGCCTGAGGCCCTGGGCAACAACCAGGACCGTTCGTGGTTCAGCTACATGACCTTCGGTGTGTTTGACTGATAGCACCCGGTGTCATCAAGAAGGAGCCTTTCGAGGCTCCTTTTTTGTGGGTGATATTTATTGCGCTGTGCGCCTGGCACGTCCTTGGCTAAACTGGCGCATTCCTTGTCGAGAAACTGCCCATCATGCTTCGTCTATTGTTCTGGATTGCCGTCATTGCCGCCGCAGTATGGTTCTGGCGCAAATTCAAAAGCCCGGCCGCCAAGCAACATCGCGCAAGCGAGCCTGACGCCGCCCTGATGGTGCGCTGCGCCCATTGTGGCGTGCACCTGCCACAGGATCACGCCTTGAGCTCGCGCCAGGAGTGGTATTGCACCCAGGCGCATCTGGAACAGGGCCCGAAGTCTATCCAGCGTTGATCCGACCTTCTGGCGCATAAGGCGCGGGGTCGATGATCGGCGTACGCGCCAGCAGCAGGTCGGTAAACAACTGGCAGGATGCCGGCGCAAGCACCAGGCCATTGCGGTAATGGCCGCAGTTGAGCCACAAGCCTTTGAAGCCAGGCACTTGGCCAATATAGGGGATGCCTTCCGGTGAACCAGGGCGCAATCCGGCCCAGTGCCCAACCACCTCGGCGTCCGCCAAGGCGGGAATCAACTCCACCGCTGATGCCTTGAGGCTTTGCAGCGCCGTTTCGGTGGGGGTCTTGTCGAAACCTTCATGCTCCAGGGTACTGCCGATCAAGATGTGCCCGTCACGCCGCGGGATCGCATAACGCCCCTTGGCCAGGACCATGCTCGACAGGAAGTCCGAAGCGCATTTGTACAGGATCATCTGGCCCTTGACCGGCTCGACCGGCAGCGACAGGCCCAAAGTACCCAGCAGTTCACCACTCCAGGCGCCGGCCGCCAGTACGACCTGGTCGCCAAAGATCGGCCCATCAGCTGTGTTCACGCCCACTACATTGCCAGCGTCCAGAACAAATCCGGTCACTTCGCACTGCTCATGAAGGGTCACGCCGGGCAACGCCAGCAGTGCCGCCTTGAGGGATTTGACCAGGCGCGGGTTGCGCACATTGGCGACGTTTGCCATATAGACCGCACTGGAGTACCCGCCGCCCAGCACCGGAACGGCATCATGGGCCGCCGAGACGTCCACTTTGCTCAAGGGGCGGTCTTCTCGCGCAGCCCAGGCCAGGGCTTCGGCTTCGTCGTCCAGGTCCAGCCAGTACAGGCCGGTGGTATGCACCTGCGGGTCGACACCGGTCTGGGCAAACAGGCGCTGTGCCAACTGAGGATAAAAGTCTTGGGACCAATGGGCCAGTGCGGTGACGGCCGGGCTGTAGCGCCACGGATACAACGGCGAGACAATACCGCCGCCTGCCCAGGAGGACTCCTGCCCCAACCCCGCGCGCTCCAGCAGCACCACGGCTTGCCCTTGGGTCGCCAGGTTGAACGCCGTCAACAAGCCGATGACCCCGCCACCGACAATCACTACCTGCTGTTGCTCTGCCATCATTTGATCCAGCCGATAAATAGGAACACGCGCACTTGGCGCCCAGTCATCCAGCACTCTCATCATTGCCCCCAGCACAGCTTGCGCGACATTTCAGGTGCCGCACCCGGATTGGTCCGCGCACCGGTGCTGGCCAGGCTGAAGTCGCCGCAAAGGTCGCCAGTCATCACCGAGCCGACGCGAGGCGTAGCCGCGAGCTGGAAATCCCGAGGGTTCAATGCTGCGGTGATTCTATAGCGATCATTGCCCTCGCTGACGCCGCTTGCATCAATAAAAGTGCCGCTCCTCGTATAAAACCGCTCCAGATGCTGAGCCTGGTCGGTCAATAACGCGGCGATTTCAGCGCGATAGACCTTTTTCATATGGCCGGTGTAGCCGGGGTAAGCAATCCCGGCCAGCACCGCAATGATCACCACGGCGATCAGTAACTCGATCAGGGTAAAGCCCTGGCTGTCCATGCCCATTTCAACGCTCCTTATTGAAGTTGCCGCCAGGCCACCCGCCGAAAACGCGAACCGCCCTCCTCTTCTACATGCGCATAGACGCTCTCCAACACCGTGCGCAATTGGCCGCTTAACCCGACAGCCGTCACTCGATACGCGTCGGCCACGGCCTGTGGTGGTACATGCACCAGCCCCACCGCAGGTCCGAGGGATTGAATGCCGTATAGACCTCCACTCAGTGCAACCCAAGTGACTCCCGAAACAGGGTCCACCCCAGCCCCAACCACCGAATAGGCGGCAGCCGGCGGCGCACAGGTGACAATCGACCGGCACGGCGGCAGCATCGCAAATGCCCGCTGCACGACCGATTCCCCACGTCGCAAGCCACTTTCCGCAGTTTGTAGCGACTGATTGCGGTGCCAAAGACTACCGCTGACTTTTTGCTGGCTGACCGCACCTTGCATCGATGACAGACCGATCAGCGACAACAGCAGCAACAACACCAGGCTGACCAGCAGCACCATGCCCGCCTGCCGCAGACGAACAGGTTCTTTAGACGTCATGGCTGCCCTACCCCAGACGGTTTCGCAGCGCCGCCACGACGCTGTAGGTTTGATCCTTCACGCGTCCGGCGGGGTCTTGCAGCGTCATCAGGATGCGCACACTGCGTATCAAGGCAAGGTCCGCCGGGCTCGCGTCGTAACGCGCCACCTCCGTCGACGAAGGTTTGGCAGCCACGCCAAAGCTGATATCGAAAGCCTGCACGTTATCCACCAGCACTGCCTTGGCCGGGGCCGCAGGCGTGCTGACTTTCAATTGGCCGGCTTCGAAGGTGTAGGTGATCTGGCGCAGCGCAAAGCGGATTTGTCCGGGGACAGGCGCGGGAGAACTACCTGCGTATGCCTGGGCGGTGCCCGTGCAATCGGACAATACGGTCCAGTCAGGCTTGCCACTCTCGTTACCAACATCTGCGGTGACTAGCGTCAGCGACTTTGCGCCCGCCCCAGCGCTCCAACTGACAGGCTGATCAAAGAACGGCGGCGCATTGTCGATAAATGCCGTGGACAGGCAGCCAAACATGCCCGCCTGGCGAATATCCTGGATCAGCTTGCCCAGCACGAACCGTGCGTCATCCTGCAGAAACATGGCGGCCTGCTGGCTGGCGTGGGTCACTTGGGAACTGATCAGCACCTGGGTGGCCCCAACCATCAATACCAAGCCCGCGGCCAACGCCAGCAGCAATTCCACCAGGCTGAATCCCCGAACAAGACGCCTCATCGCGCGCCCCTCGATTCATCGCTGATGCGGCTGGTCAGGGTAAATGTTTCCCGGGCACCCGGTTTGTTTGTGCCCCGGCTGTCGTCCCAACTGATGCTGACCGTCACCTCACCCGCACTGACCGACACCGAGCCTTTGGCACTCGCCCCGGCAAAGCCGAGGATATTGGCCTCGAAGTCATGCAGGTCCAGATCGCGCACGCTGGCAGACGCGCCGCTGACCGGGGCACGCTCGGCTCGCCCCCAGGAGTAGTCGACAGCAGAATTGGCGCGGATTCGGTCAAGCATGTCGTAGGCAATGAAACTCGCCTGGCTGGTCATCCTGGAACTGTCCGTGTACTTGAGCGCATTGAGCTGGATCACCGCAGCGCCCAGCAGGCCAATGGCGAGAACCAGCACGGCAACAAGCACCTCGATCAGCGTCATGCCAATTTGGTGCCTAGAAAAATCCTGGGGAAAACCGCTGTTGGGGCAGGCAAGCATTACCGTCGTCATCCGTGTCGAGGTCCGAAAAAAGCAGGAAAAACCTGCTGTGCGGCCCAAGACTAGCGTCGGTTTTTCGCTCGCGCTGCTCCCGGAACAAAGGGAAATACTTTGGACATGAAGGCCATCATTCGACGCAACGCACTGCGGGCTATACCTAAGACGTCAACTGAATCCAAGGACGGACGATACATGCGCCAACAAGGTTTTACCCTGATCGAGCTGCTGCTCGGGCTGATCGTGAGCGGCATCCTGGCCGGCCTGGCAACCCCGAATTTCAAGGGATTGCTGGAATCACAACAGCGACACAGCGCGGCACAATCCTTGACCGCAGGCCTGCACTACGCGCGCACTGAAGCCATCGCCCGTAACCAGCCGGTAGTCATTCATGCGCGGGAAGACGACTGGAGCCAGGGCTGGCGGGTCATTGTGGATATAAGCGGACGCGGCTACCTGGATGACAACAACCCCGTGCTGCAGGAGCATCAGGATAACGGTCGTGTGCCAATAGTTGGCAATGGGCCGGTCAAGAGCCAGGTGCGCTTCAGCGGATTGGGCGAACCGGTGTTTTCAGGAGGAGGTTTTCGCGCTGGCACCGTGCACGTATGCGCCACCGATCAGGCGCAGAGCCTGTATCAGGTCGTACTGGCGCCCAGCGGGCGCATCAGCCTGCGCAGCGAGCGTGCCGAGCAGGCGTTGTGCCGGAGCTACTCCGGCACACAGGTACTCAGAGCAGCGAGCGAACCCGCAGCTCCTTGGGCATGGAGAAGGTGATGTTCTCTTCACGGCCAGCCAGCTCATCGGCACCAGTGGCGCCCCAGGCATGCAACTGCTGGATAACGCCGCGCACCAGCACTTCCGGGGCCGAAGCGCCCGCCGTGATACCGATACGCTCGACGCCATCGAACCAGCTGCGCTGCATGTCTTCGGCGCCATCGATCAGGTACGCCGGGGTTGCCATGCGTTCAGCCAACTCACGCAGGCGGTTGGAGTTGGAGCTGTTAGGGCTGCCGACAACCAGAACCACGTCGCATTCGTCGGCCAGTTGCTTGACCGCGTCCTGCCGGTTTTGAGTGGCGTAGCAGATGTCGTCCTTGCGCGGGCCACCAATGGCCGGGAAGCGACTGCGCAGCGCGTCGATGACGCGGCTGGTGTCGTCCATGGACAAGGTGGTCTGGGTCACGAATGCCAGGCGTTCGGGGTTGTGTACCTGCAGGCTGGCGACGTCTTTTTCGTCTTCCACCAGGTAAATCGCCCCACCATTGCTGGCATCGTACTGGCCCATGGTGCCTTCGACTTCCGGGTGACCGGCATGGCCGATCAGGATGCACTCTCGACCGTCACGGCTGTAGCGTGCCACTTCGATATGCACCTTGGTGACCAGCGGGCAGGTGGCATCGAAGACTTTGAGGCCACGGCCTGCCGCTTCGGTACGCACGGCCTGGGAAACACCGTGGGCGCTGAAGATGACAATGACGTCGTCCGGCACCTGGTCCAATTCTTCGACAAAGATGGCGCCGCGCGCGCGCAGGTCTTCGACCACGAATTTGTTGTGGACGACTTCGTGGCGCACGTAAATCGGCGGCCCGAAGACTTCCAGGGCGCGGTTGACGATTTCGATCGCCCGGTCCACGCCGGCGCAGAAGCCACGGGGGTTGGCGAGTTTGATTTGCATGCTGTGCCTCGTGTCTTGCAGGGCAAGAAATTGGATCAACTCAGCTCTATAAGAGCAAGCCTTTGTAGAAACCGGGCTTGCCCGCGATGCAGACGACTCGGTGTATCAGGTACACCGAGGTGATGCAATCGCAGGCAAGCCAGCTCCCACACAAGCCCGACACCCACAGGGGCCGGAATCTTCTGTTAAAGCGCTTTAACGTCGATGATTTCAACATCAAAGGTCAAGGTTTTACCGGCCAACGGGTGGTTGAAGTCGATGGTCACTTGCGCGTCATCGAAGGTTTTCACCACACCGGGCAATTCGGTATTCGCCGCATCGTTGAAGATCACCAGCAGGCCTTCCGACAGGTCCATGTCCTGGAACTGCGAACGCGGGATGATCTGCACATTTTGCGGGTTGGGCTGGCCAAAGGCGTTTTCCGGCAGGATCTGCAGGGTGCGCTTGTCGCCGGCCTTGAAGCCGAACAGGGCCGCTTCGAAACCCGGCAGCAGGTTGCCATCGCCGACCTTGAAGGTGGCCGGGGCTTTGTCGAACGTGCTGTCGACCGTATCGCCATTCTCCAGGCGCAGTGCGAAATGCAAAGTGACTTCCGTGTTCTGGCCGATGCGTTGCTCAGCCAATACCTGATCAGTCATTGACGGTCTCTCCGGTTTTCTTGCTTTTGAACATGTCCAACGCCAGCATGATTGCACCGACGGTGATGGCGCTGTCGGCAAAGTTGAACGCTGGGAAGTACCAGCGGTTCTGCCAATGCACCAGGATAAAGTCGATCACATGGCCGAGCGCAATGCGGTCGTAAAGGTTGCCCAGCGCACCGCCCAGCACCAGCGCCAAGGCGATCGCCAGCCAGGTGTCATCACGGCCAAGACGCTTGAGCCACACCACCAGCACCGCACTGACGACCACGGCGATCAGGGCGAACAGCCAGCGCTGCCAGCCGCCGCCATCAGCCAAAAAGCTGAAAGCGGCGCCGGTGTTGTAGGCCAGGGTCCAGCTGAAGTAATCCGGGATCACCACAATCTGCTGGAACATCTGCAGGGAGCCTTCGAAATGAGCCTTGCTGACCTGGTCAATGACCAGGACCAGCAAACTCAGTACGAGCCAGCCCAGACGTCCGAAACGACTGGTATCAGGCATAGTGGCGAACCTCACCAGCACCCGAGATATTGTCGACGCAGCGACCACAGATCTCCGGATGCTCAGGGTTCACGCCGACGTCTTCACGGCAGTGCCAGCAACGGGCGCACTTAGGGAAGGCCGATTTGACCACTTTGAGCTTGAGGCCCGGCACTTCGGTGGCGACCGCGTCCGCCGGGGCCTGGGCGAATGGCGCCAGGCTCGCGGTAGAGGTGATCAGCACGAAGCGCAGTTCGTTGCTCAGCTTGGCCAGGTCGGCGGTCAGGCCTTCCTCGGCAAACAGGGTGACTTCGGCTTGCAGGTTGCCACCGACGGCCTTGGCCGCGCGTTGCACTTCCAGCTCCTTGTTCACCGCAACCTTCACGGCCATCACGCCTTCCCAGTACTCGCGGCCCAGTTCGAAATCGGCCGGCAGTTCGGTCAGGCCTTCGTACCAGGTGTTGAGCATCACGGACTCGTTGCGCTCGCCCGGCAGGTATTCCCACAGTTCGTCGGCGGTGAAGGCCAGGATCGGCGCGATCCAGCGCACCAGCGCTTCGGAGATGTGGAACAGCGCGGTCTGCGCCGAACGGCGCGCCTTGCTGTTGGCGCCGGTGGTGTACTGGCGGTCCTTGATGATGTCGAGGTAGAAACCACCCAGCTCCTGCACGCAGAAGTTGTGGATCTTCGAGTACACGTTCCAGAAGCGGTACTCACCGTAGTTTTCCTGCAACTCGCGTTGCAGCAACAGGGTACGGTCCACAGCCCAACGATCGAGGGCGAGCATGTCCTCGGCCGCCAGGATGTCGGTGGCCGGGTTGAAACCGGTCAGGTTCGACAGCAGGAAGCGTGCGGTATTACGGATGCGACGGTAGGCATCGGCGCTGCGGGCCAGGATCTGGTCCGACACGGCGATTTCGCCCGAATAGTCGGTCGACGCAACCCACAGACGCATGATGTCGGCGCCCAGGGTGTCGTTGATCTTTTTCGGCTCGATCACGTTCTTCAGCGACTTGGACATCTTGCGGCCCGTCTCGTCGACGGTGAAGCCGTGGGTCAGCAGTTCGCGGTATGGCGCGTGGTTGTCGATGGCGCAACCGGTCAGCAACGACGAGTGGAACCAGCCACGGTGTTGGTCGGAGCCTTCCAGGTACAGGTCGGCACGCGGGCCGGTCTCGTGACCCATCGGGTGCGAACCACGCAGCACGTGCCAGTGGGTAGTACCCGAGTCGAACCACACGTCGAGGGTGTCGCTGATCTTGTCGTACTGCGGCGCTTCATCGCCTAGCAGCTCGGCGGCGTCCAGCTTGAACCAGGCTTCGATACCTTCCTGTTCAACGCGCTGAGCGACTTGTTCCATCAACTCGACGGTACGTGGGTGCAGTTCGCCGCTTTCCTTGTTCAGGAAGAACGGGATCGGCACGCCCCAGTTACGCTGGCGGGAGATGCACCAGTCCGGACGGTTGGCGATCATCGAGTGCAGGCGCGCCTGGCCCCAGGCCGGGACGAACTGGGTGTCTTCGATGGCTTTGAGCGAGCGGACACGCAGCGTGTCGCCGCTGGTTGGCTCTTTGTCCATGCCGATGAACCACTGCGCAGTGGCGCGGTAGATCAGCGGGGTCTTGTGGCGCCAGCAGTGCATGTAGCTGTGCTGGATGGTGGCGGTTTGCATCAACGCACCGACTTCACGCAGTTTTTCGATGATCGGCTGATCGGCCTTGAAGATGAACTGCCCGCCGAAGAACTCCAGCGACGGCACATAGACGCCGTTGCTTTGCACCGGGTTGATGATGTCGTCGTTGACCAGGCCGTACTTCTTGCAGATCACAAAGTCGTCTACGCCATAGGCAGGCGAGCAGTGAACGATACCGGTGCCCGAGCCCAGCTCAACGTAGTCAGCCAGGTACACCGGCGACAGGCGGTCATAGAACGGGTGACGGAAGTTGATCAGTTCCAGCGCGGAGCCGGTGGTGGTCGCGATGACCGAACCTTGCAGCTCGTAGCGGGCCAGGCAGGCTTCAACCATTTCCTCGGCCAGCACCAGCAGGCGATCACCGACGTCCACCAGGGCGTAGGTGAATTCCGGATGCACGTTCAGCGCCTGGTTGGCCGGGATGGTCCACGGGGTGGTGGTCCAGATCACGATGGCGGCTGGCTTGGCCAGCGATGCCAGGCCAAAGGCCTCGGCCAGCTTGGCCTCGTCGGCGATCGGGAAAGCCACGTCGATGGTCGAGGACTTCTTGTCTTCGTACTCGACTTCCGCTTCAGCCAGGGCCGAACCACAGTCGAAGCACCAGTTCACGGGTTTGAGGCCCTTGAACACGAAACCGCCCTTGACGATCTCGGCCAAGGCACGGATTTCCCCGGCCTCGTTCTTGAAGTTCATGGTCTTGTAGGGGTTGTCCCACTCGCCCAGCACGCCCAGTCGGATGAATTCGGACTTCTGCCCTTCGATCTGCTCGGTGGCGTAGGCACGGCACAGTTCGCGGGTTTTATCCGCGCCCAGGTTCTTGCCGTAGGTCACTTCGACTTTGTGTTCGATCGGCAGGCCGTGGCAGTCCCAACCCGGCACGTACGGTGCGTCGAAGCCCGACAGGGTCTTCGAGCGCAGGATCATGTCCTTGAGAATCTTGTTCAGCGCATGACCGATGTGAATCGTACCGTTGGCATAAGGAGGGCCGTCGTGCAGGACGAATTTCGGACGATCCTTGCCAATTTCGCGCAACTTTCCGTACAGGCCAATACTGTCCCAGCGCTGCAGGATCTGCGGTTCGCGCTGTGGCAGGCCGGCCTTCATTGGGAAGGCGGTGTCCGGAAGGTTTAGCGTGGCTTTATAGTCGGTCATTTAAGGCTCTTCGGTTAGCGATGGGCGCTAGGTGCGGCTAGTGCACGGGCGGCGGCGACATCCGCATTGATCGCCGTTTTCAACGCCTCAAGGGAGGCGAAACGCTGCTCTTCACGCAGCTTCTGGTGGAAAACCACCGTCAAACGCCGGTCATACAGATCACCGGCAAAATCCAGCAGATGTACTTCCAGGTGGGCCTTGCCATCACCTGCAACCGTGGGCCTGACGCCTATGTTGGCGACTCCGGGCCACGATTGGCCGTCGATGTCGACGCTCACCAGGTAAACCCCGGTCAGCGGCACACGACGGCGCTTGAGTTGCACGTTGGCGGTTGGCGTGCCCAATTGGCGCGCCAGCTTCTGGCCGTGCAGAACCCGTCCGGCAATGCGGAACGGGCGGCCGAGCAACCGCTCGGCCAAGGCGAAGTCGGCAGCAGCCAGCGCGTTACGCACCTGGGTACTGCTCACGCGCAGACCGTCCAGTTCGACGGTTTGTGCGGCTTCGACGGTAAAACCCTGGTTGACGCCCGCATGCTGCAGGAAATCGAAATCCCCGACGCGGTCGCAACCAAAGCGGAAGTCGTCACCGACCTCCAAATGCTGCACGCCCAGGCCATCAACCAGGATACGGTCGACGAACTCGGCGGCGCTCAGGCTTTGCAAACGCTGGTTGAAGGCCAGGCAGAGGACACGGTCCACACCCTCCTCAGCCAGCAATTGCAGCTTGTCCCGCAGGCGGGCCAGGCGGGCCGGCGCGGTCTCGGGGGTAAAGTATTCCCGCGGCTGTGGCTCGAAAATCACCACGCAGCTGGGCACGCCCAACTCGACCGCGCGTTCGCGCAGCCGAGCCAGGATAGCCTGGTGGCCACGGTGAACACCGTCAAAGTTGCCAATAGTGGCGACGCAGCCCCGATGCTCGGGGCGCAGGTTGTGGAGACCTCGAACCAGCTGCATAACGCGCTTCTTGCTCATAAAGTGGTCGATTATAACCACACCCGGCCCCGGACGACAGGCAACAGCACAGGCCAAATGGATCGAATCGATAAAACAACGGTTTTATCGCGGCAAACTCTCTAACCCAGGGACTTGCGATTGAAATCCCGCAGGCGGAAGCCTTGCAGCAGCAACATCCCGAAGTACACCACCACACCCGCGACGACCAAAACGCCAAGACGCATGAAGCGCTCCAGCATATGGCCTTCATCCCATGCAGGCATGAAGTGCATCAGGCCCAGCAGCACGGCCGACATCATGGCCACCGCCACCAGCAACTTGAGGGCAAACAGGCCCCAGCCTGGCTGCGGCTGGAACATTTGCTGCTTACGCAATTGGTAAAACAACAGCCCGGCATTGATGCACGCACCGGCACTGATCGCCAGGGCCAGGCCGGCGTGGGCCAGCGGACCGATAAACACCAGGTTGAGCAATTGCGTGACGATCAGCGTGAAAATCGCAATTTTCACCGGTGTACGGATGTTTTGCTGGGCGTAAAAGCCCGGGGCCAGCACCTTGATCACGATGATGCCGAGCAGGCCAACGGAATAGGCGACCAGCGCATGTTGCGTCATCAATGCGTCATGTGCATCAAACTGACCGTACTGAAACAGCGACACGGTCAACGGCTCGGCCAGAATCCCCAAGGCCAGGGCGCACGGCAGTACCAGCACAAAGCACAGGCGCAGGCCCCAGTCGAGGATGCGCGAATACTCCTGGCGATCCTTGCTGGCATAGGTACGCGCCAGGGTCGGCAGCAAAATTGTGCCCAACGCAACGCCCAGCACGCCGGACGGCAACTCCATCAGACGGTCGGCGTAGTACATCCACGACACCGAGCCGGACACCAGCAGCGAGGCGAACGCCGTATTGATGATCAGGGAAATCTGGCTGACCGACACGCCGAGAATCGCCGGCAGCATATTGCGCATCACGCGCCATACGCCGGTATCCTTGAGGTTCAGGCGCGGCAACACAAGCATGCCGATCTTTTTCAAGTGCGGCAGCTGGTAGAGCAATTGCGCCAGGCCGCCGGCCAGTACCGCCCAGCCCAGGGCCATAACCGGTGGATCAAAGTATGGCGTAAGGAACAGCGCGAAGATGATCATGCTGACGTTCAGCAGGGTCGGCACAAAGGCCGGCACCGAGAAACGGTTCCAGGTATTGAGGATCGCCCCGGCCAGGGATGAGAGGGAGATCAGCAATATATAAGGGAAGGTCACGCGCAGCAGGTCAGTGGTCAGTGCGAATTTTTCCGGGGTATTGGCAAAACCGGGCGCCGTGGCCCAGATCACCCAGGGCGCGGCGAGCATGCCGAGCACGGTCACCAGCACCAACACCAGGGTCAACAGGCCCGAAACATAGGCAATAAAGGTGCGGGTGGCTTCTTCGCCCTGCTGGGTCTTGTATTCAGCCAGGATCGGCACGAAGGCCTGGGAAAACGCACCTTCGGCGAAGATCCGCCGCAGCAGGTTGGGCAGTTTAAAGGCAATAAAGAAGGCATCCGTGGCCATGCTGGCGCCGAAAATGCGCGCCAGCAGCGTGTCGCGTACAAACCCCAGAACCCGGGAGATCATCGTGATAGAGCTGACGGCGGCCAACGATTTGAGCAGATTCATTGAAAGAGTTTGCGCCTTTAGATAAAGAGCAGGCGAACAAAGCGCCTACTTATGCGATACTGCGCGCCTGCAACAGCACAGAGCCAAAGCTCGCGAGTTTACAGGTCAAGCGCCGGAAATAAATCACCCGCCTCTTCAGATCGACCACTCAGCAGTTCGCATCAGCCGCCCTTGACAACACATCAAGTCATCGGCATGATTCGCGGCCTATTTTGTTTGCTATTTCCTAAAAAGTCTTTCGAGGAGCTCGACGGTGGCCAACACACCTTCCGCCAAAAAACGTGCAAAACAGGCTGAGAAGCGTCGCAGCCACAACGCCAGCCTGCGTTCCATGGTTCGTACCTACATCAAGAATGTAGTTAAAGCCATCGACACCAAAGACGCTGAAAAAGCTCAAGCAGCTTACGTTCTGGCTGTGCCAGTTATCGACCGCATGGCCGATAAAGGCATCATCCACAAGAACAAGGCCGCTCGTCATAAGAGCCGTCTGAATGGCCACATCAAGGCTCTGAGCGTCGCTGCTGCAGCCTAAGTGGTAAAAACTGCAACGCGACCCAGGTTGCGAAACAGTTAAGAAATACCCCGTACCGAAAGGTCCGGGGCATTTTTGTTTGTGCCTGTGGCGAGCCTGAGTCACTTTTCGAGCACAAAAAAAACGCCCCGAACCAGTCGGGGCGTTTTTGCTACCTATTGATCAAACCACAATCAATGGTGATGACCGCCTTCACCGTGGACGTGGCCGTGGGCCACTTCTTCCTGGGAAGCGTCGCGGATGGCAACGATCTTCACTTGGAAGTTCAGACGCTGACCAGCCAGTGGGTGGTTGCCGTCGACGGTCACGTCGTCGCCATCCAGATCACGGATGGTCACGATCTGCATTTGGCCATCCGGCGCGGAAGCGTGGAACTGCATGCCCACTTCCAGCTCGTCAACGCCTTCGAACATGCTGCGGCTCAGGGTGCTGACCAGTTCGGCCGAATACTCGCCGTAGGCATCTTCAGGTTCTACGGCAACGGTCAGCTCATCACCGACGTTCTTGCCTTCCAGTGCCTTTTCCAGGCCTGGGATGATGTTACCTGCGCCTTGCAGGTAGACCAGCGGCGCGCCGCCGGCGGAGCTGTCGATGACCTCACCAGCGTCGTTGGTCAGGGTATAGTCGATGGAGACAGCCTTGTTAGCGGCGATCGTCATGGGGCGAGACCTTTTGCATAAGAATGAAGAACGGACAAGTCTAAACAAGGATTTGCCCGAAAGCGAACAGAACCCGGACAGACGGGACCGATCAACGGCATCCTTCATCATCGGGTTCCATCAGGATGACGACCAGCACTGGGTCGCGGAGCTGTCCTGTGGCCACACCCAGCACCTGCGCCACCAGCCACCCTGGCAGTCCCGCGCCTGGGTCCTCGACCCCGCGCAACGCCTTGAAAAAATAGGCCAGCCCTTTGCCTGCGGCTGGTGTGCGCAAGCACACGAATAACGATAACCTTGGCGCCTGATTCCCGGTAGACGTTCAACCATAGAACCTCACCGAAGCCATGCACCTTCAGAGAATTCGCATGCAGACTTTTTTTATCGCGCCCACCGATTTTGGTGTGGGTCTGACCTCCATCAGCCTTGGGCTGGTGCGCACCCTTGAGCGGGCCGGGCTGAAAGTCGGTTTCTTCAAGCCGATTGCCCAGCCGCACCCCGGCGATACCGGCCCCGAGCGCTCCACCGAGCTGGTAGCGCGCACCCACGGCCTCAAGCCGCCACAGCCCCTGGGCCTGGCCCACGTAGAACGCATGCTCGGCGACGGCCAGCTCGACGAACTGCTCGAAGAAATCATCACGCTGTACCAGCAAGCCGCCGTGGGCAAGGACGTACTGATCGTCGAAGGTATGGTGCCGACCCGCAGCGCCAGCTATGCGGCGCGGGTCAACCTGCACCTGGCCAAGAGCCTCGACGCCGAAGTGATCCTGGTCTCGGCCCCGGAAAACGAAGTGCTCACCGAACTCTCCGGTCGCGTGGAATTGCAGGCGCAACTGTTCGGCGGGCCGAAAGACCCGAAAGTCCTCGGAGTGATCCTCAACAAGGTACGCACCGACGAAAGCATGGAAGCCTTCGCGGCGCGCCTCAAAGAGCATTCGCCCCTGTTGCGCAGCGGCGATTTCCGCCTGCTCGGCTGCATTCCCTACCAGCCCGAACTCAACGCCCCGCGCACCCGAGACGTGGCCGACCTGATGGGCGCGCAGATTCTCAACGCCGGCGACTACGAAACCCGGCGCATGACCAAAATCATCATCTGCGCCCGTACCATGCGCAACACCGTGGAGCTGCTCAAGCCCGGCGTACTGGTGGTGACACCCGGCGACCGCGACGACATCATCCTCGCTGTCAGCCTCGCCGCGATCAACGGCGTGCCCCTGGCCGGCCTGTTGCTGACCAGCGACACCCTGCCCGACCCGCGCATCATGGAATTGTGCCGTGGCGCGTTCCAGGCCGGGCTGCCGGTGTTGTCGGTGAGCACCGGTTCCTACGACACGGCGAACCAGCTCAACAGCCTCAACAAGGAAATCCCGATTGATGACCGCGAACGCGCGGAGATCATCACCGATTTTGTCGCCAGCCATCTGGATGCGCGCTGGTTGCATCAGCGTTGTGGCACGCCACGGGAGATGCGCCTGTCGCCGGCGGTGTTCCGCTACCAGTTGATCCAGCGCGCCCAGGCCGCCAACAAACGCATCGTGTTGCCCGAAGGCAGCGAACCGCTGACCGTGCAAGCCGCCGCGATCTGTCAGGCGCGGGGCATTGCGCGCTGCGTGTTGCTGGCCAAGCCGGCGGACGTGGAAGCGGTCGCCCGCGCCCAGGGCATCGAGTTGCCCGAAGGTTTGGAGATTCTCGACCCGGACCTGATCCGCCAGCGCTACGTCGAGCCGATGGTCGCGCTGCGCAAGAGCAAGAGCCTCAACGCGCCGATGGCCGAGCAGCAGTTGGAAGACACGGTGGTGATCGCCACCATGATGCTCGCGCTGGACGAAGTGGACGGCCTGGTCTCCGGCGTCATCCACTCCACCGCCAACACCATCCGCCCTGCCCTGCAACTGATTAAAACGGCGCCGGGCTGCACGCTGGTGTCGTCGGTGTTCTTCATGCTGTTCCCCGAACAGGTGCTGGTGTACGGCGACTGCGTGATGAACCCGCACCCAAGCGCCGCCGAATTGGCGGAGATCGCGTTGCAAAGTGCCGACTCGGCGGCGGCATTCGGCATCACGCCGCGCGTGGCGATGATCAGCTATTCCAGCGGCGACTCGGCCAGCGGCGAGGAAGTGGAAAAAGTCCGCGAAGCCACCCTGCTCGCCCACGAACAGCAAAGCTCGTTGTTGATCGACGGGCCGCTGCAATACGACGCCGCCGCCAACGAAAACGTTGCCCGGCAACTGGCGCCCAACAGCCAGGTCGCCGGCAAGGCCACCGTATTTGTGTTCCCCGACCTCAACACCGGCAACACCACCCACAAGGCCGTGCAGCGCAGCGCCGATTGCGTGAGCCTGGGGCCAATGCTCCAGGGCCTGCGCAAACCGGTCAACGATCTGCCACGCGGCGCCCAGGTAGACGATATCGTGTACACCATCGCGCTCACCGCGATTCAAGCCGCCAACCGACCTATGGATATCTAAATGCTGGATTTTCTACCTGCCGCCGTGCGCGGGGTGATTGCGTCGCTGTTGTTGGCGCTGAACACGATCCTGTTGTGTTCATTTCTGTTTATCGTGGCGCTGTTCAAGGCGTTGCCGTTTGCCAAGCGCTTCAGCGAATGGCTGATGAACCACACCCATGAAGCCTGGGTGACCAACAATAAGGGTTGGATGAACCTGGTGCGACGTACACGCTGGCACATCAACGGCCTGGAAGGGCTGGATTACCAGCACTCGTACCTAGTGACCAGCAACCACCAGAGCTGGGTCGACATCATGGTGCTGCAATACGTGCTGAACCGCCGAGTTCGCCCGCTGAAATTCTTCCTCAAGCAGGAGCTGATCTGGGTGCCAGTGATTGGCCTGGCATGGTGGGCCCTGGGCTTTCCATTCATGAAGCGCTACACCAAGGCCTACCTGGAAAAACATCCGGAAAAGAAAGGTAAGGACCTGGAAACCACGCGCAAGACCTGTGCGAAGTTTCGCGACAACCCGGTGGGCATTTTCAACTTCGCCGAAGGCACGCGGTTTACCCCAGGCAAGCATGCGCAACAGAAATCTCCTTTCCGTTACCTGCTCAAGCCCAAGGCGGGCGGAATTGCGTTTGTGCTGGATGCCATGGGTGAGCAGTTGAAGTCACTGGTCAATGTGACCATTCACTACCCCGCCGGTCGCCCTGGGTATTGGGATTTGCTATGCGGGAATGTGCAGGATGTGGTGGTGCAGTTCGAAGAAGTGCAGATCCCGGCCGCGTTCATTGGCAAGAATTATGAGCAAGATGGGGAGTACCGGACGGCGTTCCAGGGTTGGATCAACCGGTTGTGGGAAGACAAGGATGCGCTGCTGGATCGGCTGCACACCGAATTCCCAGGCAAACAGTGATCAAAATGTGGGAGCTGGCTTGCCTGCGAAGGCGGTGGGTCAGCTGTATATGTATCAACTGACAGGCCGCTTTCGCAGGCAAGCCAGCTCCCACATTGACCGAGTTCGATCTTGAGAATGTACAAAGCCCGCCACCGAGTGATCGGTGGCGGGCTTTTTTTGTGCGCGTGACGCTTAGATCGCGCCGCGCTTGCGCAACAGCTCCAGCACTTGCTTGACGCTTTCTTCCAACGACAAGGCCTGGGTGTCGATCACCAGGTCGGCATTCAACGGCACGTCGTACGGGAAGGATTCGCCAGGGATGTTATCCCCACCCGCCGCGTACAGGCCCTGCGGATCACGCTCGGCGCACACCAGCGGCGACGCTTGCACGTAGACGGTCAGCAGACGATCAGCGCCGATCAGCGCCTTGGCCTGTTCACGGCCTTCGGCATCCGGGGCCACAAACGCGGCCAGAGTCAGCAGGCCCGCTTCGTTGAACTGACGCGCCACGTGTGCGGCACGACGCCAGTTCTCGGTGCGGCCGGCACGGTCTTGCGGCAAGCCTTTGTTCAAGTCGTGACGCAGGTTTTGGCCATCCAGTACGAATACCGCACGGCCCATGTCGAAGAGCTTGCGCTCAACCGCATAGGCCAGGGTGCTCTTGCCAGCGCCCGACAGGCCGCTGAACAGCACGGTGGCCGGTTGCTGGCCGAAGCGCTGGGCACGTTCTTCGGTGGCCACGTGGGCCAACTTGCCGTGCTGCGCCGAGCTGCCGTGGGTCACAGGCGGCGCGATGATCATGCCCGCCGCAACGGTGCCGTTGGTCAACCGGTCGATAACAATGAACGCGCCCGTGGTGCGGTTGCTGTCGTAACCGTCCAGGGCGATGGCGGCATCAAGGCTGACCTTGACCCGGCCAATTTCGTTCAGTTGCAGCGAACTCGCCGGACCTTCGGCCAGGGTGTTCACATCCACACGGTGCACGATGCTGGTAATGGAACCCGGCACGTAGCTGGTGGCGCGCTTGATATCGTATTTCTTGCCCGGCAGCATCGGCTCTTCGGCCATCCACACCAGCATGGCGTCGAAGGCGTCGGTTACCTGCGGCACGTTGTCGGCATGTACCAACAGGTCGCCACGGGAGATGTCGATCTCGTCTTCCATGGTCAGGGTCACGGCTTGGCCTGGGCCGGCGTTTTCCAGCTCACCTTCAAAGGTGACGATGGATTTGACGCGGCTGCTCTTGCCCGACGGCAGCACCACGACTTCATCGCCCTTGTGCACGATGCCGCTGGCCAGGGTGCCGGCGAAACCACGGAAGTTCAGGTTCGGACGGTTGACGTACTGCACCGGGAAACGCAGGTCGGTGTAGTTGCGGTCGTTGGCGATCTCGACGGTTTCGAGGATCTCCATCAGCGACTGCCCGGTGTACCAAGGCGAACGCTCGCTCTTGTTGACCACGTTGTCGCCCTTGAGCGCCGACATCGGCACGAACGCCAGGGTGCTCGGCTTGAAGGCGATACCGTCGGCGAACTTCAGGTAATCGGCCTTGATCTGCTCGAATACGCTCTGGTCGAACCCATTGATGTCCATCTTGTTGACGGCCACCACGATGTGCTTGATACCCAGCAACGAGGCGATAAAGCTGTGGCGACGGGTCTGGGTCTGCACGCCATAACGCGCGTCAATCAGGATGATCGCCAGGTCACAGGTGGAGGCACCGGTGGCCATGTTGCGGGTGTACTGCTCATGGCCGGGGGTGTCGGCGATGATGAATTTGCGCTTGGCGGTGGAGAAGTAGCGGTAGGCCACATCGATGGTGATGCCTTGCTCACGCTCGGCCTGCAGGCCGTCGACCAGCAGTGCCAGGTCGATATCATCGCCGGTGGTGCCGGACTTCTTCGAATCGCGGGTGATGGCTTCCAGGTGATCTTCGTAGATCATCTTGGAGTCGTGCAGCAGGCGCCCGATCAGGGTGCTCTTGCCGTCGTCGACGTTGCCGCAGGTCAGGAAGCGCAACATTTCCTTGCGCTCGTGCTGGCCCAGGTAGGCGAGGATGTCCTCGCTGATCAAATCAGATTGATGCGACATGACAGCCCCTTAGAAATAGCCTTGACGTTTTTTATCTTCCATCGAGCCTGCACCATCGTGGTCGATGACACGGCCCTGGCGCTCGGAAGTTCGCGTCAGGAGCATTTCCTGAATGATGTCCGTCAGCGTCTCGGCTTCGGACTCCACCGCGCCCGTCAACGGGTAGCAGCCAAGGGTACGGAAACGTACTTTCTTTTTGACGATTCGGGCTTTGTCTTCGTCGGACAAGTGTTCGAGGATGCGGTCGTCGTCGATCATGATCAACGTGCCGTTCTTCTCGATCACTTCGCGTTCGGCGGCGAAGTACAGCGGCACGATCGGGATGCCTTCGAGGTAGATGTACTGCCAGATGTCCAGCTCGGTCCAGTTGGACAGCGGGAATACACGGATCGACTCGCCCTTGTTGACGTTGCCGTTGTAGACGTTCCACAGCTCGGGGCGCTGGTTTTTCGGGTCCCAGCGGTGTTTGCTGTCGCGGAACGAGTACACGCGCTCTTTGGCGCGGGATTTCTCTTCATCGCGACGGGCACCGCCGAACGCTGCGTCGAAACCATGTTTGTCCAACGCCTGCTTGAGGCCTTCGGTCTTCATGATGTCGGTGTGCTTGGCGCTGCCGTGGGTGAAGGGGTTGATGCCCTGCGCCACGCCGTCCGGGTTCACGTGGGTGATCAAGTCCAGGCCCAGCTCCTCGACCATCTTGTCGCGGAACTTGTACATCTCCTGGAATTTCCAGCGGGTGTCGACGTGCATCACCGGGAACGGCAGCTTGCCCGGGAAGAAGGCCTTGCGCGCCAGGTGCAGCATCACGGCGGAGTCTTTACCGATCGAGTAGAGCATCACCGGGTTGTCGAACTCGGCGGCGACCTCGCGGATGATGTGGATGCTTTCCGCCTCCAGCTGTTTCAGATGCGTCAGTTTGTCGACCATGGTTACTCACGGAAAAACGATCTTATGGACGGCCTGCGGGCCGTGTTCGAGCGGGGCATGCTAGCACAGCACCTGCTTCTATTCAGGGAGCCAGCTAGATCGAAACGGTATATGAATATGCCCCCAGGTTTGGCCCTCAAATCGGGTTGGGGCAATCGATGAACAGATGCTCCAAGGCAAAGCGCCGCGCCAGGTAATCGCCCAGGGCCTGTACGCCGTAGCGCTCGGTGGCGTGGTGGCCGGCGGCGATGAAGCTGATGTCGTTTTCGCGGGCGCTGTGAAAAGTTTGCTCGGAGGCTTCGCCGCTCAGGTACAGGTCGACACCGGCCGCAATCGCGTCGTCGATATAGCCCTGGCCACCGCCGGTGCACCAGCCGACGCGGCGGATCATCTCGCTGCCTTCGATCAGCAGCGGTTCGCGGCCCATGACTTCCTGCACACGGCGGGCGAAATCACGGGGCGACAGGGGCTCGGCCAGGGAGCCGACCAGGCCGACGATCTTGGGGTTGCTCGGGTCCAGCGGGCCTTCGACGGTGATATCCAGCTGACGGGCGAGCTGCACGTTGTTGCCGACGTCAGGGTGCAGGTCCAGCGGCAGGTGGTAGGCCAGCAGGCTGATGTCGTGCTTGAGCAGCGTCTTGAGGCGGCGCTGTTTCATGCCAGTGATACAGGGGTTTTCGCCTTTCCAGAAATAGCCGTGGTGCACCAGGATCAGATCGGCCTGGGCTTCGACGGCCGCGTCCAGCAGGGCCTGGCTGGCGGTCACGCCGCTGACGATGCGCATCACTTGCGGGCGGCCCTCGACCTGTAGGCCATTGGGGCAGTAATCGGCAATTTTTGCGCTGCCGAGGTAGCGGTCCGCTTCCTCGACGAGGGTGGTAAGGGGGACGGCCATAAAAGACTCCTAAATATCCCGTTCGCAGGCGTCACAGCCTCGTATAATGCGCGACATTATGGGCGCTCTCTCGCCCCCTGCAACCTGTCAGGACTTACTTGATGCTCAAGGCGCTGCGTTTTTTTGGATGGCCATTATTGGCTGGCGTGCTGATCGCGATGCTGATTATTCAGCGCTACCCCGAATTGGTGGGCCTGCCCAGCCTGGATGTGAACCTGCAACAGGCCCCGCAAACCAACGCGGTGGTGCAAGGCCCGGTGACTTACGCCGACGCGGTGGTCATCGCCGCCCCGGCGGTGGTCAACCTGTACACGACCAAGGTCATCAACAAACCGGCGCACCCGTTGTTTGAAGACCCGCAGTTCCGCCGCTACTTCGGCGACAACGGGCCCAAGCAGCGGCGCATGGAATCCAGCCTGGGTTCTGGCGTGATCATGAGCCCCGAGGGCTACATCCTCACCAACAACCACGTGACCACCGGCGCCGACCAGATCGTGGTGGCCCTGCGTGACGGCCGCGAAACCCTGGCCCGCGTGGTGGGCAGCGACCCGGAAACCGACCTCGCGGTACTGAAGATCGACCTGAAAAGCCTGCCGTCCATCACCCTCGGCCGTTCCGATGGTTTGCGCGTCGGTGACGTAGCACTGGCCATCGGCAACCCGTTCGGCGTCGGCCAGACCGTGACCATGGGCATTATCAGCGCCACCGGGCGTAACCAATTGGGCCTCAATAGCTACGAAGATTTCATCCAGACCGACGCGGCGATCAACCCGGGTAACTCCGGCGGTGCGCTGGTGGATGCCAATGGCAACCTGACCGGTATCAACACGGCGATTTTCTCCAAATCCGGCGGCTCACAGGGCATCGGGTTTGCGATCCCGGTGAAGCTGGCGATGGAAGTGATGAAGTCGATCATCGAGCACGGCCAGGTGATTCGTGGCTGGTTGGGGATTGAAGTACAGCCGTTGACCAAGGAACTGGCCGAGTCGTTTGGCCTGACCGGACGCCCAGGCATCGTGGTCGCCGGGATCTTCCGCGACGGCCCGGCGCAGAAAGCCGGCCTGCAACTGGGTGATGTGATCCTCAGCATCAATGGCGAACCGGCCGGTGATGGCCGCAAGTCGATGAACCAGGTGGCGCGGATCAAGCCGACCGACAAGGTGGCGATCCAGGTGATGCGCAACGGTAAGGAGATCAAACTGTTGGCGGAAATCGGGCTACGTCCACCGCCTGCGCCGGTCAAGGAAGAAGAATAACCCCTCACTCACAGGTGCCCGTATGCGGGCACCTGTAAGCTTATATTTCAAAGCAATTCATTCTCATTGGTCATGTTATATTGTTTCAATATCGCTATTGGAACGCTCTATCATGCCGTCTCGAAGAATCGCCCCCTTGGCTGGCCTGGCCTTGGGTTTGCTGCTCGACCCCGCCTACGCCGAAGAAAACATCCTGGAACTCGACGCCATCAGCGTCACCACCGACGCCTATGAGTCCAGCACCGGCCCCGTCAAGGGCTACCGCGCCACTCGTTCGGCCAGCGCGACAAAGACCGACACCGCGATTCGTGACATCCCACAGTCCATCAGTGTGATTCCCGCGACGGTGCTAAAGGACCTGGGCAGTACCAACGTGGAACGCGCCCTGGAGTTTGCCGGCGGCGTGTCCAAGCAGAACAACTTCGGCGGCCTGACACTCTACGAATACAGCGTGCGCGGCTTCACCACGTCGGAGTTCTATCAGGACGGCTTCAGCGCCAACCGTGGCTACCCGAGCACACCGGACGCGGCGAATATCGAACGCATCGAAGTGCTAAAAGGGCCCGCCGCCAGCCTGTATGGCCGTGGCGATCCTGGCGGCACGGTGAACATCGTCACCAAGAAGCCCCAGCCTGAAGCCTTCACCACCCTGCAAACCAGCGCCGGCAGTTGGGACCGTTATCGCACCGCCGTGGACGTCAATACCCCGCTGGACATCGAGGGCAAGGTACTGACGCGGGTTAACCTGGCGGTGGAAGACAACCACAGCTTCCGCGACCACGTGCAGAGCAAGCGGGTATTCGTCGCGCCTTCGTTCAGTTGGCAATTGGACCCGGACACCAGCCTGCTGGTGGAAAGCGAATTCGTGCGCCACAGCTCCACCTTCGACCGTGGCATTGTCGACGCCCCCGGCGTATCCCGCTCCACCTTCCTCGGCGAACCCAACGATGGCGATATCGACAACCACAACAATCGCATTCAGGCGACCCTCGAACACCACCTCAACGACGCCTGGAAACTGCGTCTGGCCAGCCACTATAAGCAAGGCAGCCTGTGGGGCGACGCCTCGGAAAACCGCGCACTGAACGCCGACGGCCACACCATCGACCGCCGCTACCGCGAGCGTTCCATGGGTTGGCACGACAGCATCACCCAGTTGGGGCTGCGCGGCCTGTTCGACATCGGCAGTTGGCAGCACGAGTTGCTGATCGGCACCGAATACGAGGACTACCGTAAGAAAGAACGCGTCACGGCGATTGGCGGTAGCCGCTACCCCATCGACATCTACAATCCGGTCTACGGCAAGCCCAAACCCAGCGGCGCGCGCTCCGGCACCGACTTCTTCGAACAGACCAAAAGCCACGCGCTGAACCTGCAAGACCAGATCATCTTCACCGACCGCCTGCGCGGTATGGTCGGTGCGCGCTTCGAGCATTTCGAGCAGAGCATCGACGACTTCACCCGCAACCACGCCAAGAGCAAGCAGACCCACGACGCGTTTACCCAACGCGCCGGCCTGCTGTATCAGCTCACACCGCAGGTGGGGGTGTTCGCCAACGCCTCCACATCGTTCAAGCCCAACAGCGGCCTGGACGCCAACAACAAATCCTTCAAGCCAGAAGAAGGGGTGGGCTATGAAGTGGGAATCAAGAGCGAGCTGTTCGACGACCGCCTCAGCGCCACCCTCGCCGCCTTCCATATCGAAAAGGAAAACGTACTGACCCTGGACCCGGCCACCAACCTCAACCGCGCCGTGGGCAAGGCACGCAGCCAGGGTTTTGACCTGCAACTGACCGGGCAAGTGACCGATGCCGTACGGGTGATTGGTGCGTTTGCCTACATCGACGCCGAAGTTACCAAAGGCGATAAAGCCATTCCGACCGGCAGCCGCATCCTTGGCGTGGCCAAGCGTAGCGGAAGTCTGTTGGGGGTTTATGAGTTTCAGGATGGCGCGTTGCGCGGCTCGGACCTGGGCGCGGCATTCACGTATGTGGGCGATCGTTCCGGTGAGGCCGGCACGAACTTTGAGCTACCGGCCTATCACACCGTTGATCTGCTGGCCCATTACAAGGCTACGGAGAATGTCACCGTGGGCTTGAACCTCAACAACCTGTTTGATGAGAAGTACTACGAGCGGTCCTACAGCAACTATTGGATCAATCCGGGTGAGCCGCGCAATCTCACGGTCAGCCTGACCCTAAAGCTCTAAACGCCTACCTGTAGGAGCGAGCTTGCTCGCGATGCCCCTGAGAGCGCCGCGTTAACTCAGAAGCGCTGCGTTATCGTTGACGTCCTTCGCGAGCAAGCTCGCTCCTACAATGATTGCGGTGCCCGTTCGCACAGGGTGTTGAGCGCCTTCGCCCACTGCGGGTCATCATTCAGACACGGCACCAGCACCAATTCCTCCCCCCCGGCCTCGCGGAACTGCTCCAGCCCGCGATCGCCGATTTCCTCCAGCGTCTCGATGCAGTCGGCAACGAACGCCGGGCACATCACCAGCAGCTTTTTCACGCCTTGCTGGGCCAGGGCTTCCAGGCGCGCTTCGGTGTAGGGCTCGATCCACTTGGCTCGACCCAGCCGCGACTGGAAGGCCACCGACCATTTATCCTCCGGCAGGCCCATGCGCGCGGCAAAGTCCCGCGCCACGCTGAAGCACTGCCCGCGATAACAGGTGGCACGCACTTCAGGGGATGCGTTCACGCAGCAATCGGTGGCGCCATCGAAGGTATGCCCAGGGTTGAGTTTTTGCAGATGGCGTTCCGGCAAGCCGTGGAAGCTGAATAGCAAATGATCGTAGTCCTGCTGCAAGTGCGGCTTGGCGCTGGCTACCAGTGCGTCGAGGTATTCAGGTTGATCGTAGAAAGGCTGCAGAGTGGCAAATTGCAGGTCGAGCTTTTTCTCGCGCAGCACACGCCGCGCTTCTTCCACCACCGTGGTCACGGTGCTGTCGGCGAACTGCGGGTAAAGCGGCGCCAGGGTGACTTTGCGGATGCCCTGGGCGGCGAGGCGCGTCAACACGCTTTCAATGGACGGCTCGCCATAGCGCATCGCCAACTCCACCGGGCCCTGGGTCCACTGCGTGGTCATCTGCTGCTGCAAACGGCGGCTCAGCACCACCAACGGCGAACCTTCGTCCCACCAGATGGATGCGTAGGCATGGGCCGACTGCTCGGGGCGCTTGATCAGGATCAGCGACACCAGCAAGCGCCGCACTGGCCACGGCAGGTCGATCACATAAGGGTCCATCAGGAACTGATTGAGGTAGCTGCGCACATCGGCCACCGAGGTGGATTTTGGCGAGCCCAGGTTGACCAGTAACAACGCGTGATCCGTCATGCAACATCCTATCTCTAGAGGCGGCTGGACAAGTCATCCAAGGCCGCACGCAACTCAGTGAACTGGAAAGTGAAACCAGCGGCCAGCAAGCGCTCGGGCACCGCCTTCTGCCCGCCCAGCAATAGGCCGGACAACTCGCCCAGACCCACCTTCAATGCAAAGGCCGGCATGGGCATGAACGCCGGGCGGCGCAACACCCGGCCCAGGGTTTTCGCAAACTCGCGATTGCGCACCGGGTGTGGCGCGCAGGCATTATAAGGACCACTGGCATCAGGCTTGTGCAGAAGAAAATCAATCAGGGCGATTTGATCCTTGATATGCACCCACGGCATCCACTGCCGACCATTGCCGATCGGCCCGCCCAGCGCCAGTTTGAATGGCAGCAACAGCCGCGACAAAAAGCCGCCCTCGGCCGACAACACCAAACCGGTCCGCACCAACACAACACGAATGCCCAAGCCTTCGGCGCGCTGAGCGATTTCTTCCCAGGCAATGCACAGCTGGCTGGGGAAATCGTCCTGCACAGGGCCACTGGCTTCGGTCAATTCCCGCTCGCCGCCGTCGCCGTACCAGCCGACCGCCGAACCGGAAATCAACACCGCTGGTTTTTGCTCCAGACCTTCAAGCCATGCCAGCAAGGTTTCAGTCAGACTGATGCGGCTGCTCCACAACAACGCCTTACGCTTGTGGGTCCACGGGCGATCAGCAATGGGCGCGCCGGCCAGGTTAATGACCGCATCCACCGGGCCGATAACCTGTTGCAGGTGTTCGACGCCTGCGACTTGAGCGCCGCACCGCTTGGCAACCTGTTCCGGCTGCCGACTCCACACAGTCAGCCGATGCCCCTGCGCAAGCCAGTGGTGGCAGAGTTGGCGGCCGATCAGGCCAGTACCGCCGGTCAGCAAAATGTGCATGGGGTGTTCCTCATGTAACGTTCGCCGCCCATCGCTAGTCTATTTTATAAGCAGCGGGCGTGACGTTGGATTAAGCCTCTGCTTTAACCATAGGTCACGCCGTAAGAACAGGTAAGCCAAAACTTATACCAAAAAACAATATTGTACAGCTATTGGTGTCGGCGTAGTCTGTACCCAACGGTAAAACGAGGCCCCCCATGACTGTTCCCATCGCGATCATCGGCACCGGCATCGCCGGTCTCTCCGCCGCCCGAGCGTTACGAGACGCGGGGCACGCTGTACAACTCTTCGATAAAAGCCGCGGCAGTGGTGGCCGCATGTCCAGCAAGCGCAGCGATGCCGGCTCCCTGGACATGGGCGCGCAATACTTCACCGCCCGCGACCGGCGCTTCGTCAACGAAGTGCAACGCTGGCAAAGCAATGGCTGGGCCGAGCAATGGAAACCCCAGCTGTACAACTTCAAGTCCGGCCAACTCACCCCCTCCCCCGATGAACAGATCCGCTGGGTCGGCACGCCGCGCATGAGCGCCATCACCCGCGCCCTGCTCGACGACCTGCCGGTGGCGTTCGGCTGCCGCATCACCGAAGTGTTTCAAGGCAAACAACACTGGAACCTGCTGGATGCCGACGGCGAAAACCACGGCCCGTTCAGCCACGTGATCATCGCCACCCCAGCGCCCCAGGCTACCGCCCTGCTGGCTGCTGCGCCCAAGTTGGCCAGTGCCGCCGCCGGCGTGAAAATGGACCCTACCTGGGCCATCGCCCTGGCGTTCGACAAGCCCCTGGATACACCGATGGAGGGCTGTTTCGTGCAAGACAGCCCCCTCGATTGGCTCGCGCGCAACCGCAGCAAACCGGGACGCGACACCCACCTCGACACCTGGGTACTGCACGCCACCAGCACGTGGAGCAAGGCCCACCTGGACCTACCCAAGGAGGCGGTAATCGAGCACCTGCATGGCGCCTTCGCCGAATTGCTGCACAGTGCCATGCCCGCGCCGTCGTTCAGCCTGGCGCACCGCTGGCTCTATGCGCGACCGTCCAGCAGCCACGAATTCGGCGTGCTCGCCGATGCCGACCTGGGTCTGTACGTGTGTGGCGACTGGTGCCTGTCGGGCCGGGTCGAAGGGGCATGGCTCAGTGGCCAGGAAGCCGCGCGACGCTTGATCGAACACCTGCAATGAACCGCATCAATCCCGCAAAACTGCTGCTGTCGAAATGGACAGCAGCTCATCCTCGCAACAAAGAAAAACACTTCTTGGTCACCGAACTGTTTCGGGATGAAGAAGGCATCGTGCTGGAAATCGAGCTGCAAGCCGTCATGACCCGACGCGCCGAACGCTTCACCTGGCAAACCCTGCAAAACGCCGACGCCTGGAAAATCGGCTGGAAATAGCCGACCCGCAAAAACTTGTACAAATAATTTGACTTGTACAGCATCGAATCTATGATGAGATTTAGTTGTACAAGATTTTAATCTTGTACAGGAATCTTGCAGGGGGTTCGTTTATGTCCAGCACCACCAAACCAAAGATCGCCATCAGCGCCTGCCTCCTGGGCGAGAACGTGCGCTTCAACGGCGGCCATAAACAATCCCTGCTGTGCAGCCAGACCCTAGCCGACTATTTCGACTTCGTGCCGCTGTGCCCCGAGGTCGCCATCGGCCTGGGCATTCCCCGCGAACCGATCCGCCTGGTGGGCGACCCGGCCCACCCGCAAGCCGTCGGCACGGTGCACCGCGAACTGAACGTCACCCAGCCGCTGGACGATTACGGCCAGCAGATGGCGTCGGAACACACCGACCTGTGCGGTTACATCTTCATGCAGAAGTCACCGTCGTGCGGCCTGGAACGGGTCAAGGTCTACCGTGACAACGGCACCCCGGTCGACGGTGGCGGGCGTGGTGTCTACGCCCAAGCGTTTTGTGCGCGTCACCCCAATCTGCCGGTGGAAGAAGACGGTCGATTGAATGACCCGGTGCTGCGGGAAAACTTCCTGACCCGCGTCTTCGTCTACGCCGATTGGCAACAGCTGCTGGCCGAAGGCCTGACCCGCCACCGCCTACTGGCCTTTCATTCACGCTACAAATACCTGTTGATGGCCCACAGCCCGGCGCACTACAAAAGCCTCGGGCACCTGCTGGGCAGCATGACCAAAGAGACCCACCTCGATGAACTGGCCGCCTGTTACTTCAGCGACCTGATGACCGGCCTGAGCCAATGCGCCACCCGTGGCACCCACACCAATGTGCTGCAACACATCAGCGGTTACCTCAAACAAGTCATCAGTGCCGACGATAAGCAGGAAATGCAGACCGTCATCGGCCAGTACCGCCAAGGCATCGTGCCGCTGGTGGTGCCACTGGCCCTGCTCAAGCACCACTTTCGCCAACACCCGGACCGCTACATCGCGCAGCAGGCCTACCTGCAACCGCACCCGGAAAACCTCAGCCTGCGAAATGCGATCTAGCCCATGAAAGCTGCCCTGCAAGACGAACCCGGCGAAGACATCGCCCAAGCCCTCGAAGACGGCTGGCTGCCGATCCGCGAGGTGGCGCGCCAGACCGGCGTCAACGCCGTGACCCTGCGCGCCTGGGAACGCCGTTATGGCCTGATCGTGCCCCAACGCACGCCCAAAGGTCATCGGTTGTTCAGCGCCGAACATGTGCAACGTATCCACACCATCCTCACCTGGCTCAATCGCGGCGTGCCGGTGAGCCAGGTCAAAGGCCTGATCGACTCAGCCCTCAGCGTTCCCGATGCCGTGGAAAACGAATGGCACACCTTGCGCCAGACTCTTGTTCAAGCCATCAGCGAATTGGCCGAACGCCGTGTGGATGACGCCTTCAACCAAGCCATGGCGCTGTACCCGCCACGAACCCTGTGCGAGCAGATGTTGTTGCCACTGTTGCAGGAGCTGGAACAACGTTGGCAAGGCCAGTTCGGTGCGCAGATGGAGCGGGTGTTTTTTCTGTCCTGGCTGCGCAGCAAGTTTGGTGCGCGTATTTATCACAACAATCGTCAGCTGCATGGCGCGCCGTTGCTGTTGGTGAACCAGTCCGACCTGCCCCTGGAGCCGCACCTGTGGCTCAGCGCCTGGCTCGCCAGCAGCGCCGACTGCCCGGTGGAAGTATTTGACTGGCCGCTGCCCGCTGGTGAACTGGCGCTGGCAGTGGAACACCTGCAACCGCGCGCGGTGCTGCTGTATTCGAGCAAGGCGCTCCACCTGTCGGCTTTCGCAAAACTTTTGAGTGGCGTCAGTTGCCCAAAATTGATGGTCGGACCAACGGTATGCATCCACCAGGCCGAGTTGACCGTATTAACCCATGACATTCCTGATTTGTTCGTCGCCGAAGACCTGTTGTCGGCCCACCAGCTACTGATCCAGCGTGGACTCGTTTAAATGCATTTGATCTGGCTGCGCACCGACCTGCGCCTACACGACAACACCGCCCTGGCCGCCGCGAGCCAGCGAGGCCCGCTGGCGGCCGTGTACCTGATCACGCCGCAGCAATGGCTGGACCATGACGATGCGCCGTGCAAAGTGGACTTCTGGCTGCGCAACCTGCAAGAGCTGAGCAAGACGCTGGGCGCGCTGAACATTCCCCTGCTGATTCGCACCGCGGCTACTTGGGATCAGGCACCCGACGTATTGAGCACGTTGTGCCACGAGCTGTCGGTGGAGTCGGTCCACGTCAACGAGGAATACGGTATCCACGAAAGTCGCCGGGACGCTGCGGTGTCCAAGGCCTTGGAAGCCGATGGCGTGACGTTCCACAGCTACCTTGATCAACTGTTCTTCCAACCCGGCAGCGTGTTGACCAAGACGGGCACGTATTTCCAGGTGTTCAGCCAGTTCCGCAAGGTTTGCTACACCCGCCTACACAGCGCTCTGCCGCGCACGGTCGCAGCACCAAAGGCCCAGGCGCCGATCAAGCTCAAAAGCGATCCCGTGCCGAACACGGTCGAAGGTTTCGAACCACCCAGCGAAGCACTGCGCGCCCTCTGGCCTGCTGGTGAAGACGAAGCCCGGCGCCGCCTCGACGCCTTCGCCGACCAGCAAATCAGCTACTACAAGGATGAGCGCGACTTCCCCGCCAAGCCCGGCACCAGCCAGCTCTCCGCCTACCTCGCGGCGGGTGTGGTTTCGCCGCGCCAGTGCCTGCATGCCGCGCTGCAAACCAACGGCGGCGAGTTCGAAAGTGGTGACATGGGCGCCATCACCTGGATCAACGAACTGCTCTGGCGCGAGTTCTACAAACATATCCTGGTGGGTTACCCACGGGTTTCCCGTCACCGCGCTTTCCGCCCCGAAACCGAAGCCGTGGCTTGGCGCAATGCGCCGAAGGACCTCGCCGCCTGGCAGGAAGCGCGCACCGGCCTGCCGATCATCGACGCGGCCATGCGCCAACTGCTGGAAACCGGCTGGATGCACAACCGCCTGCGCATGGTGGTGGCGATGTTCCTGACCAAGAACCTGCTGATCGACTGGCGCGAAGGCGAGCGCTTCTTCATGCGCCACCTGATCGATGGCGATCTCGCCGCCAATAACGGCGGCTGGCAGTGGAGCTCATCCACCGGCACCGACTCGGCACCGTACTTCCGGATTTTCAGCCCGTTGAGCCAGTCGGAGAAATTCGACAGCGAGGGCATTTTCATCAAGCACTGGCTGCCGGAGTTGGCCGCACTGAATAAGAAAGAAGTGCACAACCCCGAAGCCGTCGGCGGTTTGTTTGGCGTGGCCGACTACCCGCGTTCGATTGTCGACCTGAAGAAGTCCCGCGAACGCGCCCTGGCCGCCTTCCGCAGCCTGCCTTCGCGCCAAGCTGTCGGGGGCGAACATGAGTGACTTCCTGCGCCGCTTCGCCCAGGCCTTTGCCACGCTGGACAAACACAACCTGCATTTGCTCGACAGCCTGTACAGCCCGGACATCGCCTTTGCCGATCCGCTGCACGAAGTCCACGGACTGCCCGCCATGCACCGTTACTTCGCAGAGCTGTACAGCAACGTCAGCCAACTGCGCTTCGACTTCCACGGCTTCGACCAGGTGGCCGAAGGCGAAGGTTACCTGCGCTGGAAAATGAGTTTCTGCCACCCGCGCCTGGCAGGCGGCAAGGTCATCCGCGTGGAAGGCTGCTCGCACCTGATGTGGCGTGACAAGGTGTACCGCCATCGGGATTACTTCGATGCCGGTGCCCTGCTGTACGAACACCTGCCCGTACTGGGCCGCGTCATCAGTTGGCTGAAAAGGAGAATGGGATGAGCAGTACATCGCCCCGCCGTTATTGGCTGACTGGCGCCAGCAGTGGCATCGGTGCCGCGCTGGCCGTGGAGTTGCTCAACAGCGGCGCCCATGTAGCGCTGAGTTCGCGCACCAAAGGGCCTTTGGAAGCGCTCGCCCAACGTTATCCCGGCCAAGTGCTGGTAGTCGCGGGCGATCTGACCAACAGTCAGACCGTGCGCGAGATCGGCGAACATATCGGGGTGGTCTGGGGTTCGCTGGACACCGTGATCCTCAATGCCGGCACCTGTGAGTACGTGGACGCGCGGCAGTTTGATTCGTCCATCATCGAGCACGTGGTGCGCACCAACCTGCTGGCCAGCAGTTATTGCATCGAAGCCGCCCTTCCGTTGTTACGCGCCGGGCAAACGCCGCACTTGGTGGGTGTCGCCAGCGCCGTGACCTACCTGCCGATGCCCCGCGCCGAAGCCTACGGTGCGTCGAAGGCCGGCCTGCGCTACCTGTTCGAATCCTTGCGCATCAGCCTGGCGTCGGAAAATATCGACGTCACGGTGATCAGCCCGGGCTTTGTCGACACGCCGTTGACCGAACGCAATGACTTCCCGATGCCACTCAGTTGGCCCGCGGACAAAGCCGCCAAACATATCTTCAATAAACTGGAAAAGCGTCCGCTGGAAATTGCCTTTCCCGCATTGTTCATCGCCGCTCTCTGGCCACTGTCGAAACTGCCGAACCGCGCACAATTGGTCATCGGCAAGCGCATGTTGCGCAGCCAGCCGCCGAAGAAGGACGACCAGTGAAGATCGCCATCATCGGCAGCGGCATCGCAGGGCTGACCAGCGCCTACCTGCTCAGCCGCCGGCATGAGATCACGCTGTTCGAAGCGGGCGACCGCATCGGCGGGCATACCCACACGGTCAACGTGACCGTCGAGGGCCAAAGCTATGCGGTGGACACGGGCTTCATCGTATTCAACGACTGGACGTACCCCAACTTCATCCGCCTGTTGGGGCAGATCGGGGTGACGTTCAAACCTACCGAGATGAGCTTTTCGGTGTGCGACGAGCACACTCGGTTCGAATACAACGGCAATAACTTCAACAGCTTGTTTGCCCAGCGTCGCAACATTTTGTCGCCGGGATTCTGGGGCATGCTGCGCGATATCTTGCGCTTCAATCGCCAGGCGCCACTGGACTTGCAGGAGCAACGCATCAGCGCCGAAATGACTCTGGGCGACTACCTCGACGCCAACGGTTACGGCGAGCGGTTTATCCGCCATTACATCGTACCGATGGGCGCGGCGATCTGGTCGATGTCGCTGGCCGACATGCTGGGTTTTCCCTTGCAGTTCTTCGTGCGTTTCTTCAAGAACCACGGTTTGCTGTCGGTGAGCAACCGCCCACAATGGTGCGTGATCGAGGGGGGGTCCAGCCGTTACATCGAACCGCTGACCCGCAGCTTTCGTGAACAGATCCGCCTCAATTGCCCTGTGCATAACGTCGAGCGCAGCGACGACGGCGTGGTTATCCACAGCCCGGCCGGCAGCGAGGCATTCGATCGCGTGGTGTTCGCCTGTCACAGCGACCAGGCCCTGGCGTTATTGGCCGACCCGAGCCAGGCCGAACAAGACATCCTGAGTGCCCTGCCCTACGCCGACAACGACGTGGTGCTGCACACCGACACTCGCCTGCTGCCCGATCGCAAACTGGCCTGGGCCAGCTGGAACTACCGGCTCAGCGGCACTGCGCAGAAGCAGGCGGCGGTGACCTATGACATGAACATCCTGCAAGGCATCGACAGCGCCACCACCTTTTGCGTCAGCCTCAACCAGACGCCGATGATCAACCCGCTGAAGGTGCTTGCCCGCTACACCTACGCCCACCCGCAATACAGCCTGGCGGCGGTGGCGGCCCAGGGCCGCTGGGAAGAAATATCCGGCGTGCGCAATACCTTTTATTGCGGCGCCTACTGGGCCAACGGTTTTCACGAAGACGGCGTGGTCAGTGCCCTGCGCGTGGCCCAAGCCTTTGGGGAAACCCTGTGAACAGCGCCTTGTACAGCGGCTGGATTGCCCATCGCCGGTTTGCGCCCAAGGCCCACGCCTTTCGCTACCGCATCGGCCTGCTGTACCTGGATTTGAGCGAAGAACACGAAGTGCTTGGCCTTTCGCCCCTGGCCGGGCGTAGCCGCCTGGCGCCCTTCGGTTTTCGCCAGCAGGACTACCTGCGTGAATTGACGTGCACCGGCATCAGCTTGAGCGATGCCGTGCGCCAGGAAGTCGGCAAGGCACTGGGGCGTACACCCCAGGGCGTTATCTGCCTACTGACCCAGGCCCGCAGTTGGGGCCTGGCTTTTAACCCCGTGAGTTTCTTCTACTGCTTCGAGTCCGACGGACGTCTGGCGGCGATCCTGTGTGAAGTGACCAACACCCCGTGGCGCGAGCGTTATCACTACGTGCTGCCGGCCCAGGCTTTGGGCGCGGATGAATACCAGCATTTCGCCGTGGCCAAGGCCTTCCATGTGTCGCCGTTCTTGCCGCGCGACTTGGAATACCGCATGAGCTTCAGCCCGCCCGCCGCCAAACTCGGCGTGCACATGGCCGACTGGCAGGGCGAATTGAAAGTCTTCGACGCCACCTTGAGCCTGCAGAAAGAGACGCTGAACCGCGCCAGCCTGCACCGCTACCTATGGCGCTTTCCGTGGATGACCGCCAAGACCTGCCTCGCGATCTACTGGCAGGCCTTGCGCCTGTTGCTCAAACGCACACCGATTTTTTCCCACCGGGCCGCCGATGGCGCCTCTCGCACTGCAGTCGGGTACACCAAGGATCGCCGCCATGAAATCCCCTAGTTTATCGGTCAAGACCCATCGCCTGAACGTCAACGGCATGACCGCCGCGCTGCTGCGCAAGGCCGTGCTGCGTCAACTCAGCCAATTGCGCCATGGTCAGTTGGTAATGATCGAAGACGGCGAGCGGCAAGTCTTCGGCGCACGCGAAGCGCACCTGCTGGGCGAAATCCAGATCCTCGATTCGGCCGTGTGGGGCCTGGTGGCAGCCAACGGTTCCATCGGCGCTGGTGAGGCGTTTATCCACGGTTACTGGAGCAGCCCGGACCTCACGGCAGTGGTTCGCGTGATGGTCAGCAACCTCGACGTACTCGATGCGATGGAAGGCGGCCTGGCACGCCTGGCACGTCCCTTCACCCAGGGCCTGCACTGGCTCAACCGCAATACGCGCAAGGGCTCGCAGAAGAACATCGCCGCCCACTACGACCTGGGCAATGACCTGTTCGAGGAATTCCTCGACCCGACCATGATGTACTCGGCGGCGCAATTCCTGACCGCCGACGACACTTTGGAACAGGCGCAACTGAACAAACTGGAACGCATCTGCCAGAAGTTGGCGCTCAAGCCCAGCGATCACCTGCTGGAAATCGGCACCGGCTGGGGCAGTATGGCGCTGTACGCCGCGCAACATTATGGCTGCAAAGTCACCACCACGACCCTGTCCAAGGAGCAGTTCGCCTACACCGAAAAACGCATCGCCGCCCTGGGCTTGCAAGATCAGGTCACGCTGCTGTTGCAGGATTACCGTGACCTTACTGGCCAGTACGACAAGTTGGTGTCGATTGAGATGATCGAGGCGGTGGGCCATCGCTTTCTGCCAACCTACTTTAAACAGTGCGCGCACCTGCTCAAGAGCGACGGCTTGATGCTGCTGCAAGCCATCACCATTCGCGACCAGCGCTACGAACAAGCGAAAACCAACGTCGACTTTATCCAGCGCTACATCTTTCCGGGCGGCGCCCTGCCCTGCGTGCAAAAGATGCTACAGGTCGTCAGCCGCGACACCGATATGAACCTGCTGCACATGGAAGACTTCGGCCTGCATTACGCACGGACCTTGCGCCTGTGGCATGAAAACTTTCGCCGCGCCCACGGCCGCCTTGCTGAGTTGGGCTACGACGAATACTTCCTGCGGCTGTGGGAGTTTTACCTGTGCTACTGCGAAGGTGGTTTTATGGAACGCACCATCGGCACCGCGCAATTGCTGCTGGCCAAGCCGTCCGCGATCAACCCGCCGCTGCTCGGACGCTTCAGTGCTTAAGACGTTGGCCAATGCCGTGCTGTTTCAGTGCGGTTGGTTTGCGTGTGTACTCGGCGGTGACAGCGTGTGGCTACTGGTAGGGCTGGCCGTACTCGCCGTTCATCTGCTGTGGATAAGTTCTTGGGCTGAAGACGGCAGGCTGATCCTCAGCGTGACGGCATTTGGCACACTGCTTGATACGGCACTGCGCACGCTGGGCGTGTTTCATTTCACTGAGCCGGGCCCGCTGATTCCCCTCTGGCTGATCCTGTTATGGGCGTTGCTGGCGACCACGTTACGCCATTGCCTGGCCTGGAGCGCGCGCCCGTGGTGGCGTGCGGCTTTACTTGGCGCAGTAGGCGGCCCGCTCTCTTACTATGCCGGTAGCCAGTTGGCCGGCGTGCAGTTCGGTTTCGGCCTGACATCCACGATGGCCTTACTGGCGCTGCTGTGGGCGGCGGTGTTTGTAGGCCTGCACCGGCTGGCGCGCTGACGTCTGTCAGTCGTTTCACACCTGCGTCACCCGCTTGCCTTACACTGCGCGCCTATGACCAACATCCCCCACACCCAAATCACCGAACCCGCGGTCACCTGCTCGACCTGCGCGGCTTGCTGCTGCCAGCTGGAAGTCATGCTGATCACCGACACCGGGGTGCCGGAACGCTATATCGACACCGATGACTGGGGCGGCGAAGTGATGCTGCGCCTGGACGACGGCTGGTGCGCAGCGCTGGACCGGGACACGATGATGTGCACGATCTATGAGCGACGGCCGCTGATCTGCCGGGAGTTCGAGATGGGGGCGCCGGAGTGCCTGACCGAGCGCGAAGGGATCGCTACGGCCTACCGCTGATTGAACGACATCCTGTAGGAGCCGGCTTGCCGGCGATAGCATCATCTCGGTGTCACTGATAGACCGTGATGTCTGCATCGCCGGCAAGCCGGCTCCTACAGTGAGAGGTGTGTTTAGAGCGGTAGGGTGTAGTGCACCGAGTAACTCTCTACCCCGTCGTTGTTGCTGCTGATGCCCGCGTTGGAATAATGCGTGGCACGAATGCCCACTTCATGTCCGCCTGCGAAGCGCAGGCCGAAACCCAAACGGTCTTCGAACTGGAAGGCCTGGCCGATGTTGTTGTCTTCCACTTTGGTGCGCGAGAACACCGCCACGCCAATCCCGGCTTCGATGTACGGCTTGACCTTCTCCCCCGCAAACTCGTACACAAAGACCGGCGAGAACGACAGGCTGCTGACGCTGGAGCGCTTGTCACCGTCCCAATAGGTGTAGGCGCCGCTCCAGTAGCCGGTCAATCGACCGGTATCGCTCTGCCACCAGCTTTTGTCCCAGTCCGAGGTCAGCCCCAGCCGATAGGTCATGGTCGAATCGCTGGTGCTCCCCACACCGAACTCCAGGCCAGCGGCCTGCGCCGAAACAGAGTGCCCCACTACAACGGCCGCAATCGCGGCCAAACAGAACAAGCGCTTCATAAGAAACATCCTTTCCAAACGAAGTTATAGGATTTTTTACAGGCAATCTCGCTATAGAAGCTGGCGTGTAGTCAGAAGTTCCAGCTTATAACGCCGGTATTTCACGAATTTTTCACGAAGCGAAGCTTCGCACAACGCCCGGATATTTCCATAGTGTCGGTAGGATATTTCTTAGGTGATACACATCGCCACTGGTCCAGAACTGCGCGGGTTCAAGATTGCCGGCGGCCAGCAGGTCGCGCTCGCCCAGCAGACGCTTGAGCTGACGGGCCACGGCGGCGCCGGTGTCGATGAGAATGATGCTGGGGGGCAGCATCTGCGCCAGGAGTGGCTTGAGGAAGGGATAGTGGGTGCAACCAAGAATGATGGTGTCGCAGCCGGCGCTGAGCAGCGGTTCGATGTAACCCTGCAACATCTGGCGCAGGGCTGGGCTGTTCAGGTCACCGCTTTCAATCAGTTCAACCAGACCCGGGCACGGCTGGGTCACGACCTTCACATCGGTAGCGAAACGGTCGAGCAACGCGGCGAACTTGGCGCTTTGCAGCGTGCCGGTGGTGGCAAGCACCCCGACGACGCCACTGCGAGTCGCGGCGGCTGCGGGCTTGACGGCGGGCTCCATGCCCACCAGCGGCCAATCAGGATAGTCCAGGCGCAGGTCGGCAACAGCGGCGACGGTGGCGGTATTACAGGCAATCACGAACGCCTTGACGCCCTGCTCCCGGAAAAACGCCGCCACCCGCCGCGAGCGCTCAAGGATAAATGCCGGGCTTTTCTCGCCGTAGGGGATGTGCCCGCAATCGGCCACATACAGCAATGGTTCGTGGGGCAACAGTTGCTGAATTTCGTCCAGCACGGTCAATCCGCCGATACCGGAGTCGAACACACCGATCGGCGCGCCCTTATCCATGTTGCGTCCCGCACACGCTGCAACCGGGGTCACGTTTGACGCGCAACTCGCGAAAGCGTGTGGTCAAGGCATCGATAAGCAACAGGCGGCCCACCAGCGGCTCACCGAAACCAGCCAGCAGTTTCAAGGCTTCCAACGCTTGCAGGCTACCGACCACCCCCACCAGCGGGCCGACCACGCCGGCTTCGCTGCAGGTGAGGTCGGTGTCGCTGCCGTGCCCGTATAAACAGTGGTAGCACGGGCTCTCTTCACGGCGCGGGTCGAACACCGACAGTTGCCCTTCCAGGCGAATCGCCGCACCGCTGATCAAAGGTTTGCCGGCCGCGACGCAAGCCGCGTTGACCGCTTCGCGGGTGGAGAAGTTGTCGCTGCAATCAAGCACCACGTCCACCGCTTCGACCGCTGCTGCCAGTGTGTCGGCATCCAGCGCGGAGCGATGGGCGATCAGTTTGATCTCGGGGTTGATGGCGGCCAGGCGGCGCAGGGCCGAGTCGACCTTTGTCTGCCCGACACTGTCAGTGTCGTGGATGATCTGGCGTTGCAGGTTGGTCAGGTCGACAGTGTCGAAGTCCGCCAGATGCAGTTCGCCCACGCCCGCCGCCGCCAGGTACAGCGCAACGGGCGCGCCCAGGCCACCGAGGCCGACGATCAAGGCACGGCCGTTTTTCAGGCGCAATTGGCCGTCAATGTCGACATGTTGCAACAGAATCTGTCGGCTATAGCGCAACAGCTCCTGATCGGTCAGCACGGCCGGCGCCCCAGGGTGATGCGCTCGTGGCCGCCGAGGTCGATGCGGCTGTGAACCTCTTCAAAACCTTCACTCAACAGCAGGTCGCGCACAGCCGGAGCCTGGTCGTAGCCATGCTCCAACAGCAGCCGGCCACCCGCATTCAGATAAGAAGGGGCTTCTTTGATGATCAAGCGCAAGTCGTCCAGACCATCATGGCCAGCCACCAATGCGCTGGCCGGTTCAAAGCGTACATCGCCTGCTACCAGATGCGGATCGTTGGCAGCAATGTACGGCGGATTGCTGATGATCAGGTCATAGGTATGACCTTGCAACGCGCTGAACCAATGGCTGTTCAGCACCGTCGCGTTATCAAGGTGAAGCCTTTGACGATTGCGCTCGGCCAAGGCCACCGCTTCCAGCACACGGTCGACGGCGGTGACGTGCCAGGCCGGGCGCTCGCTGGCCAGGGCCAGGGCGATGGCACCGCTGCCGGTACCCAGGTCGAGAACCTTGGCGGGCGTGGCCGGTAACAATTCCAAGGCAGCTTCCACCAGCAATTCAGTGTCCGGACGCGGGATTAGCGTGTGGGGCGCGACCTCCAGGTCCAGCTTCCAGAAACCCTGCTGGCCGAGGATATACGCCACCGGCTCACCGCCACGACGACGTTGCAGGTAGCCGGCAAAAGTCAGCGCGTCTTCACTGGTGACGATTTTCTCGGGCCAGGTGTGCAAGTAGCTGCGCGACTTGCCCAGGGCCGCCGCCAGCAACAATTCGGCATCCAGACGCGCAGTAGGCGAATCCGGAAGGTCAGCGGCGCGCAGCAGGCTGGCGATGATGGTCATTTATTCACCTATCGCCGCGAGTTGATCCGCCTGGTATTCGGCGAGCAATGGCTCGATCACGGCGTCTACGCCACCGGCGAGAATCTCGTCCAGGGAGTAAAGCGTGAGGTTGACGCGGTGGTCGGTGACCCGGCCCTGGGCAAAGTTGTAGGTGCGGATGCGCTCGGAGCGGTCGCCCGAGCCGACCAACAGTTTGCGCTCGCTGGCAATCGCGTTGGCGGCGGCGCTGGTCTGCTGGTCGTTGAGCTTGGCTGACAGCCAGGACATGGCCCGCGCACGGTTCTTGTGCTGGGAACGCTCTTCCTGGCACTCCACCACGATGCCCGACGGCAAGTGAGTGATGCGGATGGCGGAGTCGGTCTTGTTGACGTGCTGACCGCCAGCGCCCGACGAGCGGTAGGTGTCGACGCGCAAATCGGCCGGGTTGATCTCGATGGCTTCCTGCTCGTCCGGCTCGGGCAGCACGGCCACGGTGCAGGCGGACGTATGGATTCGGCCCTGGGACTCGGTCGCCGGCACGCGTTGTACGCGGTGTGCGCCGGACTCGAACTTGAGCTTGCCGTAGACGTTATCGCCTTCAACCCGCGCGATGACTTCTTTATAGCCGCCGTGCTCGCCTTCGTTCTCGGACAGGATTTCTACGCGCCAACCGCGACGTTCGGCGTACCGCGAATACATGCGGAACAGATCGCCGGAGAAGATCGCCGCTTCGTCGCCGCCGGTGCCAGCACGGATTTCGAGGAATACGTTGCGCCCGTCGTTCGGGTCCTTCGGCAGCAGCATGCGTTGCAGGTCACCTTCCAGCGCAGCCAGCTTGTCCTTGGCTTCGCGGACTTCTTCCACGGCCATTTCACGCATGTCCGGGTCGCTGTCCTTGAGCAGCGCCTGGGCGCCTTCAAGGTCGGCCTGGGTTTTAAGCCACTGCCCATAGGTGGTCACAATCGGCTCAACTTCCGCGTATTCCTTGGAATACGTACGGAATTTGGCCTGATCAGAGATGACTTCGCCATCGCCGAGCAGGGCGGTCAGTTCTTCGAAACGATCCTGGAGCACGTCCAGTTTATTGAGCAGTGACGCTTTCATTGCGGTTTTTTATCCGAAGAGCTATCTGACGCGCCCTCACCGAGGGCAAAGAGTTCCTGGGCCATGGCCAGCGCATCGAGGCGGCCTTCGGCGGTAAGCTTTTTCAATTGTACGCTGGGCGCGTGGAGCAACTTGTTGGTAAGACCACGCGCCAGTTGCATCAACACTTCTTCGGCACTGCTGCCGTTGGCCAGCAAGCGCTGGGCCTTGATCAACTCCTCGTCGCGCAGGCGTTCGCCCTGCTGACGATACGCCTTGAGCACATCCACCGCCGCCAATTCACGCAGGCGCACCATGAAATCTTCGGCACCGGTGCTGACCATCTCTTCTGCAGCCTGGGCGGCACCCTGACGGCTCTTGAGGTTTTCGGCGACCACTTCGTGCAGATCGTCGACGCTATAGAGGTAAACGTCGTCCAACTCGCCGACTTCGGGTTCGATATCCCGAGGAACGGCGATATCCACCATAAAGATCGGTTTGTGCTTGCGCAGCTTCAAGGCGCTCTCGACCGCGCCCTTGCCAAGAATCGGCAACTGGCTGGCAGTGGAGCTGATGACGATATCGCTGCGCACCAGTTCGGCCGGGATATCTGCCAGCAATACGGCGTGCGCGCCGAACTGCTCGGCAAGGATGCTCGCGCGCTCCAGAGTGCGGTTGGCGACAACAATGCGCTTCACGCCCAGATCGTGCAGGTGACGGGCGACCAGGGTGATGGTCTCACCGGCGCCGATCAGCAGGGCCTGGCTGCGTTGCAAGTCACTGAAAATCTGTTTGGCCAGGCTGACGGCCGCAAACGCCACGGACACCGGGTTTTCGCCAATGGCGGTGTCGGTGCGGACCTGCTTGGCGGAATTGAACGTCGCCTGGAACAGCCGGCCCAGCAGCGGGCCGACGGTGCCGGCCTCACGCGCCACGGCGTAGGCGGATTTCATCTGGCCGAGGATCTGCGGCTCACCCAGCACCAGCGAATCGAGACCGGATGCCACACGCATCATGTGACGAACTGCCGCATCCTCTTCGTGCACATAAGCGCTCGCGCGCAGGTCGTCGAGGCTCAAATGGTGGTAATCGGCCAGCCAGCGCAGCACCACATCCGCTGAAAGATGTTCCTGCTCTATATAAAGCTCGCTGCGATTGCAGGTCGAAAGGATCGCAGCTTCGCGACTGTCGGTGAGCCGGCAGAGCTGCTGCAGGGCCTCAACCAACTGCTCTGGCGTAAACGCCACGCGCTCGCGCACGTCTACGGAGGCAGTCTTGTGGTTAATACCGAGTGCGAGGAAGGCCATTCAATATCGCTGATGATGTCGGGAAGCCGACAATTGTCCTACTTCGAAAGATTCAGAACAACCACCGTAAGCTATTGTCCTAATGCCTTGTGTCTATAAAGGCACCCATTGAGACTCGGTTATGTTTGGCCGAAGGCTTGTGTCATGATGATCCGACCGCAGGTTAGTCGTCCTCTTCCTATATGAATAGATCTTCCGCGTTGCTCCTTGCTTTTGTCTTCCTCAGCGGCTGCCAGGCCATGGCCCCCGTGTCGCCGGACGGTACGCCGCCGGTGGAAGACAGCACCCCCGCCCCTGAAAAGCCCAAGGTTTATTCCTCGTTCAGTGAAGAAACGGTGTTCAGCCTGCTGACCGCGGAACTCGCCGGCCAGCGCAACCGTTTCGACATTGCCCTGGATAACTACGTGACCCAGGCCATCAACACTCAGGATCCGGGGATTTCCGAGCGCGCGTTCCGCATCGCCGAGTACCTGGGCGCCGACCAGGCTGCGCTGGACTCTTCGCTGATCTGGGCGAAGAACGCACCGGACGACCTGGAAGCCCAGCGGGCGGCGGCCGTTCAGTTGGCACGCGCCGGGCGCTATGACGACTCCATGGTCTATATGGAGAAGGTCCTCCAGGGCAAGGGCGACACGCATTTCGACTTTCTCGCGCTGTCGGCGGCCGACACTGACCAGGACACGCGCAATGGTTTAATGAAGAGCTTCGACCGCCTGCTGCAAAAACACCCGAAGAACAGCCAACTGATTTTCGGCAAGGCCTTGCTGCTGCAACAGGATGACGAAGCCGATGCAGCGCTGAAGCTGCTGGAGCAGAATCCGCCGGAAGAAGGCGAAATCGCCCCGATCCTGCTGCGCGCGCGCCTGCTGCAGAACCTCAATCGTGGCAAGGAAGCGATTCCGCTGCTGGAAAAAAGCATCAAGAAGTATCCGGAAGACAAGCGCCTGCGCCTGACCTACGCGCGCATGCTGGTCGAGCAGGACCGCATGGAGGACGCCAAAGTGCAGTTCGCCAGCCTGGTCCAGCAATACCCTGACGATGACGAATTGCGCTACTCCCTGGCACTGGTGTGCCTGGAAGCCAAAGCCTGGGACGAGGCCAAGGGTTACCTGGAAGAGCTGATCCAGCGCGAAAGCCATGTGGATTCGGCGCACCTGAACCTTGGCCGTATCGCCGAGGAGCGCAGCGACCCGCAGGCCGCCCTGCTCGAATACGCCCAAGTCGGCCCTGGTAATGACTACCTGCCTGCCCAGTTGCGCCAGGCCGACATCCTGATGAGCAACGGTCGCACCGACGAGGCGGAAAAACGCCTGGCCGCGGCGCGCGATGCCGAGCCGGACTATGCGATCCAGCTGTACCTGATCCAGGCTGAGACCTTGTCGGCCAACAATCAGGGTGAACGTGCCTGGAAACTGCTGCAACAAGCCTTGTTGCAATTCCCCGACGATTTGAACCTGCTGTATACCCGCGCCATGCAGGCGGAAAAACGCAATGACCTGGCGCAAATGGAAAAAGACCTGCGCCTGATCATCAAGCGCGACCCCGATAACGCCATGGCCCTCAACGCCTTGGGTTACACCTTGTCCGACCGCACAACGCGTTATGACGAAGCCAAGGTGTTGATCGAACAAGCCCACAAGCTCAACCCGGAAGACCCGGCCGTACTCGACAGCCTCGGTTGGGTGAATTACCGCCTGGGCAACCTGGACGAAGCCGAACGCTTGCTGCGCCAAGCGCTGGAGCGCTTCCCCGACCAGGAAGTCGCCGCTCACCTGGGCGAAGTGCTGTGGGCCAATGGCAAACAGCGCGAAGCACGCCAGATCTGGGAAAAATTCCTCAAGGAACAACCTGAAAGCCCCATCCTGCGCGGCACCATCAAGCGCCTGACCGGATCCGAGACCCTTTAAGCTTATGTTCTTGCGCCACGTTGTTATTTTTAGCTTCATCGCCTTGCTCGCCGGTTGCGCGGGTTTCGGCGCCCGTGAATCCGTTGAAGGTCAGGGCAACCCGGCGCAATGGAAGCAGCACAAAGATCAGCTCAGCAGCATCGACGGCTGGCAAATCGAAGGCAAAGTCGGGGTTCGCGCGCCGAAGGATTCCGGAAGCGGCACCTTGTTCTGGCTGCAACGCCAGGATTACTACGATATCCGCCTGTCCGGCCCGCTGGGCCGTGGCGCGGCACGCCTGACCGGTCGCCCGGGGCAAGTCAGCCTCGAAGTGGCCAATCAAGGGCGTTATGAAGCGACCTCGCCGGAAGCGCTGCTGGAAGAGCAGATTGGCTGGAAGCTGCCGGTGTCTCATCTGGTCTGGTGGGTACGCGGCCTTCCCGCACCCGACAGCAAGAGTCGTCTGAGCCTCAATGGCGACAGCCGCCTGGCCACGCTGGAACAGGATGGCTGGCAGGTCGAGTATTTGAGTTACGTAGAGCAAAGCGGATATTCGCTGCCTGAGCGCATCAAGCTGCACGGCCCCGACCTTGACGTCACCTTAGTGATCAAGGACTGGCAACCGCGCAAACTGGGGCAATAACGTGACTGTACAAACCTTGACCCTACCCTCCCCGGCAAAACTCAATCTGATGCTGCACATCCTCGGTCGCCGTGAAGATGGCTACCACGAACTGCAGACGCTGTTTCAATTTCTCGACTACGGCGATGAACTGACCTTCGCCGTGCGCGACGATGGCGTGATCAAGCTGCATACGGAATTCGAAGGTGTGCCTCACGACAGCAACCTGATCGTGAAGGCGGCGAAAAAACTTCAGGAACAATCCGGTTGCCGGCTCGGCATCGACATCTGGATCGATAAGATCTTGCCCATGGGCGGTGGTATCGGTGGCGGCAGCTCGAATGCCGCGACCACATTGCTGGGCCTGAATCACTTGTGGCAACTGGGTTGGGACGATGATCGCCTGGCCGCGCTGGGCCTGACACTGGGCGCCGACGTCCCGGTTTTCGTGCGTGGGCACGCGGCTTTCGCCGAGGGCGTGGGGGAGAAACTCAGCCCGGAATACCCCGAGGAGCCTTGGTATGTCGTGCTTGTGCCGCAAGTATCTGTAAGTACAGCAGAAATTTTTTCAGATCCGTTGTTGACACGTAACTCTTCTCCCATTAAAGTGCGCCCCGTTCCCAAGGGAAACAGTCGAAATGACTGCTTACCGGTTGTAGCAAGGCGTTATCCAGAGGTACGTAACGCTTTGAATTTGTTAGGTAAATTTACCGAAGCAAAATTAACCGGAACTGGAAGTTGTGTGTTTGGGGGCTTCCCAAGCAAAGCTGAAGCTGATAAAGTCTCGGCCCTTCTTACAGAGACCCTTACAGGGTTTGTAGCAAAGGGAAGCAACGTTTCGATGTTGCATCGCAAGCTGCAAAGTCTGCTCTAAAGGAACCGAGTGTTAGGCACTCGTTGCAACAGATACAGGGGCGTCGCCAAGCGGTAAGGCAGCAGGTTTTGATCCTGCCATGCGTTGGTTCGAATCCAGCCGCCCCTGCCATTTTCTATACTCATCCAGGTTACCCTCAGCCTCTAGGTACTGCGCGTGTCCAAGATGATGGTCTTTACGGGGAATGCTAACCCCGATCTGGCTCGGCGTGTCGTACGTCAGCTGCATATCCCTCTCGGTGACATCTCTGTCGGTAAATTTTCCGACGGCGAAATTACAGCCGAGATCAATGAAAACGTTCGCGGTAAAGACGTCTTCATTATTCAGCCGACTTGCGCTCCGACCAACGATAACCTGATGGAACTCGTCGTGATGGCTGATGCCTTCCGCCGCTCCTCAGCGACTCGAATCACAGCTGTAATCCCTTACTTTGGTTATGCCCGTCAGGATCGCCGTCCGCGTTCCGCACGTGTGGCTATCAGCGCGAAAGTCGTCGCTGACATGCTGACCGTGGTAGGTATCGACCGTGTTCTCACGGTTGACCTGCACGCTGACCAAATCCAGGGGTTCTTCGATATTCCGGTAGATAACATCTACGGCTCCCCCGTACTGGTGGATGACATCGAAGACCAGCGCTTTGAAAACCTGATGATCGTGTCCCCGGACATTGGTGGCGTCGTGCGTGCACGGGCTGTTGCCAAATCCCTGGGCGTGGACCTCGGGATCATCGACAAACGCCGTGAGAAAGCCAATCACTCTGAAGTGATGCATATCATCGGTGATGTCGAAGGGCGTACCTGTATTCTGGTTGATGACATGGTCGACACCGCCGGCACCCTGTGCCACGCGGCGAAAGCCTTGAAAGAGCACGGTGCGGCTAAAGTCTTCGCCTACTGCACACACCCTGTGCTGTCGGGCCGAGCGATCGAGAACATCGAGAATTCCGTGCTGGACGAACTGGTGGTGACTAACACCATCCCATTGTCCGCCGCTGCTCAAGCCTGTGCGCGTATCCGTCAACTGGATATCGCACCGGTCGTTGCCGAGGCGGTCCGCCGCATCAGCAATGAAGAATCGATCAGCGCGATGTTCCGCTAAGGGTCACACCTTCGGCACATCCCACTGACGAAAAGCGCCCCGCCCCGACATTCTGTTGGGGCGGGGCTTTTTTGCCCATGTCGAGTACGGCGCTGGTCGCAAACGCCCCTCGATGATGGCTATTTTGGAGATACAAAATGACTGACTTTACTCTGAACGCTCAAGCGCGTACTGACCTGGGGAAAGGTGCGAGCCGCCGCCTGCGTCACGCCGCCAACATCCCAGCCGTTGTATACGGTGGTAACAAAGCTGCTGAATCCGTGACCATCCTGGCCAAGGAAATCGCCAAGCTGTTCGAAAACGAAGCTGCCTACAGCCACGTTATCGAGCTGAACGTCGACGGCACCAAGCAGAACGTCATCGTTAAAGCGATGCAGCGTCATCCGTCCAAGCAGTTCATCATGCACGCTGACTTCGTTCGCGTTGTAGCCGGCCAGAAACTGACCGCTATCGTGCCTGTACACTTCATCGGTGAAGAAGCACCGATCAAGAAAGGCGGCGAGATTTCTCACGTTGTGAACGAAATCGAAGTGACCTGCCTGCCGAAAGACCTGCCTGAGTTCATCGAAGTCGACCTGTCGGCTGCTGAAGTTGGCGCAATCATCCACCTGTCCGACCTCAAAGCCCCTAAAGGCGTTGAGTTTGTTGCACTGGCTCACGGTGATGACAAAGCGGTTGCCAACGTTCACGCTCCACGCGTTGCTCCAGAAGCTGAAGAAGGCGCTGCAGAGTAATTCACTCTGTCTTGCCGGAGCTTGAGGAAACATCGCGGACCGGAACGTAGCGAGAAAGCGGGCGATAACGCGGCGTTTACTCTTGAGTAAATAGCTTCTGTCGTCCACTTTCGCCGCACACTTGGTTGCGGCGATGTTATCCACAACTCCAAAGGAAGGGCCCCTGTCGTGACTGCCATTAAACTGATCGTTGGCCTGGGAAATCCAGGCGCCGAATACGAACAGACCCGGCATAACGCGGGGGCCCTTTTTGTTGAGCGCATCGCCCACGCCCAAGGTGTTACCCTTGCGGCCGATCGCAAATATTTTGGCCTGACCGGGCGCTTTTCGCACCAGGGTCAGGATGTTCGTCTGCTGATTCCCACCACCTACATGAACCGCAGCGGCCAGGCTGTCGCGGCGCTTGCGGGTTTCTTTCGGATCAAACCCGAGGAAATCCTGGTGGCCCATGACGAACTGGACCTGCCACCCGGTGTTGCCAAGCTCAAGCTGGGCGGCGGGCATGGCGGGCACAACGGCCTGCGCGACATCATTGCGCAGTTGGGCAATCAGAATAATTTCTACCGTCTGCGGCTCGGCATTGGCCACCCAGGCGTTGCCAGTATGGTTTCAAATTTCGTCCTGGGTCGTGCGCCACGCGCCGAACAGGAAAAACTCGATGCCAGCATCGACTTTGCCCTCGGCGTGCTGCCGGATATCTTCGCCGGTGAATGGAACCGCGCGATGAAAAACCTGCACAGCCAGAAGGCCTGACTCTTACCGAGGGGAAACACCATGGGATTCAATTGCGGCATCGTCGGCCTGCCCAACGTCGGCAAATCCACCCTGTTCAACGCCCTGACCAAGTCCGGTATTGCGGCGGAGAACTTCCCCTTCTGCACCATCGAGCCCAACAGCGGTATCGTGCCGATGCCGGATCCACGCCTGGACGCCTTGGCGGCCATCGTCAATCCAAAACGCATCCTGCCGACCACCATGGAGTTCGTCGACATCGCTGGCCTGGTTGCCGGCGCGTCGAAAGGTGAAGGCCTGGGCAACAAGTTCCTGGCCAACATCCGCGAGACCGATGCCATCGCCCACGTGGTCCGCTGCTTTGAAGACGAGAACGTGATTCACGTCTCCAACAGTGTCGACCCGAAACGCGACATCGAGATCATCGACCTGGAACTGATCTTCGCCGACCTCGACAGCTGCGAGAAGCAACTGCAAAAAGTCGCGCGCAACGCCAAGGGTGGCGACAAGGACGCCGTGGTCCAGAAAGGCCTGCTGGAGCAGTTGATCGCTCACTTCACCGAAGGCAAGCCGGCACGCAGCCTGATGAAGAACATGGGCGCTGACGAAAAGGCCGTGATCAAGGGCTTCCACCTGCTGACCACCAAGCCTGTGATGTACATCGCCAACGTCGCCGAAGATGGCTTCGAGAACAACCCGCTGCTCGACGTGGTCAAGGCCATCGCCGACGAAGAAGGCGCGATCGTGGTTCCGGTGTGCAACAAGATCGAAGCAGAAATTGCCGAGTTGGATGACGGCGAAGAAAAAGACATGTTCCTCGAGGCCCTGGGCCTGGAAGAGCCTGGCCTGAACCGCGTGATCCGCGCGGGTTACGAAATGCTCAACCTGCAGACCTACTTCACCGCCGGTGTTGAAGAAGTCCGCGCCTGGACCGTCAAGGTCGGAGCTACCGCGCCACAGGCTGCTGGCGTGATCCACACCGACTTCGAAAAAGGCTTTATTCGCGCCGAAGTGATCGCCTACAACGACTTCATCCAGTTCAAGGGTGAAGCCGGTGCCAAGGAAGCCGGTAAGTGGCGCTTGGAAGGCAAGGAATACATCGTGAAAGACGGCGATGTGATGCACTTCCGCTTCAACGTGTAAGTATTTCACGCGGTTTCTGCCAACAAAAAAAGCCGATGCACTGCATCGGCTTTTTTGTGGGTGTCAGTAAGGCAAAAAAACGCTTACATCAAAATCGCAGATCAATATTGATTACTCCTACATCCAACACCCAAACAAGAACACATAACATAGCAGCAACTTAATCCAGGAATAAATTTAACTTTTCCTACACATCACCGGACGAAAATCACCTTAATTTTAGCTGATACTTTTTATAACTTAATCGCTATTGACCAGCCCTTGCCTACAACTTACTTATTGGTGCAATCACAACAATGAGTACTCATTCGATGTCGGCCATCTGCCAAAGGGAAACTGAAATGGATATTTCATTCATCGAAGGCCAAGACACTGAAAATACACTTGCCAGAACTGCGCCACTCAATATTGACATTTTATTACTGGGAGAAACCGGCACGGGCAAGGATACTTTGGCCCAAAGGGTTCATCGTCTGTCGGGACGGCGGGGTAATTTTGTTGCTGTCAACTGCGCGGCCATCCCGGAGAGCCTTGCGGAAAGCCAGTTGTTCGGCGTCAACAGCGGCGCTTTTACCGGCGCCATGCAATCGCGGGCCGGTTTTGTCGAAGCAGCCCACCTGGGTACTCTTTATCTCGACGAGATCGACAGTATGCCACTGGTCCTGCAAGCCAAACTGCTTCGGGTGCTTGAGTCTCGCGGAGTGGAGCGCTTGGGCTCGACCCGTTTCATCCCGGTAGACATGCGAGTCATCGCATCAGCACAGCATGCGTTGCATAAAATGGTAGAGCAAGGGGCCTTCAGACGTGACCTGTACTTTAGATTGAATGTCGTCAACATCCAGCTTCCCGCGTTGCGTGATCGACGCGAGCGCATCGTCCCGTTATTCCTTGAAATGATCCGCCAGGAAGCCGATCACTTCAATTGTCCTGCCCCCTGCCCGCCTGAGGGCTTGTTACAACAGCTTTTGTGCCATACATGGCCCGGTAACGTGCGTGAACTGCGTTCGACCGCCAAGCGTTTCGTATTGGGCCTGGCTCCGCTATCAAACGCTGTGGATGACCAACAGATGAGTGGAATCAGCCTGAAGACACGCTTGCAACACATCGAAAAAGCGTTGATCGAAGAGTCTCTGTATCGCCATGACCATTGCGTTGACAGTGCTGCGCTGGCGCTACGGGTCGCCAAGCGGACACTGTATTACCGGATGAAACAACTGAATATATCTATTCCTTGAACCTAGCGTTTCTACAACCTGCCACCTACAACCTTATGAGTAGGCAAAACACCTCAACACTCATACACAGGTAGCCATCAGAACATCATTACAAACCGCACAACTCGAAATTTAACATTTAGAAACGAACAATCCGGACACATGCGGAACGCTTTCCCACCACCCACCACATAAACATAGCCAAGTTTAGTTGCAGAAAATTTCCAACTTCACCCATGGCATACACATCTACGTCCGAACGAAAAAAACTGGAGTTTCATTATGATAGGTGGAATTGGCGGTATCGGTAACAACAGCACCCAAAGCCTTTCGGCAGGCTCTCAAGCTGGCGGGAGCGGCGGAGGTAGCGGCGGCGACGATCTGCTCGGTAAAGCAGAAGCCATTGCCCGGGAGGGCTTTGAACTGAGCTTGAAAGCAAAGCAAATCACCAACAAATACGCCGCAGCTAAAGAAGTCCGATAACACAAGTGCCTCTCCGATCCATTTATCGGGGAGGCGCTCCAAGTCGCTGAATAGCAACTCTCGACGTCGGCATCCACTCGAACGCTGTTTCCCTGCCAAGCATCGAAGGCCCTATATGCAGATAAAAGAATATGACTTTTCAGCACAGCACCGTGCGCTCCAAAGCAACACTGCAACTCAGGATGAATCGACATCCAACACGGATGCAGGCTTTTTCTCTTCAATGTTAGAGCAGTCAAAGCCAAACGGCGTCAGCTCGGCCCCTCATTCACCCATGATGCTGACAGAGGCCGCTCAACAACTGAAGTCCAAGGAAAGTCGCTTGGTACGAGCACTCAAATCTACAAACAAGGGTGCCGACCCCGACGATTTCAGACAATACCCACGCGAATTATCCAACGTGGTTCTGACCTCTCAATTGCTCGTCAAAAGCCTCGCCAAGGCAACTCAATCCATCGACAAAATCAGTAACCTGCAGTAGTGGCCATGAATACCTTCCTGCCTATCACACTCCTTCTGACCGCGACCCTTATGTTGAGCGGTTGCAGCGAGCGGGTCGAACTTCATCGCCAGCTTTCCGAGCAAGAGGCCAATGAGGTCATCGCGGAGTTGGCGGACAAACATATTCGTGCGCAGAAAGTCCCGGCGAAAGATGGCGTGGTGGTGGCGGTCAATGCAACCGATATCGGGCGTGCCGTACGTACACTGGAAGCCGCGGGTCTGCCAAAAGTCGCTCGGACCACCCTGGGCGACACGTTTCGCAAGGAAGGTGTGATCTCCACTCCCCTGGAAGAACGGGCACGCTACATCTATGCCTTGTCGCAGGAGCTTGAGGCCACCTTGTCCAATATTGACGGAGTGATCGTCGCCCGTGTGCACGTAGTACTGCCGGAACGCATCGCACCCGGGGAGCCTGTCCAACCAGCCTCTGCGTCAGTATTTATCAAACATGATCCACGCCTTGACCCCGACAATATCCGCGCACGGGTGCGCCGAATGGTGGCGAGCAGCATCCCGGGCATGACTGCCGCAGTGGACAACCCACAAAAGCTGACCGTGATATTCGTGCCGGCCACGACCTACCAGGAGCAGCAACGCCTGGTGTACTTCGGCCCGTTTCTGGTGTCCGCCGAGGACCTTGGATTCTGGCGAACCAGCGTGACCGTTTTTCTGCTCGGCCTGGTCGCAGCCTTGGCTGGGGGAGTGGCATTGCGCACTCGGCGCCAACGGCTTAGGGAAGACACGCCTCTAGCGACCCCATCGATAGGTCCAGCCCATGACGCCTGAGTCTGATCAGCCAACAGGTGAACATCTGGCCTGGAGTCAATGGTGGGCGTCTCCCTGGAGTTACGCCCACGATGACTGGAGAGGCGACGAATATCCTGCAATGGATACGCTTTATCGCAGCGGGTGGTTGGCACCTCATAACCTCTTGGGCGTTGCAGCCTGTTTGCCACCGATGCCTAACCTCACCGTCCTTCGCCTGGCCTTGGCCACGAAGGAGCAACTCGGTTTGGCGCTGGTCTTGATACACAATACTTTTCACCCGCAAGCAGCCTCGACGTTGAGCGAAAGTCATCATCTTTGGTGTTTGCGTTTATCCAAGACACTTCCCCCCGCGATGCTGGCATCCGATACCGACCCGTTACAACTGCTCCATAGCTGGGTGGACGCAGCTACGTGGCAACGACTCCGATTGCGCTTCCCCCGCGAACGCGTGCGGGAAGTAGAGAGCAAGGGTTCGATCCCGAGTGTAAACAGTCAATTGAATACGCTCTGGCAAGCCGTTGTCTGGCGCATCACGAAAATGGCCAACGATAACGTACCGCCTGACTCGAATGGGTAAGGAAATCAACGATGCTATGTCGACGCACTATTGAGCTGCTCAAAGGTCCCGCGGCTTTGTCACGCCGGCTGATCCCTCGCGAAGAACTCGCAGACTGGGAGCAGGCCAACCAGCTCTTGATCCGCGCCAATGCTCAGGTTGATGAGTTGATACGGCAGGCAGAAAAAGAGTGCGAAGCACTGTTGGAAAAAGCCTCACTAGAGATATGGCAGCGGGCAGACACCCTACTCAAACGATGGGATCACGACCGTCAAGCGATGTGCGAAAGCCTGGAGCACTATGCAACCTCAATCACCCACCAGGCAATTCGCTGCCTGCTGGACGAGACCGTGCCTCACCAGAGACTGGCGGCTCTTTGCAAACAATTGCTCGCCAGCCAAGTCCAGGTAGCCGACGCCACACTGCTGTGCCACCCCTATGATCTTGAAGAAATGAAGCAGTGCCTGGTCAATCATCACGTCTCAATCTGGAAGCTCCACGCCGATGAGGCGGTTCCCCATCAGACACTCGTATTGAAAACTGACGAAGGTGACTTTCGCATCAACTGGAACTCAATGCTCGAGAGTTTCTTCACTAACAACAAAGAGTATTGGCTAAACGTTTAGCCGCCCACCCTTTACAAGAAAGCTTCATAACAAGACCCCAGTCATCAACGCCAATTCACGATGTATGAAGGAGAAACCATGGACTTCTTTAACGGTCTTTCTGGCCAATTATTGAGAAACAGCGACGCGGCACACAAACGTTATCAACAACACTCTGCAGAGGTTGCCGAAAATGGATCGGATGCAGAGTTCTTCGAGTTGGCGATGAGTAAGGCAACCACTCAAATGGCCTATCTCGAGCATAACCGTGTCAATCACATGCTGCTCAAAAGTGTCTTCGAGAGCTTCCAGTAATGATGAAAACGCTAGTCAAAGACTGGTTGAGCAGCCACAAAGAGCAGATCACCTTGTTCGAAGGCGACGACGAAATCATGTTGAAGCGCCAGGGGGGAGCCGTGCTGCTGGAGGCCCAACTGACGGCGACGCCATGCACTAACGCCGCCTTGTCCGGCTGGATGCGCCTGAGTGCTGTCAGCCTGAATCATTTCCAAGGTGCATTGGCGCTGAAACCTGATACGAGTGCGCTCTGGTTGATTCAAAGCCTCCAGGGAACGTGTGACCACACGAACCTGCTCAATTGCCTCCAAGCGCTGCTCAACCAGCGTGACACCTGGCGCTCCACTGCAGCGCGCCTTACACGGCAGGTCAAACAGCTCACACCCACCTCACTACGCTCGATGTCTTACTAATCAGAGAACGCCCTATGCACACCAAGCCCTACAAGCACACTTGCTTGCGCTTTGATTCGCCCGACACATTGTCAAAACGAGTTGGGTGGCGCTGCCTGTTCGCGCTGCCTTGGCTGCTGATACCTGTACCAAGCGCTTTCGCGGCCATTCCTTCTGAATGGAAAAACACTGCGTACGCCTACGAGGCCGAGCACAAACCGCTGCGGGAAGTGCTTGAAGACTTCGCCCAGACCTTCGGTACGCGCCTGCAAATCGAAGGCCTGCTGGAGGGCAACGTCAATGGCAAGATACGCGCCAATACTCCGCAGTCGATGCTCGACAGGCTGGGAGTAGAACACCGCTTCCAGTGGTACTTGTACAACAATACGCTTTATATCAGCACTCTGGACCTGCAAGAATCGGCGAGGCTGGAAGTTTCCTCAGAGACCATTGCCGACCTCAAGCAGGCGCTCACCGACATAGGCCTGCTCGACAGCCGGTTTGGCTGGGGAGAGTTGTCGGAAGATGGTGTCGTACTTGTCTCTGGCCCTCAACGCTACATCGAACAGATCAAACAGTTCAGCAGTCAGCGCCGCTCACCGGATGAAAAACAAAGCATATTGAGTTACCCGCTGAAGTTCGCCAACGCCACAGACAACCAAGTGGATTACCGCGGCGAGAAGCTCACAATACCGGGGGTTGCCAGCGTTCTGCGCGGGTTGCTGGAGCCACGCTCGTCCTCGACATTATCGGGGCTGAGCCAGCGCCCGGCATCACAGCCCTCCCCGCTCGCGCCAACTATTCCCAGGCTGAACAACCCTTTGTTAGGACAGATACTCGGTGCAAACGCTACGGGCGGTGGGCAGGACGCCGGTCCAGTACTCACACCGCGCGCATCCGTCCCTACCAGCAGGATTCGCGTCGAAGCCGACGTGCGCAATAACGCGGTGCTGATCTACGACTTGCCAGAGCGCCAAGCCATGTACCGCGAGCTCATCGCCCAACTTGATGTCGCGCGCAAATTGGTGGAAATCGACGCGATCATTCTTGATATCGAGCGCACACAGTTGCGTGAGTTCGGGGTGAACTGGGGCTTTCAGAACAGCCGATTTCGTGGTGGAGGCACCAACCTGGCACCTGGCACGTCCTCACAATTGTCCATTGAGAACCGCGAGCGGTTCTACGCAGATATCCGTGCACTTGAAGCCAAAGGGCTGGCAACCATGGTCTCCAACCCATCCGTACTGACCTTGGAAAACCAGCCTGCCGTCATCGACTTCAACCGTACGCAATACCTGACACCCGGGCGTCAGGTCGCAACGATCCTGCCAATCACCGTGGGGACCAGCTTCCAGGTTGTTCCCCGGGTCATCACCAGCCGGGGCGGTCACCAGATCCATCTGGCGATTGATATTGAGGATGGAAATTTCGAAGACTCCAACGCAAATCCCAATAATTTCGACGTACGCCGAGGCAAGGTCAGTACCCAGGCCGTGATGGCCGAAAAGCGTTCGTTGGTCGTCGGCGGCTTCCATGTCACCGAAAGTACCGACAAGCAAAACAAGGTGCCCTTGCTCGGCGACATCCCGTTGTTGGGAAAGGCCCTTTTTTCCTCGACCGAACGGCAGAACAACCGGCGTGAACGACTGTTCATTCTTACCCCGCGCGTGATCGGCGACCAGGCCGACCCGTCACGCTACCTGCCCCAGGCCGATCAGGTCGAATTGCAAGCTGCGCTCACTCCACTGGCCCGACGCTATGCGCCGCACCAGCCAGTGATCAAACGCAGCGACATCATCAGCACGCTGGCGCACCTGGTGAGCGGAGAGGTTCCCAAGGCTTTCAAGGTCGCGCCGATGCCTGTGGGTCTGAATACCTTGTGCAGCACACGCGACCTGCTGGCGCTGAACAACGAACGCAGCCAATGGTATGCCGGCCCCGAATACAACGTGGCGGTCGTGGTGCTGCGCAACCAGTTCAAGCGCAATGTACGTATCGACGAAAAAGAGTGCAGTAATTCGCAAACACTGGCTGTCAGCGTGTGGCCACGCGCCTGGCTCAAGCCGGGTGAAGAAGCCGAGGTGTTTATCGCCATGCGCCCAGTGGTGAAAGATGAACACCTCGGCGTGCCACGCCCCTCCTTGATCAACGCTGCCCAGAAGGACAATCCATGAAACGGCACTTAGTGTTTTCCACCTTACTCGGCGCAACGCTGCTCGTCGCAGGCTGCACCCCTACTTGCAAAGGCGACTCCTGCTCGCGCCCGCAATCGTCCAAGGACAAGATGGTGATCTGGTGGCCGTCGCAGATGCGTGCCGAACCGGGCCCCGCCGGGGAACGGGCGGACTATCAGACGGTGTCGCTGGAACGATGAGCCCTATGGGAATGCCGGACGATCAACGCGAGGTATTTCTGCGCAACCTGGTGAGTGGCACTGCCGCTCACCTGTCGCTCGCTGTGGGGGTCAAGGCATGTGCACAGCACGCGGGCAAGCGTCCGGGACTGGCATTGCACATTGCTCGGGAGGTGGTACAAACCGGACAGTTGCAGCGGGCGCTGGAGCGACGCTATGAGCAACCATTGGCATTCGGTGGTTGTTTTGTTTACCTCGACCCTCAGGATGCCCTGGTCATCTGGCACGCGCTACCGGCAACGAACGGCGCTGTCGACACGATCCTCAGCCGGATGCTGTCACTGGTCAACCTCGAAGCCCTGGACTCACGCCGCAGCCGATGATCAACGCCGCTCAAGCTCTGGCAACTCCAGCGTCTCACGTTTGGCTACGTCATCCAGCTCACGCAGGGTGCGGTAGATAAGCGCCACGGCCTGCAAGGTTTCACGAGGAATGCCCGCACCCAGTTTCGCGGTATAGAGTGTTCGGGCCAGCCACACACATTGGATCACCGGCACCTCGGAAGATTTTGCTCGTGCGATCAACTGACGGGCCTGCGCATCCGTACCCTTGCTGACCAACATCGGGATCGGCGTCTTGCCGGGACGGTAATACAACGCGACAGCAAAGTGGGTGGGGTTGACCACCAGCATATCGGCCTCTTCCAACTTGGGCAGCTTGACCTTCGGCTCTTCCTGGGCCAACTGTTGCGCCAACGCACGGCGCTGACCCTTGACGTGCGGGTCACCTTCCATGTCCTTGTACTCTTTGACCACCTCCACCTGGGTCATACGCATGCGTTTGGCGAAGAAGTGCTTGACCATTGCCAGGTCGATCAATGCCAGCACCAGCAGCATGCCCAGGCAGAGATGCAGCAGGTGACGGAACAACGCGATCAACGCAACGATGTAACTTTGCAGATCGCTGTTGGCCAGATTGATCAGCGTGTCCAATGAGGGCCAGACCGCCACGTACACAATCAAGCCGATAAGGAACGCCTTCACAATGCTCATGAACAGGTTCATCAGTTGCTGGGCTGAGAACATCTGCTTGAGTTGGCTGACCGGGTTAAGACGATTGAAGTCCAGCTTCAGCGCCTCCGGGGCGAAGAGCATCCCAAACTGCATCCAACTGCTGATCAGCTTCGAGAGAATCGCCACCCCAGCCATCAACAGGGCGAATGAAAAGAACACCACCATTGCCTCGAACAGCACTTCTTCCAGTGCCCGTACAAAAGGCTGTGTGAGGCGAGACATCGGCAATAACATCAATTGCTGGAAGCGTTGCAGGCTGGTCTCGGCAGTAAACAAGGCGATTTCGCTGATGGCCGTCAGTACCAGCAATTTGGCGATATCCTGACTCTGGGCAACCTGACCCTTCTTGCGTTGGTCACGCAGTTTTTTTGCGGACGCCGGATGCTTTTTTTCGCCTGAATCACTCATGGCATCCCGACCTTGAACAGGATTCCCAACGAGCTTTTGAGGTCGCCAAGCTGGCTCATGCGTCCGACGATCAGGTCTTGCAGCAGCGCAAAATACAACAGCAGGATACCAATGCCGGCCAGGCTCTTGACCGGCGGAGCCAGTGAGCTCACCTGCAATTGCTGGCTGTAGACGCCGAGCAACGCAATGCCGAATTCCAGCAACAGGAGCACAGCGATAAAGGGCGCGGCGTAGAGCATCATGTGCGTGAAGGTATCGCCAAGCAGCCCGACGAAAACGCCCATGCCATTGGCCGTCGGAAGCGGAAACCACACGGTGGGAGGCCAGATCAGATAGCTGTCCCAGATCACCTGAGTCAACGCGCCAAGCCCCAGGGTGACCATCAGCAGAAAGATCGCCAATTGCTTGAACAAATGACCGATCGGCGTCGCATCCGGTCCCAGCGAAGGGTTGAGTTGCCCGCCTGCCAATGCACCGCGCTGGTTGTCCAGCAATGCCCCCACCGATTCAAACAGCCAGAATGGCATGGAGAGCAATACGCCCAGCAACAATCCAAGGGCCACTTCCTTCAGCACCAGGGCGCCGAGCATCAGTGCGGAGATATCGCTACCTTCCAACATCGCATGAATACCCGGCGCGGGCATCAGCGCCATCACCATTACAAGAACGTGCCTGAGCATGCCGCGTATATGCTGAAAACAAAACGCCGCGACCAGAATGCAACACGGGTAGATACGCGCCATCCCGATCAGCAGACTCGGAAGAAAATCGAGGTATAGCAGCACAGGCGAAACCTCAGTTCAGGGCCGAGCGGCCGATCATGTCGAAGGTCAGATTGATCAGCTGGATCAACTCAACGCCAATCCAGCGGCCGGTCATAATCAATGTAATGCCCACCGCCACCAGCTTGATACCGAAGGGCAGCGTTTGATCCTGTACCTGCATCAACGCCTGCACCAGAGACGTCAATACGCCCACTACCACCGCCACGATCAACGGGGGTGCTGATAGCGCTACCACCAGCAGCATGCCTTGCTTGAACAACACGATCGGTTCCATACGCCACTCAGAGATAGGAAAGGAACAGGCTGTCGAGCAGCCGAGACCAACCGGATACCAGCACAAACAGAAGCAGTTTGAGTGGCAACGAAATGGTCATCGGCGAGACCATTTGCATGCCCAGCGCCAGCAGCAGGTTGGAGACAATCAGGTCGATCACGATGAAAGGGATGTAGATCAGAAAACCGATCTCAAATCCCGCCTGCAGTTGGGACAGTACGAAAGCAGGGATCAGCAGAATCAAGTCTTCGCGCCGGACCTCCTGCGCCATTTGCGCAGGCCACAGACGCGCGGTGTTTTCCAGCAGGTGCGTTAGTACATCCGCATCGACGTTGCGCAGCATGAAGGCACGCAACGGCTGGATGGCCTCATTGCCAGTCTGCAGGAACGCATGCACGTTGCTCATGTCCAGCGGTGAAACCTTGACGCTCTCGGCGATTTCGTATCCCACTGGCGCCATGATGAACAGCGTTGCCGCCAGTGCAATGCCGTTGATGGCCATGCTCGGTGGTACTTGCTGCACGCCAATGGCGTTGCGAGTGATCATCAGCACAATGACGATCTTCAAGAAAGATGTGCAGATGATCAACAGCAGGGGCAGCAGCGACAAAGCCCCAAGAAACACCGCCAGAATAAGGGGATCCAGCCCCTGCAAGGTCATCGACCGAATGTCACGCGGGACAATTGCAGGCCCAGGCGTCCGTCGACTTCCACCAACTGCCCCTGGCCTATAGGTCGGTCCCCATAGAACAGTCCGGCCGTTCCCGGGGCGTAGCCTGTAACCCCCAACACCGAACCAGGCGCAAGGTTTCGCAACTCGCCCAAGGTCAGGTTCAGCGTTCCGCAGCGTACGTTCAATGCCATGCTCAATTCGTCGAACGGCTCATGGCCGAACACGTCCATCACCTGCTCGTCTTCCTCATGGCCTGAGTAATGGGGGACTGCAAAATTCTCGTCCACAGGCGTGTCCTCGATAGAAGTAAGAGTCAGGCATAACTGCCCGGTATCATCGTCAATGCACCCACGCAGCCGCTGCCGCCCGACCTGTACGTAGCCGCTGCCCTGAGCTGAAAAAAAAGCGTGGTCCAGCACCAGCACATCACCGACTCGCAGGCTGCGCGCCTGCACGATCGATAACGACGTGTGTCCCAGCGTCACGGCAATTGCCAGTTGAAACGCCGCCGGCAGGGGGGCGGCAGTGGTACGCCAGGGCGCGGCATCGCACAATGCCAGGAAACTTTCGGGCGTCAGCCACATGTAGCCTACGGCCCGAGACGCGCCCAGGGTCACCGTGAGCCGGCAGCCAACGCCCCTGGGACGCTCGGTCTGCACTAGGCGCACGTAACCCAACAGCTCCCTCACCTGCGGGCTCAAATGTTGCTGGAACAGCGCCCAGAACCACGATTGTGGGTCATTGCCGGCTTTGGCCAGTGTCACTGTGCATTCGCCAAGCAGACTGAGCAGTGGCCCGGCCTCAGCCAACGCCAATACGCCACGCACTGTTTCAAAACACAGCGTCTCGCCACCTGCCGGAGCGCGCCCAGGCTCGATGTTCAACGCACCGCCTTGCCCGGCGACCTGAAACGCCAGGCAGAGACCGCGCCCCAATCGAGCGCGCGCGCTGACCGTGTTGCCGTTGACTAAAGGCAATGTCAGCGTCGGTACCATCATGCGTTACCGACATGGGGCAGCCGTAGACTGACCGGCTGCCCCAGTGCCCGCGCCAGTTGAAGTTCACACGCCTGGCGAACGCCACTGAGCCAGCGTGCTGTAGCGTCTTGTTCCGCGTCCAGCTCAATCCCCCAAGCGTTCTGCTCCCGGCGCACACTGGCGTTGATCCGTCCTAGCCGGGGCAAGTACAACACCGCCTGCAGAGGCCATTGCGAACCCGCCATCACACGGGGCACCAGTTGCTCGGTGAGCGCCGTGATCATGGCGACTCCCGATATTTCCTTCGTTCCCGACATGGAAGCCCTTGCCCCATGATCTCCACCGTCATCGATAAACAACCGCGCAAACAACTGCCTGTATTCCCATGGCACGCCCCCGATGCCACCCGCTTCACGATCGTCTCGGGACTCGCGTACACGCGTATGTTCAGTGACCTTATCAACAACCTGGGTCATATCGACTCCTGCGCCAGTAATAGGGATAACTCCCGAAGTTTTTCCACCTGCCGCAGGCACTGAGTGACCGCCTTCTGCGCGCTGCCAACCCGACTTTCCTGTGCGTGCCGCTGATCGCGCAATGCCTCCAACTGGCCCATGTCTCGCCGGGTGCTGGCCGACAGGGAGCGCTCCTGCGCTCCCCAGGACTTAAGCGCCTTGAGGGTCAACACCTGGCCCTGATGCTGGTTGAGCAGTTGGGCACTTTGCCGGGCCTCCTCCTGCTGAGTCTCTTCAAGCGCGTCCTGGGCTTGCTGGATCTTTGCGAGCAGCATTTGCTGGGCCCGCTTCGCCTCGCGCAGGGCTCGTTCGGCCCTGTCTGCGCGATGCCTGCGCAAGCGGCGCAGGGTTTCAACTTCACCCTGCGGCGTATCAGAAAGGGACATGGGCGGTCAGCTCCTTGAGTTGTGCCAGCGTCTCCTCAAGAGGTGATGGCTCACGCAGGTCCTGACGCAGAAAACCGTCGACCGCCTGACGGCTGTCTACCGCCAAGTCCGTCAGGGCATCGCTGCCGGGCTGGTACTCCCCCAACTTGAGCATCAGCTCGATCTGCTGATACGCCGACAGCAAACGTCGCAGCGCCGTGCCCGCCTGGATGTCAACAGGCTCTACAACGTTGCTCAGGATCCGTGAAAGGCTTGCCAGCACATCCACTGCGGGGTAGTGCCCACGTTCGGCCAATTTGCGCGACAGCACGATATGACCGTCGAGCAACGAACGAACTTCATCGGCCACGGGGTCATTCATGGAGTCCTGCTCGATCAGTACCGTATAGATTGCTGTAATCACGCCCTCACGGGTCAACCCCGCGCGTTCCACCAACCGCGGCAGCAGGCTGTAGACCGAGGGAGGCAAGCCTCCGCGCCCCAAAGGCTCGCCGGCAGCCAAGCCGATTTCGCGTTGGGCCCTGGCGAAGCGGGTCAGGGAATCAATCAGCAGCAAGACCCGCTTCCCCTTGCGCCGAAACCCCTCTGCCAATGCCGTGGCGGTGAACGCCGCACGGGCACGCTCCATGCTCGATCGGTCGGAGGTAGCGCACACCAGTACCGCTTTGGCGCGTAGCTGTTCATCCAACTCATGGTCGAGAAACTCACGAAGCTCCCGTCCGCGCTCACCGATCAGGCCAAACACGATCACATCGCACTCAACGTTACGGGCAATCTCGGCCAACAGCGTGGTCTTGCCGCAACCGGCTCCAGCGAACAGGCCGACACGCTGGCCCTCGCCGAGCGTCAGCAGGCCATCGATCGACCGTACGCCGGTGGCCAGCGCCCGATGTATTCGCGGCCTGTCGGTGGGCAAAGGTGCTTCGCACAAGACGGCACTTGCGTCCGGCAGATCAGCCTCGACAAATGCACTGGGACCTTCCCCGGTGATCGGCCGACCGAAACCATCCAGCACCTGGCCCAGCAACGTATCGCTGACCTGTACCCGGTGCGATACTCCCAGGCGCTCCACGCTGGCGCCCACCCTTACACCTTCCAGGTTGCCCAAGGCACTGAGCACGGCATCCTGCTGATCGAAACCGATGATTTCGGCCAACATATAGTCGCCAGGATTTTTCTCTACCTGGCACAGGTCACCGATACGCGCCTGGGGCAACCGGCATTGCAGCAACATCCCGCTCACGCGCTGGATACGCCCACGCATCGTCACCGGCGCAAAGGTGGCCAGCGACTCGGTCTGACGCTGCTGCCAGGCGTCAAGACGCTCACGTAGATCAACGCTCACCAGCGCACCTCATACCGCTGCGCGCCCTCGAAAACCACTTTGCTGTTATCGATCAGAACAAGCCGCAGCCCGTCTACCTCGTCGCCTACAAAAAGTCGGCTGCCCTCCTCAAGGACTACGTGGCCATTGGGACCGCCGACGATCTGCAAAATCTTGAACGGCAATACCCCATCACTCACACGCACACGGCTGATCACTGGGACCGAGCTGTCAAACTGCTCACCAAAACGACTGAGCATCCGTGCCACCAGCTCAACATCATCCGGTGAAACGTCCCCACCGAGTGTGACTTGCCCATTGACCACCTGCAGGCTGACGCGTTGGTTCAACTCACGCTCGTTGAGCATCTTCAATAACTGTTGGCGCACTTCAAACGGGGAGGCCAGCTCTTGTTTCTGAACCACAGGGGGTTTCAAGGAAGCTTGGGCCTCAGGCTCTCCCGTGGACGCCATTCCCACTATCAGGAAAATGACCGTTACCGCCAGCACCAGAGAAATCAGGCGTTTTTGCTGCGAAGGCGGGATGGACGATAACTTGATTGTTCGCGCCGGCTCACTCGACTGCAGCACCGTCACGGCCGAGTGAACCGGCGCCTGGGGCCAGCTTTCCTCGGCCAAGGAGACACACAGACGCACCGTTCCCACAGAAAACGTTACGTTCGGCGCCAGACTCGCGATCTGTGCGGACAACTGGCCCATGGCATCCCGCAACAACCCGGCTTCGGACTGCACCGACCAATTCGAATCGATGAGCCGAAGGTGTGCATGCCGCTCAGCAATGCCCGGATCGCTCAGTACCAAGTCAGCCTCGGCATGTGCACCAATGCTCCACTGCTGCCCGAACAAAGGCAGCGCCGCGCCCTGATGCAATCCATCAAGCACCCGTAACTCGAACATCATCGAGCCCTCCGCGTCGCGCGTAACCGAGCTCTCATGCCGCCGCACCGCGCATCAGTTCCTCCTGGCCCAGATCAAAGCGTCCCAACACCTTGACCTTGGAGGCGCTACCCAACTCGGCAAAAGACATCACCGGCACATGATTGAACTCTTCCAACAACAACGTACGCAGCGGACTGCGCAGATCCTGCGCAACCAAAAGCACACTCTTGAGTTTTGGTCGTGCGGAAAAGGCTTGATTGAGCAGATTGATCAACGCCGCGCTGTCATCGTCGCCGAGTGCAAAGAACACTCCCGTCTGAGTCTGGCGAAGAGCTTCACGTAGAGTGCTTTCAGTCTGCGGGGACAACAACCAGGCGTGCAGGCCGTCGGCCTCGCTATATTGGTAGTAGATCTGTGCCTTGAGGGCTATGCGTGCATAGTCGGCCAGCGCTTCCGGCTCACGCTCATGCTGGCCGTACTCGATCAACGACTCGACAATCAGCCGCACCGCTCGCAACGGCACGCCCTCGCTGGCCAAGCGTTGCAACACCGCCGAAAAACGCGACAGTGGCATGATCCGCTGAAGCTCCTGCACCAACTCCGGCTGGCTATGTTCCAGCCAACTGAGGATCGACTTGCTCTCCTGGACCCCCAAAAACTGAGGCCCACTGAGCATCATGGCTTGCCGCATCCGCTCAACGATGAGACTCGCCGCCGTGAAGTGTTCCACCTGCGGATCATCGAGCAAAGGATCATTCGGTTCCAGCCAGACCCAATGCTGCTCATCGCGCTCGGCCAGACCCAGTCTCGCGTTCTCGGGTTCAGTTGTCAGCGCGTTGCGTTCCACCGCCACTAAACGCACAACCGACGCTTTTACCATCGGCACTTCATGGACACAGAAACGCATTTCGTCATCGTCCAATGAGTCGTCAAGCTCGACTTCGAATGGCGGTAACGTCAGGCCTATATTGGCGACCAGCGCATTTCGGGCCTGGCGGATTGCGTGAATAAGATCAGCGACCTCCGGTGTGCCTCGCAGTACCGGGGAGAACTGCAAAAGATAGGGCCTTGACGGATCAAATCCGCGTAAGTCCTCTCGGCCATTTTCTTCGGGACGCACGGCTTGGGCCGCTTCGGGCGCTGGCTGATCTTGCAACCGACGCTTCCGCACAAGGTAGTAACCCAGGGAGCCGGTGATCAGCGAGATCAGGATAAACACCCCGGTCGGCATGCCCGGCACGATTGCAAACGCGAGCATCCCCACCGAAGCAATGATCCAACTCTTGGGCTCGCTGGTCATTTGCCGGGCAATTTCGGCGCCCATGTTGGTGATGCCCTTTTTCCCGTCGGGCGCCACGCGGGTGATGATCATGCCGGCGGTGAGGGAGATCAGCAGCGCCGGGATCTGTGCAATCAGGCCATCGCCGATGGTCAATACGGAGTACAGCGCCATTGACTCGCCCGCACTCAAGCCGTGCTGGAACATACCCGTGGAAAAACCACCCAAGAGGTTGACCACAACGATGATCAAACCGGCGATGGCGTCGCCCTTGACGAACTTCATGGCCCCGTCCATGGCCCCGAACAACTGGCTTTCCCGGGACAACTGCTCCCGCTTGTCACGTGCTTGTGCACCGTCAATCAAACCCGCACGCAGGTCACTGTCAATGGACATCTGTTTGCCCGGCATCGCGTCCAGACTGAAGCGCGCCGCCACTTCAGCCACCCGCTCCGAGCCCTTGGTGATCACCAGGAAGTTGACCAGCGTCAGGATCAGGAAGATCACCATCCCCACCGCCAGGTTGCCACCGACCACGAAATTTCCGAAGGCCTCGACGATGTCACCGGCGTCCTGTTCCAGCAGGATCAGGCGCGTGGTCGCGATCGACAGCGCAAGACGAAACATCGTGGTCAGCAACAGAATCGACGGGAACGATGAGAACGCCAGCGGCCCAGGCAAGTACAGCGCCAGCACGATCAACAAGCATGAGATACAGATGTTGAGGGCGATGAGAATATCCACCAGCCAAGTGGGCAACGGCACGATAAAAATGAAAACGATAGCCAAAACCACAACGGCGCCAAGCACTTCAGCGCGCTGTGCCACTTTGAGCAATACGCTATTGATGGCCGACAGCGCGGTCACACCAGGCCCCTCGACCTGCCGGTGATGCCCGCCTGGCCGCGCATGGAGCGATCCAGCTCCCCAATCACCGCCAAGAGAGCCAGCAGCGTGTCCTGACGCGCTCGGCTATCAGGCCACAACGCAATGGGCAACTGCTGAAGCAAAGGGTAAAGGGCATTGAGGGATATCACCTGTCGATCCGTCGCCCCCCCTCCCAGCTCATCCCCCAGTCGAAGCAATTCTTCAACCGTGATGCCGTTCCCAGCGTACGCTAACATTCGTTGCAGCAAGGTCACTGCGTCCTGTTCGATATTCAGGCGCTGGACCAGCGACCGGCACCCCGTCAACACGGAGCTCAACTGGCCGCAGCTTTGCAGCCCCAGCAACAAGGTACGCAGCAGAGGCGTGGGCATCGACGACACCATCGCCGCAATGTCGTCCGCCAAGGCTTTACGCATGATACCAAGCCCGGTACTGAACCCCTCGCCACCGTAAACCCCCAGCAGGGCTTGCATCATCGTCGCCAGAGATTGGCGGGTGACTACGCTGGTGTAGTAGAGCGCCCGCAATGCCTGGCGTTCGTTCGGATCAACGCAGGCTGCCTGTAGCGCCACGGCGATGTTCAAGCCAGCCTGAATCTCACCTTTGAAGCGCACCTCCAGCCTGGCAATGGCATCACGCGCGAGGGCGGCCTCGGAAGGACGGACTTCACTATCGGCTTGGGCCACTACCTGTTTGAGCACCACGAACGCGCGCGCCGGGTCCCCACCTGTAAGGTCCAGTAATTTCTCCAGCGAAGGTTTCTGCAACAGTTGCAGCCTGATTCGACGTGACACGGATGCCAATGTCGCCTGTGCCGGGTGACCCAACTGATCATAAAGCTGCACAAGCTGCTCGGTCGCAGGCACACGGACGCCCATCTTCCGCTCACTCAGCCTTTGGGTATTGACCGCCACCTCCTCGCTGAACAAGTGCCCAAGATCATCGACGCCCTTAGCGGGTGAAGGCACGGCAACAGTATTGACAACCGGTTGGTCCAGACGCTGGACCCTTTGCACATCGTTGCTGGATTCGACTTTCATGGACAGGCCCGCACAGGAAGAGTGTTTCCCTATGTGGAACAAGCTGCCCATTCGGTTCCATCAAACGCCGATCCAAGATCAATTTGAAAAGACTTGCATGCGCAATCTTTGCGCAGCGCAAATAGTTGCTCAAAAAAAAGCGAATTAAAAAAAATAATTAATAAAAAACAGTTAGTTATATGTTTTTTCCGATTGGCACAGGCAGTGCTATGGGGTTCCCGACGAGATTCGTCGACTGCGTCTACCCTAAGGAAAAAATCATGAATATCCCTATTGAAGCTTTAGCGCACCTTGTTGGCAGCTCGCCTCAATTCATGCTCCACCTGACCGATGACCAGCAAAAAAAACTACGCCGCTTCATACACAAGCGCGTGCTCAACCCGGAAGATGCGGATGATCTTCTTCAATTGACATACCTGGAAGCCTGGCGCAACCGTGATCGCTTCAGCGGCAATGCCACGCTCAGCACCTGGATGTGCGGTATCGCGCAAAACCTTATACGCAACCATTTCAGACGCCTGTATGCCAAGCCTGTACATTGCGAATTCGATGAGTCGTTGTGGCATGGTCAGGAAAACAATCACGACCTGGATTGGGAATTTGAAATCAACCAGCGCCTGGAAAAAACCTTGAGTGCCATCGACCACCTGCCGATGGAGATGCGCAAGACGCTGTACGCGTCGCTGGAAACCGACGGCAGTTACCAAGACACGGCCGACGTACTGGAGATTCCTATTGGCACTGTTCGCTCACGCTTGTCACGGGCACGTGAGCACCTCAAGCGCGCCACTCACAACTCGCAGCACCCGTAACGTCAGACTACGCGTTGGGCGGCAGGGATATCTGCCCAATTCGATCCGACTTTTCTCATGCGCGACAAGGTGAATCGCGAACCACCCGTCGCCCGAACCGGCGGTTTCGCTTAAACAGTTGAAAGCGTAGATAAAAATTCAAAATAAATGCTTGACGCAATCTCGTTCTACGCGAATAATGCGCGCCACTTGGCTACATAGCTCAGTTGGTTAGAGCATAGCATTCATAATGCTGGGGTCCGGGGTTCAAGTCCCTGTGTAGCCACCAAGTACTAAAAACGGCTTACCGAAAGGTAGGCCGTTTTTTTATGCCTCCAGAAAAGTGCCGGTCGTTAGCCCAAGCCATTGCGGTGATGTAGCAGGAGGCGGTGCAATTGCGCTCGAAAAAAGGCGCGATCTGTATTTTGACGCTCCCCTGACCCACTGTTAGTGTCCAGCCTCCCTTCTATTTACGGAGTGCTCCACGGTGAAACTGGACATTTACCAAGTCGACGCGTTCAGCCAGGCCCCTTTCGGCGGCAATCCGGCGGCGGTCTGCCCGCTCACCGAGTGGCTCAGCGATGAGCAATTGCAGAACATCGCCGCCGAAAACAACCTCTCCGAAACCGCCTACTTCGTGCCCCGTGGAGATATCTACGAATTGCGCTGGTTTACCCCAGAGGTCGAAGTGGACCTGTGCGGCCACGCCACGCTTGCGGCGGCGTGGGTGCTGATTCACCAACTGGCGGATGCACCTGAAGTGTTGCGCTTTGCGACACGTAGCGGCGAACTTCGGGTAACCCGCAACGGCGATGAGCTGGCGATGGACTTTCCGGCCAAGCAGCCCCACCCCTGCGCGCCCCCCGCTGGAATGTTGAGCGCACTGGGCATTGAGCAGGCCGACGTATTCAGCACCGATGACTACATCGTGTTGCTGAAAGACGAAGCGCAAGTCGCCGCACTGAAGCCGGATTTCGCACGCCTTAAAGGCTTGCCCAAACGCGGGATTGCAGTGACGGCCAAAAGCGCGCGATTTGACTTTATTTCGCGCTGGTTCGGACCCAACGTCGGCGTGAATGAAGACCCAGTGACAGGCTCAGCCCACACCTCATTGGCGCCGTTCTGGGCCGAACGCCTGGGCAAGTCGCAACTGACCGCCGAACAAGGCGGCGCACGCCGCGGCCAACTGCGTTGCGAACTCAAAGGTGACCGCGTGATCATTTCCGGCCATGCGGTGTTGTACCTGCAAGGCACGATTTACCTGTAAAAAGCAGTACCCAAGGACAACAGATCATTCTCAAAATGAACGGAGTTCAGCGCGTGTTTTCGATTTCCCGCCGTCAACTGTCGGTGATTGCCGCAGCCCTTGCACTGGCTGCATGCAACACCTCTGTCAACGAACAGCCACCGGCACCAGAGCTGGGCTCAGGCTATCGCACCGACCTCACCACCCAACAGGCCACGCGCCATATGGCAGCGGCCGCCAACCCTCTGGCCGCAGAGGCCGGGCGAGAGATGCTGCGCAAGGGGGGTTCGGCGATCGATGCGGCGATTGCGATGCAGGCGGTGTTGACGCTGGTGGAGCCGCAGTCCTCCGGAATCGGCGGCGGCGCGTTTATCATGCTGTGGGACGGGAAAACGGTGCGCGCCTATGACGGCCGCGAAACCGCACCGACCGGGGCGACGGAGCGGTTGTTCCTGAAGACCGATGGTAAGCCGATGGCGTTTCCAGAAGCGCAGATTGGCGGACGCTCAGTCGGCACGCCTGGGGTATTGCGTGCACTTGAGATGGCACACACGAAGACCGGCCACCTGCCATGGGCCGAGCTGTTCGAGCCGGCGATCCGGTTGGCGGAACAGGGCTTCGCCATTTCTCCACGCCTGCACAGCCTGATCGCAGCCGACCGCTATATCGCACAATCGCCCGACATGGCGGCGTACTTTCTGAACGCCGATGGCACACCGAAAGCCACCGGGACGCTGTTGAAAAACCCGGCACTGGCCAACGTGTTCAAACGCATCGCCAAGGAAGGGCCGAATGCACTGTACCAAGGGCCGATTGCTGATGAAATCGCGAGCAAGGTGCAGGGTCATCGCAACCCGGGCAGCCTGTCCCAGGCGGACCTCAAGGGCTACACCGCCAAGGAGCGCACGCCGCTGTGCACCGATTACAAACAATGGAAAGTCTGCGGTATGCCACCGCCGTCATCGGGCGGAGTCGCCATCGCGCAAATCCTCGGCACCTTGCAGGCGCTGGAGGCTCGCAATCCGGCCCAGGCCATCGCCCCCATGTTCCCAGTGAAAAGTCTGTCGCCTGCAGGCCTTGAGCCCACACCCGAAGCCGTGCACCTGCTGGCCGAAGCCGGACGTTTAGCGTTTGCCGATCGCGCGCTCTATGTTGCCGACGCAGACTTCGTTCCGGTGCCGGTGGCTGGCCTTGTCGCACCGGAGTATCTGGCCAAGCGCGCCGCCTTGATCGGCGAGCGCAGCATGGGCATCGCCAAGCCGGGAGTACCTGCGGGTATCCAGGTGGCCTACGCGCCGGACCGCTCGCCGTTGCGCATTTCTACATCGCAAGTGGTGGCGGTGGATGACCAGGGCGGCGCTGTGTCGATGACCACCACGGTGGAAGCGGCGTTTGGTTCCCATTTGATGGTGCAGGGCTTCTTGCTCAACAACCAGATGACCGATTTCTCGTTTATCCCCGAGGAAAACGGCCAGCCCGTGGCCAACCGCGTCGAGCCGGGCAAACGCCCGCGTTCGGCCATGGCGCCAACCCTGGTGTTCGACCGCAAGAGCGGCGAGTTACTGGCCACAGTGGGTTCACCCGGTGGCTCGCAAATCATCGAGTACGTGAGCAAGTCCCTGGTGGCGATGCTCGACTGGAAACTCGACCCGCAAGCCGCCATCAGCCTGCCTAACTTTGGCAGCCGCAATGGCGCGACCGAGCTGGAAGCCGGTCTGTTCAGCCCAGCGCTGAAACAGGCGCTCAAGGACAAGGGCCATGCGCTGAGCGAGATCGATATGACCAGCGGCATCCAGGCCATCGTCCGCACACGGGATGCCCAGGGCAAGGTGTCGCTGAGCGGCGGCGCCGACCCTCGGCGTGAAGGCGAAGCGGTTGGCGACTGACTATTCACTCAACGGAGAACGCGTTCGTGCAGCAGGCAGATAATCTCGGCGCCATTCCTGGCGTCGACCACGGTTTTTGTTCGATCAATGATCCGCTGCGCCCGGCAGAGGTGTTCATCTGCAAGCAGGTGCATAGCCCTTCGGTGATCGAGTGGCAAGCCGACGAAGTGCCCAATACCATTGAAGCGGACGGGGTGTGCACGGGTGAGCATCATCCCATTGCGGTGATTACCGCCGACTGCCTGCCCCTTCTCATTGCCTCGCAGGGCGGCGAAAAGGTCGCTGCGGTGCATGGAGGATGGAAGGGGCTGCAAAGCGGGATCATCGCCAATGCCATCAAGCGTTTTACCGATGAAGGGATTGCGGTCGACCAGTTGCGGGTGGCGATCGGGCCGTCGATCAAACCGTGCTGCTATGAGGTAAGCGAAGGGTTTGTCGCGCAGTTTCAGGCTGACCAAGGGCACGTGTGGTCAACCGGGCAGGCGCCGTGGAGCACCGCTCAACCAGCGCCGTTGCTGCCGCCTGAGATCACACCACCCCACGCCCGGCAAGAGGGAAGTGCGTGGTTTGATTTGAGTGGTTATGGGGTGATGTTGCTGCAAGCCGCCGGCATCCGGCGGGAGCAGATTGAGGTGAGTGAGGTGTGCACTTACTGCACCTCCCCCACCTTTGCCAGCTACCGCCGAAGGACGCATCACCCAGAGGAAGTGAAGACGCTGATTTATTCGTGGATTGCTCGCATCACCGACTGATCTTCAACCCCTTGCGCCCCGCGTGCCGCTCCAACGCCAGCTCAATCAGCCGGCTCACCAGTTCGCTGTAGCTCATCCCCGCCGCCTGCCACAGCTTGGGGTACATGCTGATGCGGGTGAAGCCGGGCAGTGAGTTGATTTCGTTGATCAGCACCTCACCTTCGTCCGTGAGAAACACGTCGACCCGTGCCAGACCGGAACAGCCCAGCACCTCGAACGCCTCGATGGCCAGCCCGCGAATACGCTCGCTGGCTTCCTGGCTGATATCGGCCGGCACCACCACCTGGGCGGCCTGGTCGTCGATGTATTTGCTGTCGTAGGAATAGAAACCGCTGCTCACCACGATTTCGCCACAACCGCTGGCGATGGGGTTTTCGTTGCCCAGCACGGCGCATTCGATTTCACGGCCTTTTACGGCGGACTCAACCAACACCTTTTCATCAAAACCCAGTGCCAGTTCGACGGCAGCGAAGTACTCGGCTTCGTCGCCGACTTTACTCACACCTACCGAGGAACCCTGGTTCGCGGGTTTGACGAACATCGGCAGGCCGAGCTTGTTCACCGCAGCCTCAAACGAAGTGCGCGCCGCATTGCTACGGGTCAGGGTGATGAACGGGGTGACGGCAATGCCGGCATCACGCAGCAGGCGCTTGCTGATGTCCTTGTCCATGCACACCGCCGAGCCGAGCACGTCGGAGCCGACGAAAGGCAGGTCTGCCATGCGCAACAGGCCTTGCAGGCAACCGTCTTCGCCGAGGGTGCCGTGGACAATGGGGAAGATCACATCCACATGTTCCAGCAGGCCTGTGCCCGAGGTCTCCACCAGTTGCTGGTTGGCCTTGCCGGGCACCACCGCCAGCTCGCGGTTGGACTGGTTGAGGGCGATCAGGGCCGGGTTTTCCTGATTGAGCAGGAAATTCGACGTGTCGTTGAGGTGCCAGTGGCCGGTCTTGTCGATACCGATCAACACCGGCTCGAAACGGGCGCGATCCAGCGCGTCCACAATGTTGCGCGCCGACTGCAACGAGACTTCATGCTCAGCCGACCGGCCACCAAAAATAATACCTACCCGCACCTTGCTCATGACCCGGCCTCACTGTTGAAAGTAAGGCTTCTTACCACGGCCGGTCAGCGATTCGCTACCAGATGTGCACCGAACAGCAGGTAGCAGCCCCCGGCAAAGCGGTCGAGCCACTTGCGCGAGCGGCTGTAGAGATAGGCCATACGTTCACTGGAAAACACCAGGGCCACGCAGGAATACCAGCTGAACGACAAAGTGGCCATGGTGATGACCGCCAGGGTCAGCAGCATCGGCGAGGGAGACGGTGGCATAGTGGACGCGAAGATGGTGGCCACAAACAGCGCCGCCTTGGGGTTCGACAAGTTACCCAGCAACCCCAGGCGCCATGCGGAAAACAGCGAACGCCGTGCCTCGTCCGGCAGCAGGTTCTGGCTCATGTTCGGCGTTGAGCGCTTGAAGAGTTTCAGCCCGAGGTAGATCAGGTAGCACCCGCCAATGATCTTGAACGCCAGGTACATCATCGGTGCGGCAGTAAACAGCGACTTGATGCCCAGGCCACCCGCCAGCCCCCACATGATGGTGCCTGTGGCGACACCCGCCGACGCCACCACGCCATGGCGGCGCGAACAGCTGGCGGCCAATTGCGCCGTGTTGAAAAAGTTGGGACCGGGCGTCACCACTGCCACCGCCCACAGCAGGGCCAGCGAAACCAGGGGCGCCACGTAGGCGGGGTTGAAGAAATCCATGGGAGGCAGCTCCATCAGCGCAAGGCACGAACGGCGATCATAGGCCTCGTCTTCGCCCTGCACAATCGTACAAGACCCCCGCAGACAAGGGATGCAGACTGGGTTAACGTGTTTCCATCTCTATTTTTCGTGACAAGCCACCATGGGTAAACCCACCGCCACCCTCGACTGGCTGCACCGCGCCCCGCATGCCAGTGGCCTGGACCGTATCGAGGCGTACTTTGCCGGCTTTGCCTTCGACCCGCATCGCCATGACACCTACGCCATCGGGCGTACGTTGACCGGCGTACAGAGCTTTCACTATCGTGGAGACATGGTCCACAGCCTGCCCGGCACCACCATGGTGCTGCATCCCGATGAGACCCACGACGGTCACGCCGGCAGCGATGAAGGCTTCAAGTACCGGATGATTTACGTCGAGCCGGCGCTGATCCAGCAGATTCTCGGCGGCAAGCCGTTGCCGTTTATCCCCAACGGCCTATCCACCGACCCACGGCTGTTCCGCGCCAGCGAAGTGTTGCTGCAGAACCTGGATAACCCCATCGACCCGTTGCAGGAACAGGACGCGTTGTTCGACCTGGCTCACGCCTTGAACAACGTCTCGGGCGGGATCGTCAGCCGCAAGACCTTCGACTATGTAGCCGCCGAGCGCGCTCGGGAATTTATCCACAGCGCCCTGGGTCGCAGCATCACCCTGGATGAAATGGCCGACCATGCCGGACGTGACCGCTGGGCCTTGTCGCGGGATTTTCGCGTGCTGTTCGGCACCAGCCCCTATCGCTACCTGACCATGCGGCGGCTGGATCTGGTGCGCAGCCTGCTGGCCCAAGGCCAATCATTGGTGGACGCGGCAATGACCGCCGGTTTTACCGACCAGAGTCATATGACCCGGCAATTTCGCAGCACTTACGGCATGCCACCGTCGCGTTGGGTGAAGATGCTTGGACGCTGATCAGGCTTAAAGCTGACGCCCATCAATCGGCTGGCCGATCGTAAGGAAATGCCCGCCCGCCACATGGTGCAAGGTGCGCAGTTCATCATGGCCTTCGAAGTGCCAGCGGCCGTCGCTGAATACGCGCTCGTCGGCATAGGCCGCCACCACTTCACCCAGGAACAGATCGTAGGTCTGCTGGTTATGGGGCTCAGGCAGCAGACGACATTCCAACCAAGCCACGCAACCTTCCAGCAACGGTGCTTCGGTGTGTTCACCGGTAAACGTGTGCAAGCCGTAGGCGGCAAATTTATCCGTGTCGGCGCCGGTCGTGTTGCCCACGGTTTGCACAAGATCGGCCTGGGCCGCGCAAGGCACCTGCAGTACAAAGGTGCCGGCGCTTTCGAGCAGTTGACGGGTCCAGGTGGCCTTGTCCAGCACCACAGCGACCTTCGGCGGTTCAAAATCCAGCGGCATGGCCCAGGCAGCGGCCATGATATTGCGCTGGCCAGTGTGTGCGGCGCTCACCAGCACGGTCGGGCCATGATTGAGCAATCGGTAGGCCTTGGACAGCGGAACGGGGCGACGGTGGGTAGGGCTCATGGACGGTCGACTCTGCATGCGAGAAAGCGCCTACGATACCTGAAGCCCCAGGCTCAACTCGACAGTTGGTTGGCGAACTGCCCTACCGCACTCACAACTTTTTGCGCGCCATCCTGAATTTCCACGATCACCGTGCCCGCCTCGGCCGCCAACGCCAAGCCTTGCTCGGCTTGCAGACGACCGTCGGTCATCAGGCTCACCGCATCGCGCGCCATGTCCTGGTTCTGACGCACCACGCCGACAATTTCCTCGGTGGCCTTGCTGGTGCGCGAGGCCAACTGCCGCACTTCATCGGCCACCACCGCAAAACCACGGCCCTGCTCGCCTGCACGCGCCGCCTCAATCGCCGCGTTGAGCGCCAGCAGGTTGGTCTGCTCGGCAATGCCGCTGATGGTCTTGACGATGCTACCGATCACCTGGGACTGGGCGTTCAGCGCCTCAATGCCTTCGCCGGCCTGTTGCATGTGCTTGGCCAGGTCGCGCATCACATCCACCGCTTGGGTCACCACGGTGGTCCCACGCTGGGCGCTGTTATCGGTTTGCAGCGACGTGCTGTAGGCAATGTTTGCCGCCTCGGCCACCGCCTGTTCCTGGTTGACCTGGTCGGTGATCACCGTGGCGAACTTGACCACTTTGTACAGCCGGTCGGTGGCATCCATCACCGGGTTGTACGTCGCCTCCAGCCACACTACACGGCCGTGGCTGTCCACTCGCTTGAAGCGCGCCGCAACAAATTCACCGGCGTTCAAGCGCTTCCAGAAGTCCTGGTACTCGGTGCTGTTGTATTCCTCCGGCTCGCAGAACATGCGGTGATGTTTGCCCTGGATCTGCGCCAGGCTGTAACCCATGCCGCCGAGGAAACGGTCGTTCGCGGTGAGCACGTGGCCACCGAGGTCGAACTCGATCACCGCGGTGGAACGTACCAGCGCGGTGATCAGGTTTTCATGCTCGCGGGAAGCCTCAATGGTGCGTGTGAGGTCACTGGAATAAATCGAGAAATGTTTGATGCGCCCATCGGAACTGCGCACTGGCTGCACAATCGAGCGCAACCACACTTCCTGGCCATTGCCGCGCACCAGGCGCACGGTGCCGGCGAAATGTTCGCCGCGCACCAGAGCGTTCTTGAAGCGCAGCTGGAACTCATCCTTGCGCACATGGGCCGGCACCAGATCTTCGATCGGCCGTCCGATCAGTTGGCCACTCTGGTAGACCAGTTCCTGCAGGAAGTTGGCATTGGCCCATTCCACCCGGCCTTCGGCGTCCAGCGTCAGGCACAGCATTTCACTTTCCAGGCTCTCCTTGACCTGATTCAAGCTGGACAATTCTTCGCGAAGAGCCGACAGCTCTTGCTTCAAACGGGTGTTGAACATGAGGCACCGATGATCAAATGAGGGAGATGGATCTGACCTGCATCGGCGCTGCCGGCGTTTTCTGAAGAGGGCTTTAGCCCCATTCCCAACTATATTTTTGGATCCATCAACTGCCATTGTTTCGGCACACGCCCATCACTTGATACTCAAGGGTATTGAGCTTGCCGCTGGAGTCTTCATAGGTCATGCGCGACGGCACCGGGTTGCACGAGCGGATCGGTGGCGTGACGTTGACCACCTTGGCAATGTCCAGCTCCAGGCCATAGCGATAAACCTGGACCTCAGGCGCGGGCTTGCCCTTTTTGGCGGCATAGTCAGCCATGGCTTTTTCATTGCGTTCCATCATCAGTGCGAACGTACGATCACCCCCGCCCTCGGCCAATACACCGAACGATAAAACTGCCGTTAACACGCCCAACGCGATTTTATAAAAATTCATGGTTAGTTCCTCGATTGAAAAGTTCAGTACCGAGACTAACCAGCGGACCCTGACGCAATCTTCACCAGAACATTACTTATTTGTTAGATAACCGTGAGCTTCCAGAATTGTAATGTTCACGCCACTTCTTCGTTATCCTCGGTTTGCAACTATCAGCCCGGGCCAGATCAATAAGAACGCCCACTCCCATAAGAAGCTGAACACTGCCAGTACCCAGGAGCGAACCATGCGTATCCTTCACTACAGCCTTCCCCTTTCACTGTGCGCCGCCTTGCCCTTGACCGCCGTGGCTGCGCAGGAGCCGCCTGAGGGGTTTATCGAAGGCAGCAGCGTTAACGTGCTGGCACGTAATTTTTACTTCAATCGCGATGATCGCAAGGGCCAGTCCAGCCCCACCGGCAACGGCTATTCAGAAGCCTGGGCGCAGGGATTGATTGGCCGATTCGAATCCGGTTTTACCCAAGGCACCGTGGGGTTTGGCCTGGATGCATTCGCCATGGTCGGCGTGAAGCTGGACTCGGGCACCGGTCGCAGCGGTGGCAAAGGCTCGTTCGGCGTGTTGCCGGTGGACAGCAACAACCACCCGGAAGACAACTACAGTAAATTTGGCGGCGCCGCGAAACTACGCGTACTGGACACCGTGATCAAAGCTGGCGATGTATTCCCGCTGACGCCGGTCGTGGCATACGGTGACTCACGTGTCTTGCCGGAAAGCTTTCGTGGCGTCACCGCGCAAAACACCAGCCTTGAGGGCCTGAGTTTGCAGGGCGGGCGCCTGAGCGGCATGAGCCAGCCGACGCAAAGCGGCATGGACAAGGGCTTTGCCACCTTCTACGCGGGCCCGGTCGACTCGCCCTGGATCGGCTATTTCGGCGGCGACTACACCGTCAACAAAAACCTTAGCGTCAGCCTCTACAGCAGCCGCTTGAAAGACGCCTGGGATCAGTACTACTTCGGCACCGCGGGCAGTTATCCGCTGGGCGAAGACGTCTCGTTGTTCGGCGATTTCAACTACTACAAGGCCGTGGACGAAGGTAAAAAGCTGCTGGGCGAATTCGACAACAACATCTGGAGCGCCAGGCTCGGCGTCAAGGTCGGCGCCCACAGCCTGGCCGTCTCGCACCAGCGCAACAACGGCGATGACGACTTCGATTACCTGCGCCAGTCGGACTCGATTTTCCTTAACAACTCGATCCAGTACAGCGACTTCAACTCGCCCAAGGAGCGGTCGTGGATGGTGCGCTACGACCTGGACATGCAGGCGTTCGGCATTCCCGGCCTGTCGTTCATGACCCGCTACGGCAAAGGCACCGGCGCTGACTACAGCAACGCCAACGCGGTGTACATGCGTCGCGATGCGTCCGGCAACCCGCTCACCGACCAACGCCGCTGGGAACGGGATATCGAGGCCAAGTATGTGGTGCAAGGCGGCAGTTTGAAGGACTTATCGCTGCGACTGCGCCAGGCGACGGTGCGCTCTAGTGCATTTGAGTCGGACCTGGAAGAAGTCCGCTTGATTGTCGAATATCCCATTGCAGTGCTTTAAGGGAGGCCCATTACATTCACTTGCCGATGCACTACATCTGTTCACAAGTTGAAGTCTGTCAGAACTGTAATATCGGCCTCACCTTCTCGTTAAGTTGCACTTTTTACACTGCACATCGAACACACCTCATCTCTGCGGCTTTTGTGTAGCTCCTTTGGAACAGAGATGAATTTTTACGCCCCGGTTGGGGCGTTTTTTTTGTGTGCAGACTTGAGTGACGAATCGTCGCACCTGTCTGAGCTGGCTTGACCCTAAAGCGACTTCACGCTTCAGAATTTTCCTACACTCAATTCAGCCTCGCTATGAGGCCATGCCCCTTTCGTATTCTTTGAAGGTAAACCCCCATGCGTATCCTTGTGGTTGAGGACGAACAAAAAACCGCCGACTACCTGCAGCAAGGCCTGACCGAAAGCGGTTATGTGGTCGATTGCGCCGCCAGCGGCGTTGATGGCCTGCACCTGGCCCGGCAACACAGCTATGAATTGGTGATCCTCGACGTCAACTTGCCCAACACCGACGGCTGGGAAGTGCTGGAGCAACTGCGCCGTGACGGTAACCAGCGCGTGATGATGCTGACCGCGCGCGGCCGGCTGGCCGACAAGATCAAAGGCCTGGACATGGGCGCCGATGATTACCTGGTCAAGCCCTTCGAATTTCCCGAACTGCTGGCCCGCGTGCGCACCTTGTTGCGGCGCAGCGAGCACATCCCGCTGCCGGATGTGCTGCGCGTCTCGGACCTGGAACTGGACCCCCGCCGACACCGTGCCTATCGCGGCAACCGTCGGATCGACCTGACCACCAAGGAGTTCGCTCTGCTGCATGTGCTGATGCGCCAAGCAGGCGAAGTGATGACCCGTACGCAAATCATCTCGCTGGTCTGGGACATGAACTTCGACTGCGACACCAATGTGGTGGAAGTCTCCATCAGCCGACTGCGCGCCAAGGTCGATGACCAGAGCGAGGTGAAGCTGATCCATACCATTCGCGGCGTGGGTTATGTGCTGGAGGCGCGCCCATGAAGACCAGCAGCCTGTCGATGCGCCTGGGGCTGACAGTCAGCCTGATGGGCGCCGGGTTGGTTGTACTGCTGGCAAGCCTGGCGTACCTGGCCCTGACCCACGAACTGGACAAGCTGGCACGCAAGGGCCTGGAAAACAAAATGGAGCAACTGGCCCATACCCTCAACCAGGGCCTCGATGAACACCGCATCACCAACCGTCCTCATTCACTGCTGGACCTGGTGATGGGCCACGACAACATCTACCTGACCATTCTCGGCGCACGGCCCGACGCACCGGTACTGCTCAGCGTCGGCGCCAAGCCCCAGCAACCGCTGCTGCTCGACGTGCCCACCGGCAAAAACCTGGCCTATTTGAACTGGGTCGACGGCCAGGGCAATCGCATCCTCAGTGCGACGCGCCTGATGCCCTTGCAAGGTGGCGAGTATGTCCGCGTGCTGCTGTCGCTGGACCGTTCCGATGATGAGGCGTTGCTCAGTGCCTACCTGCGCTCCACCGTCATCGCCCTGCCGATGTTGCTGATCCTGATCGGCATGGGCGCCTGGTGGCTGGTGCAACGCGGGCTCGCGCCGTTGCAACAATTCAGCCGCGTGGCGGCCAAGGTCACGACCCAGGACCTGACCCATCGCCTGTCCCTGGACAACCTGCCCAAGGAGCTGGGCGAATTGGCCGAGGGCATCAACGTTATGCTGCATCGCCTCGACGCCGGGGTGCAGCAACTGTCGCAGTTCTCCGACGACCTGGCCCACGAGCTGCGCGCGCCCCTGACCAACCTGATGGGCAAGGCCCAGGTGACCCTGTCCCGCGAGCGGCCCTCGGAGGAATACAAGGCCGGCCTGGAATCCTGCACCGAGGAAATGGAGCGCCTGTCGCGGATTGTCTCGGACATGCTGTTCCTCGCCCAGGTCAGCCACCCCGCTGCGCGTGCCGGGTTTGCCCCGGTTTCACTGGCACAGGAAGCACAGCGGGTGATGGAGCTGTTCGCCCTCAGCGCCGAGGACAAACACATTACCCTGAGCCTGCGCGGCGACGCCTGGGTGATGGGCGATCGCCTGATGATCCAGCGCGCCATTTCCAACCTGCTGTCCAATGCCATTCGCCATACTCCCGAGGCTTCCAGTGTTTTGCTGCTGGTGGAAAGCTACGACCAGAGTGTGTCGCTGTCGGTGGGCAACCCGGGGCGTGGTATCGAAGCCCATCACCTGCCGCACCTGTTCGAACGTTTCTACCGCGCCGACAACAGCCGCGCCCGTGCTGAAGGCGGCACCGGCCTTGGGCTGGCGATTGTGCAGTCGATCATGCGCCTGCATCAGGGGCACGCCGACGTCAGCAGCCAGCCGGGCCGGTTCACTCGGTTCAGCCTGGTGTTTCCTCTTCCTTGCGATGAGCCCACTGATACAACGCCGGCAGCACCAGCAGGGTCAGCAACGTAGAGGAAATGATCCCGCCGATCACCACCGTCGCCAGCGGCCGCTGCACCTCCGCGCCGGTGCCGGTGGCGAGCGCCATGGGGATAAACCCGAGAGACGCCACCAACGCTGTCATCAACACCGGGCGCAACCGGGTCAGCGCCCCCTCGTTGATCGCCATCGACAATGAACGCCCTTCCTCGCGCAAGTTGCGGATGAACGCGATCATCACCAGGCCGTTCAACACCGCCACGCCGGACAAGGCAATAAAGCCCACCCCCGCCGAGATCGACAACGGAATATCCCGCAGCCACAGCGCCATGATCCCACCGGTCAAGGCGAACGGAATGCCGGTGAACACCAGCAGACCGTCCTTGAGGTTGTTGAACATCATGAACAACAGCCCGAACACCAGCAGCAGCGCCACCGGCACCACGATGCGCAAACGCTCGGAGGCTTCCTTCAACTGTTCGAACTGGCCGCCCCAGGTTGTCCAGTAGCCCGCCGGCACCTTCACCTGGGCGAGAATCGCCGCCTCGGCCTCTTCCACGAACGAGCCGATATCCCGCCCGCGCACGTTGGCGCTGACGATCACCAGGCGCTTGCCGTTCTCACGGCTGATCTGGTTCGGGCCGAGCACCAGGTCCAGGCTCGCCACCTGGGACAAGGCGATGAACCCCAACTGACCCGCCGCGTTACTCGGCACCGGAATCAAGAGCCGCGACAGCCCGTCGATGTCCGTACGCAGCGCGTCAGATAAGCGCACGACCAGGTCGAAACGCCGGTCGCCTTCGTACAACGTACCGGCCTGGCGCCCACCGACAGCGACGGCAATGGTGTCCTGCACATCGCCCACATTCAGGCCAAATCGAGCGGCCTTGTCACGGTCGATATTGATGGTCAGCACTGGCAGGCCGACGGTTTGCTCAACCTTGACTTCCGAGGCGCCCTTGAGCTTTTTCAGCGTCTCGACAATTTCCCCGGCGGTCTTGTTGAGCACGTCCATGTCATCGCCGAACACCTTCACCGCCACATCGCTGCGCACCCCGGAAATCAGCTCGTTGAAGCGCAGTTGGATCGGCTGCGACAACTCGTACGCACTGCCCGGCACAATCGCACTGGCACGCTGGATATCAGCGATCAGGGTTTCGCGGGACTTCTTGGGATCCGGCCATTGGTCCTTGGGTTTAAGCATCACGTAACTGTCAGAAATGTTCGGCGGCATCGGGTCGGAGGCAATTTCCGCAGTGCCGGTGCGCGCAAATACCCGCTCGATTTCCGGCACCTGGGCCATCAAGGTTTTTTCCAGTTGCTGTTGCATCTGCACCGATTGCGTCAGGCTGGTGCCAGGCACGCGCAGGGCCTGCTGGGCAAAGTCACCTTCGCTGAGGCTGGGGATAAATTCGCTGCCCATACGGCTGGCGACTACACCCGAGACAACGATGGTCAACACAGCCAGGCCGAACACCAGCGGACGGCGCGTCATCACCCAGTCGAGCACCGGTGCATACACCCGACGCGCGCTGCGCATGACGATATTTTCTTCTTCCTTGACCTTGCCGGTGACGAACAGCGCAATCGCCGCCGGTACAAAGGTCACCGACAGAATCATCGCACCCAACAAGGCAATTACCACGGTAAACGCCATGGGGTGGAACATCTTCCCGGCCACCCCGGTGAGGGCGAAGATCGGCAGGTACACCACCATGATGATCAGTTGGCCGAAGATCAGCGCACGCCGTGCTTCCTTGGCGGCGGCGAACACTTCGTGCAGGCGTTCGCTGCGCGTCAACAGTCGTCCGTGACGCTGCTGAGCGTGAGCCAAACGGCGTATGGCGTTCTCGACGATCACCACCGCGCCGTCGACGATGATGCCGAAGTCCAACGCGCCGAGGCTCATCAGATTGGCGCTGACTTTGTTGGTAAACATGCCGGTGAAGGTGAACAGCATCGCCAGGGGAATCACCATCGCGGTGATCAGCGCGGCACGGATGTTACCGAGGAACAGGAACAGCACTGCGACCACCAGCAGCGCACCTTCGAAAAGGTTTTTCTTCACCGTGGCGATGGCTTTTTCGACGAGGTTGGTACGGTCGTAGACGGTAACGGCAACCACACCTTCGGGCAGCGAACGGTTGATCTCTTCAAGTTTTTTCGCCACGGCCTGGGACACGCTGCGGCTGTTTTCGCCGATCAACATGAATACCGTGCCCAGCACCACTTCGCGGCCATTTTCGGTGGCGGCACCGGTACGCAGCTCACGGCCGATCTCGACCTGGGCCACATTGCGCACGCGAATCGGCGTGCCATCCGAACTGGTGATGACGATATTGGCGATGTCGTCGATGGACGCCAATTGCCCCGGCGCACGGATCAGCAGTTGCTCGCCGCTGCGCTCGATATAGCCGGCACCGACGTTGGCGTTATTGCGTTCCAGCGCCGTGACCAGGTCATTCAAGGTCAGGTTGTAGGCGGCCAGGCGCTTGGGGTCGGGTGCAATCTGGTATTCCTTGGCGAAGCCGCCGATGGTGTTGATCTCGGCCACGCCCGGCACATTGCGCAGTTGCGGCTTGATGATCCAGTCCTGGATAACCCGCAGGTCGGTCGGTGTGTAGGGCGTGCCGTCATCCTTGAGCGCGCCATCCTTGGCTTCGACTGTCCATAGGAAAATTTCCCCCAGCCCGGTGGAAATCGGCCCCATCGCCGTCTCGATACCCAGGGGCAATTGCTCGCGGGCGACTTGCAGGCGCTCATTGACCAATTGGCGAGCGAAGAACAGGTCCGTGCCGTCCTTGAAGATCACCGTGACCTGGGACAAACCGGAACGCGACAGCGAACGCGTCTGCTGCAAACCCGGCAAACCGGCCATGGCGGTTTCGATGGGAAAGGTGATGCGCTGCTCGGTCTCCAACGGTGAATACCCGGCCGCCGCCGAGTTGATCTGCACCTGCACGTTGGTGATGTCGGGCACCGCGTCGATGGGCAACTTCTGATAGCTGGCGATGCCGACACCGGCCATCAACAGCACCGCCAGCAGCACGATGATGCGCTGCTCGATGGCAAATTGGATAAGGCGCTCAAACATGGGGAATCACTCGCGGGATCAATGGGCGTGTTCGGCCGAGCCTTTGCCCAGTTCGGACTTGAGGATGAAGCTGCCGACGGTGGCCACCTGTGCCCCTGCGTCGAGGCCCTGGCGTACTTCGACGTAGCCGTTTTCACTCGCGCCAAGCTCCAGGTGACGGGTGACAAAACCATGCTCGGTGCGCACGAACACCGAGGGCTTGTCCTCGACGGTCTGGATCGCCTCCTGCGGTACGGTGACCTTGGCCTGGAACGTGTCGGCGGCCAGTTGCACGCTGACAAACAGACCAGGACGCCAGGCGTCGTCAGGGTTGGGCACACTGATGCGCACCGTCGCGGTGCGGGTTTGCTCACCGAGCAAATTGCCGACATACGCCACCGTGCCCTGGACCTCAGTGCCCATTTCGGTGGAGCTGACCTTGACCGGTTTGCCGACCCGGACCTTGTTCAAATCCTTGGGAAACACACCGAACGTGACCCACACCTGGGACAGGTCCGAGAGGATGAAGGCGTTAGTCGTCTCACTCACGACTTCACCGACACCCAGGTGTTTTTCCACCACCACGCCGGCGAACGGCGCACGCAATTCATAACGATTGCCACCGACCAGCACTGCACTGCCACTGAGGGCAGTCATCTTTTGTCGCGCATTGTTCAGGGCGATTTCGGCTTCTTGCAGAGTTTGGCGCGCCAGCAGGTAATCCTGCTCGGCGGAGATTTTGTCCTGCCACAATTGGCGTTCGCGCTGAAAGGTGGTGCGCGCCAGCTCGACCCGTCGCTCGCTGGCCGCCAACTCGCTGCGCTGATCGGAAATCTGCTGGCTGGAGATCACTGCCAACAGCTCGCCCTTCTTCACCGATTGACCGAGGTTGACCTTCACCGACTCCACCACGCCCGCCGTGCGCGGGACGATGTGGGAGGTACGGTCTTCGTCGAAACGCACCTCGCCCGGCAGCACCAGCAAGGTGCTGACCGATCGCGGTTGAGCCTCGGCGATTTGAATGCCGGCGGCCTGGATCTGCTGTTCGGTGAGTTCAAGTTCGCCTTCTTCATCGGCCTTAGCAAAACCGGACAGCATCAGGCTCAAGGCGACGGCTAGTGCCACGCCGTGTCTGTTGTTCATAGAGGACTCCAAAGGAAATCAAAAGCGGGCGAGGTCGCCGTAAATCCGTTCGATGCGCACCCAGGCGTCAGTGGCCTGGGCGGTGGCGGTGAGGTACTGCGTGCGCGCCGCGATCAGGGTGCGCTGGGCATCCAGCACATCGAGGAAACTGAACTTGCCCATCTCGAAGCCACGGGTGGCGCTGTCCACCGCGCTTTGCGCGGCCGGCAGGATCTGCTGGTTGAACGCGCGCACCTCAGTATTCGCGGACTGCCACAGGTCGAGGGCCTGACGGGTTTCAGTGCGCAAGCGCAGTTCGGCGGCGTTGCGCAGGTCGCGGGCCTGGTCGGCGCGGCGGCTGGCAGCAAGTACGTTGCCTTGGTTGCGGTTGAACAACGGGATCGGCATCGACACGCCCACCAGGTTCACCCGCTCGCGCACGCTGGCGTCGTACTGGCTGCCGATGGACACGTCGAGGTCAGGAATGCGCTGGGCTTTTTCCAGGACAACACTGGCTTCGTTTTGCAGGATGTTCAGTTCGGCCAGGCGCAACTCGGCGGTCTGCTCCAGGCGCGTCAGCAGTTGGGTGGCGGTCGGCAAGGACGGTGTGAATTGGGTTTGCGCAGCGACAGCCTGGAAATCAGCAGTGGCGCTGCCCGTGCTGGCGGCGAGCCGACGATAGGCGTCGGTCAGGCCGATCTGCGCGCGGTTCAACTCCAGCCGAGTCTCCGACAGTTGCACCTGCGCACGAGTGGCTTCCACCGGCGAGGCTTTGCCTGCCGTGACACGACCGTCCGCGACGGCCAGTCCGCGCTCAGCCACGCTCATCGATCGCTGCGCCAACTCCAGGCGCTCTTGGGCGCGAAGGGCACCGTAGTAGTTTTCGATGACTTCGGCGCGCAGGGTGTTGCGGCGCTGTTCCAGATTCAGCGCGGCGGCGTCCTGGGCTCGCGTGGCGACGTCAATGCGCGCCCCCCGTTTGCCGCCCAGTTCCAGCGCCTGGCTGATCTTGATGCTAGTGGTGCGAGAGTCGCGACGGGTGTCCTCCACATCCCACGAGGCCACCGGGTTGGGGATCAACCCCGCTTGCTGACGACCGCCCTGGGCAATGTCAATGTCCCATTGTGCAGCCGCCAGGTCCGGGTTGTTGGCGAAGGCGGTTTGCAGGGCCGTGTCGAGGGTGAGGGTCTGTGCCTGGGCAACGCTTGCGGCCGCCCACAATGCCGCCGCCCCCAACAGTGTTCTAACCGAAAGTGCCATAACGAAAGTTCCACGCCCATGAAGTCGCTGAGGTGTCCCAGCGGGGGCAATGTAGCGTTCGGTACTTATCAGGGCGGTGGGCGGAATATTACAAATCCGTTAGCCAGGATCAGGCATGCACTTCGTCATGCTCGTCATGTTGGAAGCCCTCCCCCTCAACCTGAATAGTGGCGTGGGAAATATCGAATTGTTCATGCAGTAATGCCGTCACACGGCTAAGGATCTGTTGCTCGGACCCGTGGGCCGAATCAGCGACTAAGTGAGTACTCAGTACATGTTTGCCGCTGGTCAGGGCCCAGATGTGCAAATCATGCACGTCCTTGACTCCTGGCACGCTGCGAATGCCCTGCTCAACCTGATCGATATCAACGCCGTCCGGCACGCCTTGCAGCAGCACGTTCATGCTTTCCTTGAGCAGCGTCCAGGTGCGTGGCAACACCCAGAAACCGATGGCTGCCGCCACCAGGGAGTCAACCCAGCCCCAGCCGGTGAACATGATCAACACCGCCGCGATGATCACGCCGATGGAACCGAGCATGTCACTCCACACTTCCAGGTAAGCGCCCTTGACGTTGAGGCTCTCGCCGCTGGCCGCGCTGAGCAGGCGCATGGAGATCAGGTTGACGATCAGCCCCAGCACCGCAATCACCAACATGCCGGCGGACTGGATTTCAGCGGGCGCCTGTAACCGTTGGTACGCCTCATACAGGATGTAGAACGCCACGGCGAACAACAGCAACGCATTGAACGCCGCGGCCAGGATCTCGAACCGCGCGTAGCCGAAGGTGCGCTTGCGGTCGGCCGGGCGCTTGGCAATCTGGATAGCCACCAGGGAAATCGCCAGGGCCAGGGCGTCGGTCATCATATGCGCGGCATCGGATAACAGCGCCAGGCTGCCGGTGACGAAGGCACCGACCACTTCGGCAATCATGAAGCTACCGGTCAGGCCCAAGGCGATCCATAGCTTGCGTTCGTGACCGGCGCGTACTTGGGCGTGGTTGTGTCCTGCGCTCATGAAATGTCCTCGTGATGGGCGGTTGTAGAAGCCGACTTGCCGACTCCTACAAAGATAGAGCTTTAAAGTAAATACACCTGCATGCGTTGCAAAGTTGTCATCTGCACGCCAGTCCACCGTTATTGTTTGGCGCACCAAAATCGCACACCAGCGCTCTACAACGGTTCTATCAGGTATGCTTTTCGAACAGGAAACAAAAAGAAACAATTTCCCCAACCTGTTCGATAAGGAGTCCCGTTTTGGAGTTATCGACTGCCGCGTGGATGGTTCACGACACCCGCCTTATGTTCTGTGTATTACTGGCCATCGCCAGCATCATCGTGTTGATCAGTGCGACCAAATTACCGCCGTTCCTGTCGATCCTGATCGGCACGTTTATCGCCGGTGTCGGCGCCGGGCTGCCGCCGGAAGAAGTGGCCAAGGCGTTCAGCAAAGGCGCCGGGGCGATCCTCGGTGAAGCCGGGATCATCATCGCCCTGGGCTCGATGCTCGGCGCGCTGATGGCGGAATCCGGTGCAGCCGACCGCATCGCCACCACCCTGCTCGGGTTGGGCAAGGGCAAGTCATTGCCCTGGGTGATGGCGCTGGTGGCCATGGTGATCGGCTTGCCGCTGTTCTTTGAAGTGGGCCTGGTAATGATGGTGCCGATCATCTTTGTGATGGCCAAGCGTTCGAACCAGCCATTGCTGAAAATCGCTATCCCGGCGCTCGCGGGTATGACCACGTTGCACGCCCTGATGCCACCGCACCCGGGGCCACTGATTGCGGTAGGCGCGCTGCACGCCGACCTGGGCCTGACCATGTTGCTTGGCTTCTGCATCGCGGTACCGGCAGTGATCCTGGCGGGCCCGATCTACGGCAACTGGCTGTCCAAGCGCCTGCACGTGGATGAACCGGCGGACATCGGCGCACTGTTCAGCGCACCGCCCAAGGCACCGCGCCAACCGAGCTTTGCGGTGTCGTTGCTGATTATTCTGTTGCCGGTGATTCTGATGTTGGGCAGCACCTTGGCCAAGGTCGCGCTGCCGGCTGAAAGCACTGTTGGCCTGACCCTGAAATTCCTCGGCGAACCGCTGATCGCCCTCGGCCTGGCCGTGATCGCCGCCGTGATCTGCCTGGGCTGGGCCGCCGGCATGCCGCGCGCCGAGGTCGGCAACACCCTGCGCAAGGCGCTCGCGCCCATCGCCGTGTTGCTGCTGACCATTGGCGCGGGGGGTGGCCTCAAGCAAACGCTGTTGGACGCAGGCGTGAGCCAGACCATCAGCAAGGTCGCCGAAGGCGCGCACATGCCGTATCTGTTGCTCGCGTGGTTGATTGCGGTTGCGCTGCGCCAAGCCACCGGCTCGGCCACGGTCGCTACCACGACGACCGCAGGCATCCTCGCGCCGATGATGGCCGGGCTGGCGGCGACGCAAAGTTCACTGGTAGCCCTGGCGATCGGCGCCGGCTCGGTATTCTTCTGCCACGTCAACGACGCCGGGTTCTGGATGGTGCGTGAATACTTCGGCTTGCAGTTGAAGCAGACGATCTGGGTGTGGTCGGTGTTGCAGACCATTGTTTCAGTCGTCGGCTTGATCGGTACGCTGCTGCTCTGGCACTTTTTGACTTAACGTCTAGGCAGCCAAGGTGTGGCGCTTGCCGAACAGCGCCACACTCACTACTCCCACCGCCCCCATTACCACGCAATACCCCACGCAAATCCACGGGCTGGTCGGCATCAGCGCAATCAGCAACAACGGTGTGGTACTCGCCCACAGCGCGTAGGCAATGTTGTAGGTAAAGGAAATCCCCGACACCCGCACCTGCGCTGGAAACAGGCCGACCATCACCGACGGCACCGCGCCCACCACGCCACAACTCAGGCCCGCCACGGCGTACGCCGCGCCCAGCCAGATCCCCCCGCTGATCAGGCTGGCGTACAGGACCGCAATCCCCACCGGCAGCAACAGGCTGTAGACCAGCACCGCGCGCCAGGCGCCGATACGGTCGACCAGCAAGCCCGCCAGCACACAACCGATATTGAGGAACACGATGCCCAAGGCGCTCAAGGCGAACGTGTGGCTAGGGCTCATGCCGAAGGTTTTCTGCATCATGGTCGGGGTGATGACCACCAGCACCACCACGGCGGAGGTGAGCACGCAGGTGAGGATCATTGCCGGCAGCAGCACGGCGCGGTGGTCGCGCAACACGGTGCGCAATGGCAGTTCGGCGGCGGCCTGGCGGCGCGCCTGCATTTCGAGGAACACCGGGGTTTCGCTGAGCCAGCGGCGCAGCCACACGCCGATCACGCCAAATACGCCGCCGAGCAGGAAGGGAAAGCGCCAGGCGTAGTCGAGGATTTCGGCCGGGGTGAAGACTTGCGCCAGCAGGGTCGCCGTCAGCGCACCGAGCAGGTAGCCGAAGGTCAGGCCGGCTTGCAGGAAGCCCAGGGCGTAACCGCGATGGTGGGGCGGCGCGTGTTCGGCGACGAAGGTCCAGGCACTCGGCACTTCACCACCCACCGCCGCGCCTTGCAGCACGCGCAACGCCAGCAGGATCAGCGGTGCGAAATAACCGATTTGCGCATAGGTCGGCATGATGCCGATCAGCAGGCAGGGCAACGCCATCATCAGGATGCTCAGGCTGAACACGCGCTTGCGTCCAAGGTGATCGGCGAAGTGCGCCATCAGGATGCCGCCCAGCGGGCGCGCCAGGTAGCCGGTGACGAAAATGCCGAAACTTTGCAGCAGGCGCAGCCACTCGGGCATTTCCGGCGGGAAGAACAGTTGGCTCAGGGTCAGCGCGAAAAACACGAAGATGATGAAGTCGTAGATTTCCAGGGCACCGCCCAGGGCGGCCAGGCCCAGGGTTTTGTAGTCGGAGCGGGAAAAACGCTGCGCCTGTGTAGGAAAGGTGGCAGTCATGTAGAGGCTCGGCAGACAAACAAAATGGCGTGCAGGTTATGAGCTGAGCCCAATGATGGCAATCGCGGCAGATATATTTGTTTTCCTCATGGATCGATGAAGATAACTGCATTCCCATATCAATGGCCGTAGCGGAACATGCCGGAAAATTGCCTGCACCCTAATAACTATAAGAGGAAAGACTCGTGGCCGACGCTATCGAAGAAAGCCGCTATGCCCGATTTGCCCTGCGTTGCTCCAACTTCGCCGAACGCTGGTTTCCCGACTCCTGGGTGTTTGCGGCACTCGCCGTGATCATCGTCGCCGTGGCGACCCTGGGCATGGGCGCCGCGCCAACCGAAGCCGCCAAAGCGTTCGGTGACGGGTTCTGGAGCCTGATTCCCTTCACCATGCAGATGGCCTTTGTGGTGATCGGCGGTTATGTGGTGGCGAGTTCGCCACCGGCGGTGAAACTGATCGACCGCCTGGCGCGTATCCCGAAGAACGGCCGCTCGGCCGTGGCCTGGGTGGCGTTGATCTCGATGGTCGCCTCCTTGCTGAACTGGGGCCTGTCCCTGGTATTCGGCGGCTTGCTGGTACGGGCGCTGGCGCGTCGTACGGATTTGAAGATGGATTACCGCGCGGCCGGTGCGGCGGCGTATCTGGGGCTGGGCGCCGTATGGGCGCTGGGGTTGTCGTCGTCCGCCGCGCAGTTGCAGGCCAACCCGGCCAGCCTGCCGCCATCGATTCTGTCGATCACCGGCGTGATTCCGTTCACCGATACCATTTTCCTGTGGCAATCCGGCGTGTTGCTGCTGGCGTTGATCGTGGTCTCGCTGATCATCGCCTACGCTACCGCCCCTGGCCCGAACAGCGCGCGTGATGCCAAGGCCTGTGGCGTCGACCCGGCGTTCAACCTGCCTAAGATTCAAGCACCGACCCGACCCGGTGAATGGCTGGAACACAGCCCGTTGCTGACTATCCTGCTGGCGTTGCTGGCGGCGGGTTGGCTGTTCCATGAGTTTTCGACCAAGCCGGCGATCAGCGCGATCTCGGGGCTGAACACCTACAACTTCCTGTTCATCATGACCGGCGCCCTGCTGCACTGGCGCCCGCGCAGCTTCCTCGATGCGGTGGCCCGTGCAGTGCCGACCACCACCGGCGTGCTGATCCAATTCCCGCTGTACGGTTCGATTGCCGCGCTGATGACCGTCGTGAAAGGCGGTGACGGCCAGACTCTGGCACACCACATCTCGACCTTCTTCACGTCCATCGCCTCCCACGATACCTACGCGCTGTTGATGGGCGTGTACTCGGCGGTGCTCGGTTTCTTCATTCCGTCTGGCGGCGGCAAGTGGATTATCGAAGCGCCCTACGTGATGCAAGTCGCCAATGACTTGCAATACCACCTGGGCTGGGCGGTGCAGATCTACAACGCCGCCGAGGCGCTGCCGAACCTGATCAACCCGTTCTATATGCTGCCGTTGCTGGGCGTGTTGGGGTTGAAGGCACGGGATTTGATCGGGTTTTCGTTCGTGCAGTTGCTGGTGCACACACCGCTGGTGCTGTTCTTGCTGTGGGCGTTGGGGACGACGTTGAAGTATTTGCCGCCGGTCATGCCTTGACCGCATCTTCCGATTAATCGCGTGGGGTTGTCCTACTCAAGACGACGACAACCCCTGACTCCTCCCGCCAACGCCTTTGATTAACCTGTCTCGGCTTCCTCCTCACCTGAAACCAAGGAAAATCCGATGACGCCTCTCTCCAAATCACTGGAAGAACTGATCACTGATATCTACAAGGACGAAAACGTTTCGGTCCCTGAATACCGAGCATTGCGCGACGATGCCGACCGCCGCATGGCCGCCGTGATCAAGGAGTTCGGCCTGCATAACAACATCACCGCGTTCCAGAAATCGATCGACGTGGCGATGCAGCTGTTGCAGACCAGTGTCATCGATGCAAAGAAGGCCAAGCTGACCGACACCGGCGAGGCCATCGTCAAGGATGCGGTGACGGCCCAGGTGGAATACTTGCGCGCGGGCAGCCAACTGGCACTGCGCCTGCTGTGAAAGCTCTGTCTTCGTTCCGTCACATTGCATTGCTACCGTCCTGCGAAATATCTTGCAACATCTCGCCAAGGACTCCCCCGCAATGAGTGACGAGCACGAAGACCGCCCTGCCCCCGATTCCGCCGCTCAACCACCGGTCGACACCAGCCGCCGGCGTTTCCTGGGAGGCGCGGCGGTGTTGGGGGTCGGCGCGACGTTAAGTGCCTGCGGCAACACCAGCGAAGCGCCGGGCAAACCGGTGGCACGTCCGCTCACGTCGCAAGAGTTGGACAAGGCACTCCACGACCAGGTGAAAACCGTGGTGGTGATCTATGCCGAGAACCGCAGCTTCAATAACCTGTTTGCAGATTTCCCTGGCGTGGAGAAGCCGCTGTCGGCGCTGTCCGCCGCCGATACCCAACAACGCGACCGCGACGGAAGCCTGCTGACCACTCTGCCACCGGCCTGGGGTGGCGTGCTGCAAGTCGGCCCGCAAACGGTCGACGGGGTGACCTACCCCAGCGAAATGCAATTCCAGGAAAACCTGCCCAACGCGCCCTTCGCGCTCAAGGGCCCGAACGCCGAAGACCTGCCCCTGAGCCTGGTCACCCGCGACTTGTGGCACGTGTTCTATCAGAACCAGATGCAGATCAACGGCGGCAAGAACGACAACTTTGTCGCCTGGGCCGACTCGGGTGGCCTGGTGATGGGCCATTACGCCCAGAGCCGTTATTCCCTGCGCCTGTGGGACGTGGCCAAGGAGTTTGTACTCTGCGACAACTTCTTCCAGGGTGCGTTTGGTGGCTCGTTCCTCAACCACCAGTACCTGATCAGCGCCACCGCGCCGTTTTATCCGAATGCCGCGCAATCGGTGGCCAAGGCGCAGATCGCCACGCTGCAAAGCGATGACCCCACCGACCCGCGCCTCAAGCCGCTGGACAAGTCCCCGGCCAGCGCCATGACCGGCCCGCCTCAGTTCGGCCCCAGCGCGTTGACCCCCGACGGTTACGGCGTGAACACCCTGGCCCCGCCCTACTGGCCGACCTGGATCCGCGATCCGGAAAACCCGGATTACTCCAAACCCGACCTGCCCAATGTGCTGGTGCCGCAAACCCACGAACACATTGGCGACAAGCTGTCGAAAAAGAATATCGACTGGGCCTGGTATGCCGGTGCGTGGCAAGCCACCCTGGACCAGTTCAAGGATTCGGGCGGTATCCCGAAGATCCCGAACTTCCAGTATCACCACCAACCATTCAACTACTTCAAGCAGCAGGGTCCGCAGAATCGTGTGGAGCGTGACAAGCGCCTGCGCGATGGCGGTTTGGGTGATGAGTCCAGCACCAATACGTTCTTCGCCGACGCCCAAGCCGGCAAACTGCCCGCTGTGACCTTCTACAAGCCTCAGGGCAACCTGAATATGCATGCTGGCTACGCCGACGTGGCCTCGGGCGACCGCCATATCGCCCGTGCCTTGAAGGTGCTGCAAGAGAGCCCACAGTGGAAAAACATGGTGGTGGTGGTCACCGTCGATGAAAACGGTGGTTGGTGGGACCACGTGGCACCGCCCAAGGGCGACCGCTGGGGCCCTGGTACGCGGATTCCGGCGATTGTGGTGTCGCCATTCGCGCGCAAAGGCACGGTAGACCATACGGTGTACGACACGGCGTCGATCCTGCGCTTGATCACCCGCGTATTCCAACTGGAGACCTTGGACGGCCTCAAGCAACGGGATGACGCGATGACCGCCCGTGGCCAGAAACCCATGGGCGACTTGAGCAACGCGTTGCAGTTCAGCCTGTAGGTTTTCTTATCCAATAGCGACACACCTGGCGATTTAGCACGCGGTTTTCCTGGTCAACCGCTACTGTGTGGAGGTGGGCTTTCACCCCGCGCAGACGGGCTTTCGCTGACAAGGAACCAACAATGTTTAAACCGACCAGGTTGTCCTTCACCCTGGCCGCACTGATGGCGAGTGCGGTCGTACAGGCCGACATCGAGGTGCCATTGGGGAGTACGCAACGCGTGACCCAACTGTTCGCCTTCCCCAACAATTGCAATGTGATCTGCTTTCGGCCATGGACGCTGGAGCAGACGGCTGAACATTATTTGAACCAGAGCCTGCAACGGGACGGCTACAGCCGCGCAAAAGTCAGCGTCAAGACCCATGACGGGCAGGTCTCAGCGACCTTCAGCGGTGTGCCTGACAGTTACGGTCAACCCCTGACCACGTTGCTCAATACCGCCGACCTGGCCTACCAAGGCGCCAACAAACTCAACACTGACGGCAAGTGGGCCTACAACTGGTACTTGTTCCTGCCATTAGGCATGGCCCTGGAAAACCGCAAGAGCATCGAACTGCTGCACTTCCCGCCGGATTACTCGCTGACCCAGGCTCAGGACTATCTGGAGTCGGCCACCACCGACCGCTGGGCCACCCTGCTCACGGACAATGGCATCCCGGCCACTGAAACGCCGGCTTACCAGACCATCATCGATATCGCCCCCATCGCCGCGCCCTCCAACGCGGGCAAGGACCTGGAAACCGTCTACAGCTACTTCACCGACTACCAGACACGCATGGTCCAGGAACTGAGCCTGCCCGCCAAAGGCGCATTGCCGATGGTGGCGTTTGGCGCACCGGTGCGAAACTGGATCAAACAGCAATACGGCCAGACCGTGGGAGTACTGGGCCTGGCGCAGATCAGCCCGACGACAGGCAAGAGCGTGTCAGTGCTGGGCGCCAACCACCCGAGTTACATCTGGTATGCCGCGAGCCCCGACACCTATGACGGCAACGAACAGAAAGCCGACGAAGCCGGCTTGAAGGTAATGGGCCAGGATCTGAGCGCCGCCTGTTGGCAGGCCGGAATGGGTCAGAAACCCGCAAGTGATCCGAACGTGTTGCTCAAGGCGTGCATGAATACGTGGCAAGTCACACGCAAAGAGCAGACCTGTGAGTTGTTCTACACCTCGGTGCGCAACTTGTCCCCGGAGGATGCAAACGCGAAATGCGCCACGCCCGCCATCAAGACGCAGTTGAAACAACTCAAGAGTGCCGCCCCCACCCCAGCCATTGCAGCCCCGGCGCTGTAATTCGCACAAAAAAACCGATTTCTACTGTCAACATTGACAGTAGAAATCGGCTCCCTCTTCCGCGAGTCTTGAGCGGCACCCATCAGCTGCAAGACTGGCAGTCAGACACCACCGGCAGGTCGATGCAGCCTAAACCAGGAGCGTCATGAAAACTCAGGCCAAGGATAAGGCTGAAACTGCTGTGAGCGACTGTCTCTACCCGTTCAAGCCCACGCTCGGACAAGGCTACCCTTCGAGCGAGAAATTCGAAGTGGTGCTGAACATTGAAGGTGTGGGAGTCGGAATCAGGGCACGCACGGCCTTTGACAGCCGTGTATGCATCGCCAAAGTCTCCGGCTACGCCCTGAGCGAGCGACGCCTGCACACGTTACAGCTATCGTCGCGTACCCACCTCTACGACTGTTGGTTCAGTGGCCTGTTTTCACATTCATGCAAACCGAATGTGTTTCTCGACCTGCACTATCTGGAGGTCTGGGCCCTGTGTGAAATCCACCCAGGCGAGCTGCTGAGCATGGATTACGCCATGACCGAAGACGTGCTGGTCCGGCAGTTCGCATGCCAATGCGGCGAGCTGAACTGCCGAGGCTGGATTACCGGTCACGACGAGCTGCTGAACGCCGAGGGCCAGGCATTCATGGCCCAGTGGCGTGAACGCAAACGACCTTAGGCTTCACCCAACGGACGCAGGCGGTACTGCGGCGGCAATTGCTCGAAGCCACTGATGGTGGTGTTCAAGCTCTTCCAGCGCCCATCCTTGATGCCGTAGATGCAACCATGGATCGACAGGCTCTGCCCACGGTGCCAGGCGTTTTGCACAATGCTGGTGTGGCCGACGTTGGCCACTTGCTGGATCACGTTCAGCTCGCACATACGGTCGACGCGCTCTTCTTCGGTCGGCAACTGGGCCAGCACGTCACGGTTTTCGTAGTAAAGGTCGCGAATGGTGCGCAGCCAGCCGTCGATCAGGCCGAATTGGCGGTCCTGCATCGAGGCGCGCACGCCGCCGCAGCCATAGTGGCCGGTGACGAGGATATGCTTGACCTTGAGCACGTCCACTGCGTACTGGATCACCGACAGGCAATTGAGGTCGGTGTGCAGCACCACGTTGGCCACGTTGCGGTGCACGAACAGGTCACCCGGCAGCATGCCGACGATCTCGTTGGCCGGCACGCGGGCGTCGGAGCAGCCGATCCACAGGTATTCCGGGGTTTGCTGGCGGGCGAGCTTGGCGAAGAATTCGGGATCTTCCTGTTTGATCGCGTCCGCCCAGCGTTCATTGTTATCAAGCAGGTCTTGTAGTTCGTTCATCAGGGAAAGCCTCAGGAATGATGCGCAGTTTTGTGACTGACAACCCCACGTCCAGGTCACGCCCTGCCGGTGAATAACAAGCGTGAATTAGCTTGAATCTTTGGGCCGCGCAGCCTGTCCACACACTATAAGCCCCACAGTATGAGGATTGGCCATGACTGAATCACGACGTCCCTACGGCGCTACGCAGCCTGAACCCGTTGATGACAACGAGGATCGCATGGGCTCGATGCGCGAGCTGGATTTTGACCAGGATGAGCCCTCGGCGCAGAGCGGTGATGATTTAACCCCGGAAACACTGATCCCTGAGGATGGCGCGCGGGATGCCAGGGAGGAAGGCGAGGACAATCCGGCGGATTACGACCTGAGTATCGTGGATGAGGACGAGATTGGCGGCGGGAATGGTCTGGATGAGGCTGAATTGGCCGATATTGACCCGGTAGACGGAAACCGCTGACACACCGCCGTCTAAAATGTGGGAGCGGGCTTGCTCGCGAATGCGCTGGGTCAGTCAAAGTTGTGTCAACTGAACCACCGAATTCGCGAGCAAGCCCGCTCCCACAGGGGATCATCGCTTAATCCACTAGCGTGCAGGCCATGACGACCGCATCTTCGCGGCCACCTACGGCGGGGTAATAATCCCGCCGACGGCCGATTTCGTTGAAGCCATAACGCTCATACAGGCGAAACGCGCCGGTATTGCTGTCGCGCACTTCCAGGAAGCATTCACGCGCACTGGCGGCGTAGGCGCGGGACATCAGGTGCTCCAGCAGCGCCAGGCCAAGGCCGCGGCCTTGGTTTTCCGGCTTCACGGTGATATTCAGCAGGTGAGCCTCGTCGAGGATGATCTGCACCACGCCGTGCCCCACCTGCTGTTCACCTTCGAACATCAGCCAGATCTGGTATTTGCCCAGCCCGTCGAGAAAGATCCCGCGGGTCCAGGGGTGGCTGAACGCCGCGTATTCGATTTTCAGCACGGCGTCGAGGTCAGCCTCGGTCATCGGGCGAAAGGATAAAGCCTCACTCATCGGTTTTTTTCCAGCGCGCCATCAGCCGGCGCATGGCTTGCCAGACATCAGCCTTACGCTGTGGCTCTTCCATTAATAATTCCAGGCCCGGCAGGGCCCATACCGAACCCAGGCCTTCGACCTGCAGTTCGCGGTACCAGGCTTCGGCATTGGCTTCGCCGGCAAAGCGCACCGCAGGCAGGCCGATCAGCCACAGGCACACGCAGGGTTCGTCTTCCAGGCGCGCAGACACAAAACCTTGCACAAAATCCCGGGCCGCTTCCGGGCCCTGGTCCATGTTGCCGCGCACCAACAGCGGCCAGCGCACCGGGTCGCCGACGATTTGCGGGCTGTCGGGCAGGCCGGCAGCGCGCAGCATGTCCTTGAGCAGCATGTAGGCGGGGTCGCGGGTCTGGAAGCGTTCGCCGGTCGGCAACTCGACCAGCAGCAGGCAGCGCCCGGCCCGCAGTAACTGCAGGGCGAAACGCGGTGGCGGCACCACCGGGGCCTTGACCACCGGGGCGGCCTCTTCCACGACTTTGGCCGCTTTGGTCACCGGCGACGGGCGCGGCACTTCGACCTTGGCCCGTTCGACGACCGGGCGCGCTTCAGGCGCAGGCTTGACCACCGCCACTGGCGCGGCCGCCTCCTCGCCGGACGACTCGAACGCCTCATAGGGCTCAAGCGCCTGCAACAGCTCGGGCCGCGACGGCGCGGCAAACGGCAGTTCGGTGCGGGGCAGCCAGTTGACCACCTGCATGGCGGTCAAGTAAGCGCGACGTCGGGACTCGATAAGCACAGCTCGGTCACTTGTGGATAACTAAAGAGCGGGGATTCTACCGCTGTTCGGCAACAATCGCCCACTGCGCACTGACCGGCTGTGGATAAATCCCGCGTCCGATGCAGTACAATCGCGACTTTTAATCGCCAACCAGCCGGCCATTCCGATGATCGAACCCAAGCGCGTCTTGCGCGCCCTCGCCGAACACTGGGCCCTGCTTGAGCCACTGTGCGAACACTTCGACCAAGGCACCTTGAGCCTTGGCGAGTTGCGCGCGCAATTGGCGGCCCAACAACTGGACAGCACGCCACAGGACATTACCAGCCTGTTGGACGTGTGGATTCGCCTGGACATCCTGGTGCCTGTCGCCAAGAGCCCGAACCGTTTCGAGCTCAACGCACAGATCCACGACTTCCTGGCTTATCTTCGCAAGGAGCACCGGCTTGGCCTGTGCCTGGAAATCGAAGCTTACCTGCGCCACCTCGAGCGCCTGGCGGGTTATATCCAGGACGCCTTCGACATCCGTGATGGCCACGACCTCGCCCGCCAACTGCGCCTGCTCGACATGCGCGTGCGGGACGTGCTGAAAAAACTCGCCAACGACGAACAAGCCCTGGCCGCCGTGGCCGACCGGGCCAAGACCAGCGACCGGCAGATCCCGTTGCGCCAGCGTTACGCCGAAGTCCTGGCGACCTGGGACGAATACGTCGAACCGATGATCCAACTGGTGAACGCCGATGGCGCCTTCGAACAAGGCGTGCGCAAGGTGGAAAATGTGCTGCTGCGCATGCTCACCGAGCAACAGCGCCTCGGCCACCTGGTGGACGACGACATGCTGCTGCGCACCCACGCGCGCATCCTCGAAATGCAGACCAGCGCCCAACTGACCTTGCGTCATGCGCGGGAACTGCTGCTGCCGCTGCGTGAAGAAGCGCGCCGGCACAACGCCGTGACCCGTGGCGCGGCGCTGGCGCTGTCGGCGATTCGCCGCAAGGGCCTGGACGCGGTGCCGCAAGCGGCGATGCCGATGTTTACCCGCCCGCAAAGCACCTTCCTCGGCAGTGCCAGCCAAGTGGAAGCCTATGTCTACGCCCTGGCGAATTTCGAGCCGAAACCGGCAAAATTCCCCAAGGCGCACAAATCCCACAAGGGCGACGCCCAGCGCGCGCCGCGCACGGTCAAGGAGATGCTCGAACGCTGCGAAGACGCGCTGCCGATGCCGGACCTGATGACCTGGCTGCTGGAGCAGGAACCAGACGGCGCCACCGACGAATTGCTGTACTGGTTCTCGCGCCTGTCCCGCGAAAAACGCTTCAAGCGCGAACGCCTGGAACGCCGCGAGTACCACACCACCGAGCACCAGGTCAGCCTGCGCTCCTTCGCCCTGCTCCCGGCCGGATCCGACGCCGCCGAGCACTCTGCGAGTACACCCCATGCATCTTGATCTATCCGAACTGTCCCTGCTGGCGCCGATCTTTCGCGAGCTGTTCAAGGGTTACCACGTCAGCCGCCGCGACCCGGAGCTGTACGCGCAACTGTCGAACTTCCAGGACCAGTACCGCACGCTGTTCAAGGCCCTGGGCTTTGAACTGGTCTGCGATACGCGGGGTTTCTACTACTTCGTGCCGGACACCGCCGTGGCCGCCGCGCAGGTGAACAAGACCGCCCAGCGTCTGGCGTTGTTCACCTTCATCATCGTCGAGCACCTGGCCGACCAGGGCCGTGACCCGATTGCCGTGTTGGATGGTGGTAGCCTCGGCCGTGATGAGCTGCCGTCGCTGCTGGAGAAGTACCGCGACCTGTTTATCCAGGCCGAAGTGCAGACCCAGGAAGAACTCGAAGAAAAAATCATGCGCCGCATGACCCAGCTGGGTTTTGCCAGCGAAGACAACGGTATCTATCGCTTCCTGCCGCCGATGCACCGTTTCCTTGATGTGTGCCTGTCGGTGCAGCAAGACCGTGATCTCGCGGCCAGCGTGCACAGCGTGCTACCGCTGCCAGCACCGGTGATCATCGACGAAGACAGTGATGAGAAATTGCTGAAAACCGATGACCCGCTGGACTTGAGTGACTTTGCAGACGAAAGCGAAGAAGACGCCCTGGCCCGCGCCATTGCCGAAGAACAGGAGACCGACGCATGAGTAAGGAACGCTACGGCATCCGCCGCTTCGCCCTATTGAACACCGCCGGTTACAGCCTGGGTTTGTTCCCGCTGGAAGAACCACTGTCGGTGTATGGCGCGAACAACCTGGGTAAATCCGCCTCGATCAACGCCTTGCAGTTCCCGATCCTGGCGCGCATGTCGGACATGAGTTTCGGCAAGTACACCCTGGAACAATCGCGGCGCTTCTACTTTGCCACCGACACCAGCTACATCCTGGTGGAAGTTTCCCTGCCCCACGGCCCGCACGTGATCGGCGTGGTCGGGCGCGGCCCGGGCGGTGGTTTTGGTCACCAGTTCTTTGCCTATGCGGGCAAGCTGGACCTGGCCCACTACCAGAAGAACGACACCTGCCTGCGTCAGAAAGAACTGTTCACCAAACTTGAGCGCGAAGGCCTGAAAGCCTACGAACTCAAGCCGGATGAACTGCGCCGTTTGCTGGTGGGCGGCCACACGTCGATCCCATTGGACCTGACCCTGATTCCGTTGCGTTCCACCAGCGAGCAGAGCCTGAAGACCTTCCGCGCACTGTTTATCAATCTGCTGCACATGCGCGAAATCACCGCGGCCAAGCTCAAGCAGCTGTTCCTCGATGCGTTTGAACACAGCCTGCGCTCCGGCAGCGTGGATTACATTGCCGCGTGCGAAGAAGCCTTCCGCGATGTACGACGCATGGAGCAGGACTACAACTCGCTGGTTGCCGCCGGCCCGCTGGTTGAGGCGCTGTCCAATGGCGTACGCCTGCGCGACGTGTTGCGTGGCAAATTGCATCGCCTGTCGCCATTGCTCGATTCGTTGCTGGGCACCTGGTCGGACTACGCCAGTGCGCGCAAGGAAGAGCTGACCATCCAGGCCGAACATTACCGCAACGAACAGGATGCGCTGCAGAACGACCAGCGTGGCGGCACCCAGGAGTTGATGCGCCTGGAGCGTGAGATCAGCGGGATCCAGCGTTGGCTGGGCGAGCTGTCGGTGCTCAAGCATCGCTTTGCCCTGGTGGATGATGTGAAAGTGCTGGAGCAGCAGTTGCTGGCAGCCAAGGATGCGCACGATGAATTGGCGGGTGCCTTGGCGCAGTCCCGGCAGTTCAGCGCCGAGGACCTGGACGAGCGTCTGCGTGACTTGGAAAAGCGCTTGAAGTCGGTCAAGCAGCAACTCGACCATGCCGACAACAACAGCTACGCCAAGCTGCGGGAGGAATTCTCACAGCAGGACGTCGAGCGTCTGATGCGCCTGTTCAACAGTTCGTTGTTCAGCCTGCCGTTGGGCGAGCACGGCATCACCTTGGACGAGGATGGCCAGTGGGTCAAATCCCTGGAGCAGATCCTCGATGGCTTCAAGGGCGAGCGTTTTGAAGTGCCGGGGCTGTCCATCGACATCTCCCACATTGAACCGCCAGCATTGCAGGCACTCGCGGATCGCGCGGCATTACGCGACCAGAAAGAGCGTCTGGAGAAAGAACTCAAGCAACTGAAAACCCAGCAGGCTGTCGCATCTGACCGCGCTGCGAGCAAGACTCAGACCGAAGCGTTGTACCAGCAGGTGCTGGATGCGCAAAAAGCCCTGGAAGACTTCCGCCGCGCACAAACCCTGAGCGCAGAAGAAGGCGAGAAGCTGGAAAACCTGGCGCAGATGGAAGCGGCGCAGGATGAATTGAAACGCTCCAGTGATGCCTTCACTGAACGCGTCCAGCAGCTGTCGGCCAAGCTGCAACTGGTGGGCCGTCAGATCGGCGATATGGAAGCCAAGCAGCGCACGCTGGATGACGCGTTGCGTCGTCGTCAGTTGCTACCGGCTGACTTGCCGTTCGGTACACCGTTCATGGACCCGGTCGATGACTCCATGGACAACCTGCTGCCGTTGCTCAATGACTATCAGGACAGTTGGCAAGGATTGCTGCGCGCTGATGGCCAGATCGAAGCGTTGTATGCGCAGGTGCGCCTCAAGGGCGTGGCCAAGTTCGACAGCGAGGATGACGTTGAGCGTCGCCTGCAGTTGCTGATCAACGCCTATGCGCACCGTACCGATGAAGCCCTGACGCTGGGCAAGGCACGCCGTGCGGCGGTCACCGATATTGCGCGGACCCTGCGCAATATCCGCAGCGACTACGACAGCCTTGAACACCAACTGGCGCTGTTCAACCGCGAGATCAATAAACGCCAGGTCTCCAACCTGCAAAGCTTCCGTATCGTGCTGGCGCCGAACAAGGAAGCGCTCAAGCATATCGACCAGATCATCCACAGTGCTGGTCAGTATGAAGAAGGCGAAACACTGTCGGTGTTCGACCTTAGCCAAAGCGCCGAGCAGGACAACAAGAACGAAGAAGCCAAGGAATACCTGGCGCGCCTGGTGGCTGCCAACCATAACCAGTTGGGCCTCAAGGACTTGTTCGAGCTGGCGTTCGAAATCACCAAGGTGCATGGCCAGCCGGTGATTCATACCGACATCGATGGCGCGGCGTCCAACGGCACCACCATGACCATCAAGGCGCTGACCAACATGTACTTGTTGCTGCACTTGATGGACCGCGACCAGGCCGGGCGCGTGCGTTTGCCGTACTACCTCGATGAGGCGGCGGACATCGATGAGAAGAACCAGGCGGCGTTGCTGGAGACCAGTTTGCAGCTGGGTTTTGTGCCGATTTTGGCGAGTGTAAAGCCGCAGGTGTCGGCCCAGGTGGCCATCGACCTGGAAGGCGGCAGTGGCCCGAATGGGATCTATATCGATGAGGCGGACTGGAAGTACATCCGTCGCCACGATGTGGTGAAGGCGACAATGAATGTGCAGGCGGATGAGCCGGAGTTGGATGAGGTCTGATTTGCTTCGCTGAAATGCAAAAGGCCGCGATCTTCTGGATCGCGGCCTTTTTTGTGAGCGCTTATTTGCCGAGTGGGATTTTAGGCGCCCAGGTCAGCCACTCATCTTCAAACTTGTCGAACAGCGGGAAGGTTTGTTGTGGGCGGGCAGCGTTGCCCATGCGTTCGCCGTCTGGTGTCGCGAAGGCGATGCCACCGGCAACCAACGTCTCCAAGGATTCAGTACGCACAGTAGCGCCTTTGAATAGACCGAAGTCGAGGCCAAACCCACTGGTATTCCAGAAGCGGCTACCGCCTCGTACCAGTGGCGCATATTTAGGCTCGATAAGGATATGGATCAGCACACGGTCTGCGGTCTGGCCCAATTCGTAGCCGGTCACTTTGCCCACGGTGACTTCGCGATACGTGACCGGTACGCCTTCCTTCAGCGAACCGCGGCGTGCGGCGCTGAGGGTCAGACTCAAACCAGCTTCCTGATGCACAGCTTCTGGGGGTTGATCCAGCGCGACAAAACTCTTTTGTGGGCCGGCATTTTTCGCCGCTGGCTGCACTTCGATGTATTGCCCAGTGACCAGGGTTTCCAGGTTGGAGGTTTTCATCAGACCCAGCTCAGGCTTGACCACCCAGAACTGGCTGCCGACGCGTGCGATGCGGTCTGCTACCTGAGTGATGCGTGCGCTGAGCAGCACCGATTGCATGTCGGCACTGAGGTCGACACTTTCAATCTTGCCCACGTCCAGACCTTTGAAACGTACCGGAGTACCAGGGCGCATGCCGTCGGCGCGGTCGACCTTGATGGTCACCAGGATGCCGTGCTGGTTGGCGGCTTCGCGGTCTGCGAATAGACGGAAACGCGGGATGCGCTTTTTCAGCGGTACGTTTGGTTCCGGGGTTTCGAAGGCGATGCCGCCGGCCATCAGGCTGGCCAGGGACTCACTCTTGACCTGGATGCCGCCGGTAAGGCCACCGGTCAGGGTGACGCCGCTGGCGTTCCAGAAGCGCGTCGAGCCGTTGACCAGGTTTTCGTATTCCTTCTCGATGTGGACGCCGATCACCAGTTGCTTGTTCTTGCGCGAGAACTGGTAGCTCTGCACCGAACCGACCTTGACCTGCTTGTAGAGGATCGGGCTGCCGACATCCAGGGAGCCGAGGTTATCGGTGAACAGCACCATGTGCAAGCCAGGGGAGCGCAGGTCCAGCGGTGGTGCCTTGGCGCGGGCCACGTACTCCCTTTGTGGAGGGGTGCCTTTGTCGCCTGGGCGAATGGCGATGTAGTTACCCTTGACCAAGGCCTCAAGCCCGGTGATACCTGCCAAGGATATGGAAGGTTTGACGACCCAGAATTGAGTGTCCTGTACCAGGTAATCTTCGGCCAGGGGATCGAGCGTCAGTTCTGCGTTGGCACTGGAAAGGTCTGGGTTGATCTTCAGGGTTTTCAGGCTGCCGACCTGGATGCCTTTGTACATGACAGGGGTGCGCCCCGCCTGCAGGCCTTCGAAGTCGGTGAGCTTGACCTTGACCCTGATGCCGGCAGCGGCCGCATCGAAATCTTCATACAAACGGAAGGGCAGGCTCGGATCGGTGGGCGGACTGTCCTTGCGATTCTCCGGCGTGGCGAAGGCTATACCGCCGGCGACGATACTGGAGAGCGATTCGCTACGGACTTTCACACCGGACAGGTTGGCGTCGATGCTAATGCCGCTGGCGTTCCAGAAACGTGTGTGTTTACGCACCAGGCTGGCGTAGGTGGGTTCGATGTAGACCTTGATCTCGACCGTGCTCTGGTCTTCGGAGAGCAGGTAGCTTTTGACCTGGCCGACCTGGATCTGTTTGTAGAACACCGGACTGCCACGGTTGAGTGAGCCAAGACGGTCAGCCTTGACGGTCAGGTGCAGGCCGGGCTTGGCATCGGACAAAGGCGGCTCTTCGGAGAGCGCCTTGAATTTGCGTGTGGGCTCCCCGTCGCCGGGGCTCGCGGCGATGTAGTTGCCTGACACCAGGGTTTCCAGGCCGGTGATACCGGCAAGGGTGACGCTCGGTTTGACCAGCCAGAAGCGCGTGTTGGTCTTGAGGTACTGGTCGACGTCCTTGTTCATCTCGATGGTGGCGATCACCCCGCGATTGTTGCCTTCGTCATCCAGGGCCAGGGCCTTGACCTTGCCCACCGGCATGCCTTTGTAGACCACTTCAGTCTTGTTGACCTGGATACCTTCACCGCTTTCAAAGCGCACCTGGATATCGATGCCCTGCTGGGAGTAGGCACGCCACCCCAGCCAGCCACCGATGATCAGGGCAATCAGGGGCAGCACCCAAATGGCCGACCAGTTAGACGCTGGGCGGGTTTTAGCTTTAGGCAAATCACTCATGGTCGTCGTCCGACTCCGTGTTATCCCAAATCAGTCGGGGATCGAAAGTTACTGCGGCAAGCATCGTCAAGATCACCACACTGGCGAACGCTGCCGCGCCGAGATTGGCCTCGACGCTGGCAAGTCGCCCAAAGTTTACAACCGCCACCAGAATGGCGATCACGAAGATATCCAGCATGGACCAGCGGCCAATGAATTCGATAAAGCGGTACATCACAATACGTTGTTGCGCGGACAACGGTTGATGACGCTGCACCGAGAACAGTAGCAGACCTATACCAACCAGCTTGAACGTTGGCACCAGAATGCTGGCAATGAACACCACGGCAGCAATGGGGTACATGCCGTGCTGCACCAGTTGAATCACACCGGCCATGATCGTACTGGGATCACCCTGGCCAAGGGCGTTGATGGTCATGATAGGTAACAGGTTGGCGGGAATGTACAAGATGGCCGCCGTGATCAACAGTGCCCACGTGCGGGTGAGGCTGTTTGGGCGACGGGCATGGATCAGCGCACCGCAACGCGTGCAGATTTGCTCGTCGCTGTCGACGTCCTGTTTGTTCAACTCATGGCATTCCGTACAAATCAGAATGCCTGCATCAATCGCCCGCATGATCATCCTCTCCCGACAACGCTTGCCAGATCTGGTGGGGCGACATCACCACCTCAAGCAACACTTGAACCACTAATAAGCTGACAAAGCAGACCAGGCCCAGGCCGATCGTGATGGCGGCCATGTCAGCGAGTTTTACGATCGCTACCAGCACGCCCATCAGGTAGACCTCCAGCATCCCCCAGTCTTTCATGTGATGGTAGATGCGGTACAACAGCAGTCCATAACTGCGGCCGATGTTCCATCGGATGCTGAGCAACACTGCCAACTGGCAGAGCAGCTTGAGCAAGGGAATACCCATGCTGCACAGGAAGACGACCGCGGCCACGCCTTGCATGCCGGTATCGAACAGGCCGACGACGCCGCTCCACACGGTGTCTTCAGAAGACTGCCCAAGTAGATTGAGCTGCATGATCGGAAGAAAGTTCGCGGGGATGTACAACAGCAACGCCGCCAGCACCAAGGCGAGGCTTCGCTCAACGACGTTATGGCGGTGAGCGTACAGCTCGTAACCGCAACGCGGGCATTGGGCTTTTTCGCCGAGGGCGAGCACTGGTTTGCGCATCAGCAAGTCGCACTCATGGCATGCCACCAGGTCGTCCAGTGGTAAATCCGACACCTCATGGGCATCAACCGGATCGGGCATAGGTAGGGCTCGGACTCTAAAAAAGGTTAGGTGCCTATTCTAGTGGTCTGGTTCAGAAATAACTGTGCAAATTTGTCGGGGGATTTGCGGCGCTGAACTTTTCGACCGCCCAAAACAAAACCCCATCTGCTTTCGCAAATGGGGTTTCGGAATTTAATCTT